>JBKQUY010000121.1:0-18824 GCA_052325425.1 Bacteroidia bacterium | reverse complement strand
ACTACTCCCCGAATGGAAGCAACCCCGATAAAAGAGGTCGGGATTGCGCTAATTTTAGGGGAAGCAACGGGTAGTAATTTAAGCTACAATAAACTGGTTTCAAAAAGTTCCACTTTTCAGGGGTGTCACCTATATTAATTAATTGATTATCAATATAAATATGGGTTCCACCACCCTAAAAAGTGGAACCCATCTAACGGGGTAACACATTTTTGTCTCATTAAAACATAAGGCATTGGTAACCAATAATTTTATTTTCAAAAACACCTGAAAAGTGTTACCCCGTGTTTACCCGTTGCTTCCCCTAAAATCAGAGCAATCCCGACCTCCTTTTATCGGGGTTGCTTCCATTCGGGGAGTAGTAAGGAGTAAGTGGTAAGTAATTCACAATTCACCATTTACAATTCACCATTAAAATCACACACTTTTACACTTGGTTCGATGTTTCGTGTGTAATTTCTCCGATTTTCTGATAAATTCTTTAGCATTTTTCCTGAAGAATGGCACACTTTGGCACACGGTTCCCAGAAAATGTGTGCCATTTTCTAATTTTTTGCTAATTTTTTTAGCAGTTCTAACTGTCAATTTTTCACTCATAACTTATAACGGGAATTAAGGACTTAAAGGGGCAAATATACCTATATTTGTGGTTTAACCATGCGCCCATAGCGCAATTAAACCCAATTAATTATGAAAAAATTAATAGAAAAACTTTTAGAGCACCCTTATATTGTAGGGTTAATGTTCATTAATGACATCATTGATTTGATACAGTATTGTATAAATATTTTAGGTTATGTAAAAACAATGGGAGAAACAGAATTACCCCACTTGGATATTTTTAGAGTAATAACTGACGCGATTATAATACTTGTGTTGTATTTTACTCTTAGATATATCAATACTATGAGAAATGAAATAAAAGATTTAAATAATTCTGTTACAAATGATATAAGAGAATTGAATGTGTTTTTAGTTATTCGAGAAATATGTAAAGCATACAAGAAAACCCAAAGCAATATTGTGTTAGAAACAATGGATAATATGCCTTCAATTTTTGAAGACCATAAGAAAAACTTTGTATTAACGGAACTTAAAAAACTATTCCCAGATTCAACTGAAGAAGAAAGAACTAAATGGTATAACATATATAATGATTGAACTTCTTTAACTATGAACATAATTGAACTATCCGAAAAGTTCCCAACGGAACGCAAGGCAGTAAAGTATTTTGAAAAAATACGCTGGGATAATAAAATTGTTTGCCCTTACTGTAAGCATACATCTGTTAGTGATTATGATGAACTACATAGGCACAAATGTTATAATTGCCGTAATAGCTTTTCAGTAACCGTAAACACACAATTACATCATACCAGAGTGCCTTTAAAATTGTGGCTCTTTGCTTTCAGCCTAATAACGGATGCTAAAAAAGGCATCAGCACCCTGCAATTACAAAGGAATCTAAAATTGGATGGTAAGCCTATGGATTATAAAACCGTTCATAGAATGCACATGAAAATCCGTGAACTAATGGCAATGGAAATAAATAAGACCGACCAATTAGACGGAATAGTGGAAATTGATGAAACCTATATAGGTGGCAAATTACGATTAGGGGAAAAGGCATTAAAGCAATACAAACCCCAAAAACGTGAACCCGTATTGGATGCTCAAATTGCAGAACTGAAAGAAAAGGGTGTGAATTTTAAAAGAGGCAAAGGCAGTAAGGCAAATTATGATTTAGGCAGTCAGGGACGAAACCCTAAACATATCCCTGTTATCGGTATTGTGCAACGTAACGGGGATGTGGTTGCAGAGGTAATGCGAACCATTGCCCATGATAAATTAAGGGATATGGTAAAAGAATACGTAGATGAGGATAATGCTACCTTAGTAAGTGATTCCGCTAAATACTATGTGAAAATGGACAAGATTATAGACCACATTGCCATTAATCACAAAAAAATGTATTCCTATAAAGGCGTGAATACTAATAGTATAGAATCATTTTGGGCAATCATTAAAAGAGGTATAATGGGACAATACCACCATGTTTCCGCTAAACATTTGCCTGAATATATCGCTGAATTTGTTTTTAAGTACAATAACCGTAAGACAACCACCATGTTCCAAACTTTGGTAGAAAACTCCATGAAAGCCGCATGAATACTAAGAGAGCCTTTAAGTCCTTAATTCCCCTTATAACTCATAATTCATAACTGCGCTTTCGCGCATGCAAATATAAACATTTTATTTAAAATAATTAAATATTAAATTGATTAAGTTTTTAACAACCCAATTTGATAATTATCAATTAGAAGCCGGAATGGCTTCAATGTTAGTAGCCATCCCGCGGTAATGCGGGATGGTGTATAAATAAGCCAATAATAGCAACCCTGAAAGGGTTGAATATTTATGAATCTTGTTTGTGTTATATGTTCAATCCCTATCGGGGTTGCAAAGTTTACCGTGTTTCTATACCATCCCGCAGTACTGCGGGATGGCTATTCATATTGAAGTCCTTCGGACTTAATTGACTTATTGACACAGCAATATTTATATAAGCGAAAAGTAGGAGAGAGTCGAGGTAATATATACCCAATAAACATCTATGGTATCACACTTAGAGCACTTTCCAATTGCCAAAATAAAGAATAAACAAATAGCAGATCTTTTCATGATTTTTACAAATAACTCAAATTAGGCCTCAGCCATTTTTCAGTTTCTTCAACGCTCATACCTTTGCGGCGGGCATAGTCATCTGCCTGTTCCTTATTTATTTTGCCAAGAGCAAAGTAATGCGATTGCGGATGTGCAAAATACAAGCCGCTCACCGCAGCAGTGGGGTACATGGCCATGCTTTCGGTAAGTTCTATGCCCGTGTTCTTTTCCACTTCAAATAAATCAAAATGTAAGCGCTTCTCGGTATGGTCGGGGCTGGCGGGGTAACCCGGGGCAGGGCGTATGCCTGTATATTCTTCTTTTATAAGTTCTTCTCCGCTCAGCTTTTCATGGGGAGCATAAGCCCAGATTTCTTTTCTTACTTTTTCGTGCAACAATTCTGCAAAGGCTTCTGCAAGCCTGTCAGCCAGCGCTTTGAGCATAATACTACTGTAGTCGTCGTGTTCCTTCTCAAATTTCTTTAACCACTTTTCAATTCCTATACCTGCCGTAACCGCAAATCCTCCTATATAATCTTTCTTGCCCGCTTCTTTGGGAGCAATAAAGTCAGCAAGCGCCAGGTTGTTTTGCCCCTGGGCTTTTTTAGTCTGCTGGCGCAAGGTATGCAATACCGTTTTTATATGCTTGCGCGTATCATCAGTATAAAGTTCAATATCATCGTCATTTATGGTATTGGCAGGATAAAAACCTATTACCGCGTTTGCAGTAAGCCATTTACCGGATATTACCTGGCTGAGCATTTTTTGCCCATCGTCAAAAAGCTTTTTAGCCTCCTTGCCGCGTTCAGGGTCGCTCAATATTTTAGGGTAACTGCCTTTCATCTCCCATGCAATGAAGAAGGGAGTCCAGTCAATATATTTGGCAATTTCGGCTAAAGGATAATTTGAAAACGCCTTGTTTCCTATAATTGCAGGTTTTACAATTTCAATACTATTCCAGTCAGATTTGAATTTATTGGCGCGTGCTTCGGCGAGGCTAATGAATTTATCCTGGGACTGTTTATTGAGATGCAATTTGCGGAGTGCTTCATACTCTTCACCCAGCTTGGCGAGGTATGCCGGTTTACCTTCCGATAATAAGCTGCTTGCCACATTTACAGCTCGTGATGCATCAGTAACATATACAACAGGGAAGTCATATTGGGGCGCTATTTTAACTGCCGTATGCACTTTTGAAGTAGTAGCTCCGCCAATAAGCAAAGGAATATTAAAGTTCAATCTTTTCATTTCTTTGGCTATATGCACCATCTCATCCAGGGATGGAGTAATCAGGCCGCTTACGCCAATAATATCTACTTTTTCCTCTATGGCAGTCTCCAGTATTTTTTCGCAGGGAACCATAACCCCTATGTCAATTACTTTGTAGTTGTTGCATCCAAGCACAACGCCGACAATATTTTTTCCAATGTCATGCACATCGCCTTTCACGGTAGCCATCAATATTTTGCCCACAGCGGCGGCGCCTTCCGATTTTTCTGCTTCCATAAACGGGGTCAGATAGGCGACAGCCTTTTTCATCACCCTTGCGCTCTTCACCACCTGGGGCAAAAACATTTTCCCCGAACCGAATAAATCACCTACAATGCTCATTCCGGCCATCAGCGGGCCTTCAATCACTTCAAGCGATTTGGCGAATTTCTTCCGCGCCTCTTCAGTATCTTCGTCAATGTAATCGGTAATTCCTTTTACCAAAGCGTGCGCAAGCCGTTCTTCCACCGGCAGTTTTCTCCACTCCTCATCTTTTTCCACTTTTTTACCCGATGCTTTTACTGTCTCGGCATAATTCAACAATTTTTCTGTCGCATCATCTGTGCGGTTGAGCAATACATCTTCCACCAATACAAGCAGGTCTTTGGGAATTTCATCATATATCTGCAACATGCCCGGGTTGACAATACCCATATCCATACCGGCTTTTATACCATGATACAGGAAAGCGGAATGAATGGCTTCCCGCACCGTATCATTGCCACGGAAAGAGAAAGATACATTACTCACCCCGCCGCTGACTTTGGCATAAGGCAGGTTTTTCTTTATCCAGCTTGTGGCTTCAAAAAAATCGAGGGCATTTCGCTTATGCTCTTCCATACCCGTCGCCACAGGGAATATATTCGGGTCAAATATTATGTCCTGCGGAGGAAATCCTACTTCTTTGGTAAGAATGTTATAAGCGCGCTGGCAAATCTGAATCCTGCGTTCCAGCGTATCTGCCTGCCCTTTCTCATCAAAAGCCATGACAACCGTTGCCGCCCCATATTTTTTAATCTTGCGAGCCTGCTCCTTAAATTTCGCCTCTCCTTCTTTTAAACTGATAGAATTAACAATGCCTTTGCCTTGCATGCACTTAAGCCCTGCTTCAATAACCTCCCACTTGGAGGAATCAACCATAATGGGCAAACGGGCTATATCGGGTTCAGCGGCAACCAGGTTAAGATACTTCACCATAGCGGCCTTTGAGTCTATCATGGCTTCATCCATGTTTATGTCAATAACCTGCGCTCCGCCTTCTACCTGGTCGCGGGCAATGGCAAGTGCGCCTTCATAATCGCCAGAAGTAATGAAACGTGAAAACTTTTTGGAGCCCGTAATATTGGTACGTTCCCCGATATTCATAAAATTACTGCCCGGGAAAAGAGTCACTGCTTCCAGCCCGCTAAGGTGGAAGAGTGTATCTGCTTCCGGCTTTTTGCGGGGAGCAGCAAGGGAAGCTGCATGGGCAATTTCTTTTATATGTTCCGGTGTGGTGCCGCAACATCCGCCTACTATATTTACAAAACCATTCTTTAAGAAATCTGTAATGAAGGAACACATGGTCGCGGGTGTTTCGTCATATTCGCCAAACTGGTTGGGCAAGCCCGCGTTAGGATATGCGCTTACATAATAAGGCGCTTTCTGCGACATTTCTTCCAGGTATGGCCTCATCTCTTTAGCTCCCAGGGCACAGTTTAATCCTATACTCAACAGGTTCTCATGGCGGACGGAAGTAAGGAAAGCCTCCACCGTTTGCCCGGATAATGTTCTTCCGCTGGCATCGGTAATAGTTACCGAAACCATAATGGGCAGTCGTTTTCCAACACTTTCAAAATACGTTTCAATGGCAAACAAGGCAGCCTTGGCATTCAGGCTATCGAATATTGTTTCAACCAATAATACATCAACTCCGCCATCAACCAAACCTCTGATTTGTTCAGAATATGCGGCAGCAACATCATCAAAATTTACTGCCCTGTAACCGGGGTCGTTAACATCGGGTGAGAGGGAAGCAGTCTTGTTTGTAGGGCCAATGGCGCCGGCTACAAATTTTGGTTTGCCGGGGTGCTTTTTAACATATTCATCAACTACTCTTCTTGCAATCTTAGCTGACTCAAGGTTCAATTCATAAGTCAGTTCACTCATGTGGTAATCGGCCAACGACAGCGGGTTGGCATTGAATGTATTGGTTTCAATAATATCTGCCCCGGCATCCAGGTAGGCACGATGGATTTCTTCTATCATCGTGGGTTTGGTGATAGAAAACAAATCGTTATTCCCTTTTACAGAGTACTTATAATCCTTAAAACGCTCCCCGCGATAATCTTCTTCAGTGGGTTTATACCGCTGAATCATGGTGCCCATAGCGCCATCTATTACAAGTATCCGTTTTTCAAGTTCTTTTTCTATCATACTTTAAGTTCTCGCAGAGTTTCGCTGATTTTTCCGCAGAGTTCCGCTAATTGATTGTTGAATGTTGTTTTCATTTGCGAGACTCTGTGTGTATTTAATTTGCGTAACTCTGCGGGAAATATCAAATTTTGTGAAGTTCTCAAGAGTTTTCGCTAATTTACAAGTTATTTACTATTCGTATTATTGAATCTTTTAAGGAAGCGCTATTAAAATTAATTAGCAAGCCTAGCTTCATACCTGACAATTTCAAATAAGTCAGTAATTGTTTATGATGAATATCTATTAATGTTTCAACCGATTTTATTTCAACAATTACCAGGTTATTTACCAAAATGTCCAATCTAAAACCAACATCCATTTTAATATCCTCATAAACCATGGGAACTCCCACCTGGTTCCTTATATCATATCCTTTTTGTTTCAATTCATAAGTCAAAGCCGTTTCATAGACCGATTCCAATAAACCCGGACCTAATGCAGTATGCACTTTAAATGCTGCACCTCTGATATCGAATGATATGTCATTCTCATTTTTATTCATCTGCGAAACTCTGCGTTTAATTTGCGGAACTCTGCGAGAAATCATTAATATTACTGACTCTAAAATAATTTCATTTTCTTATTTCTGATTACTGACCACTGTACCCTAATTTTTCCCGTACTTGTTTTAATTTATTATGTGCTACTGTTCTTGCTTTATCAGCGCCTACTTTAAGTTGCTTATCCAATTCATTTTTATTGTTCATATAATGGGTAAACAATTCCCTTTCCTTGCTGAATTTTTCCATCAGGGTAACAAACAAAGCTTCTTTAGCTTGCCCGTATCCCATGCCACCCCGCAGGTAATTGCCGCGCATCTCCTCAATTTTATCTTTCGGGGCAACTAATGCATATAACTTAAATACATTGCATGTGTCAGGGTTTTTAGGCTCTTCCACGGTTTTGGCATCGGTAACAATTTTCATTACATTTTTCCGCAATTCTTTTTCCGGCAAAAAAATGTTAATAGTATTATTATATGATTTGCTCATTTTTTGCCCATCGATACCGGGAACTATCATTACCTGTTCATTAATCATCGCTTCGGGTATTATAAATGTTTCACCGCAACGGCGGTTAAATGCCGAAGCAATATCGCGCGCCATCTCAAGGTGTTGCATCTGGTCCTTGCCAACCGGCACATAATTGGCATCGTACATAATAATATCTGCTGTCATGAGGACAGGGTAAATAAATACCCCTGCATTCACCTCTGCCAGCCTGTCGAGCTTATCTTTAAATGAAGTTGCATTTGCCAGCATCGGATAGGGCGTGAAGCAATTCAAATACCAGGTAAGCTCGCTTACTTCAGGAACATCGGACTGGCGGTAAAAAACAGTTTTCTTAATATCCAGGCCACAGGCAAGCCATGTTGCGGCGACACTATATGTATTTTCCCTTAATACATTGGCATCGGATATGGCAGTGAGCGAATGCATATCAGCTATAAAGAGATAGGAATCATTCTTTGTATCATTCGACATTTCAATAGCCGGCATAATTGCCCCTAAAATATTGCCAAGATGTGGAATACCTGTACTTTGTATGCCTGTCAGTATTCTTGCCATAATATATATTGCTTTTGAATATTTAATTTACAAAAATAGTTATTTATGAAGGAGTGGTCAGTCGGCAGTCGTTAGTCGTCAGCCAATTCAGCGGGAAGCGAGGAACATTCGCATTCGCTGTACTGCAACCCTGTAGTAATAAGTAATATGGTCGCGAAGAAAGTAAATAGCTACAGCAGCAAAAACCAAATAAGTAATGGTAAGCAGGTAAACAATGCCTGAATTAATAGTGCTTCCTATTCCTCCACCGTTATTTGCGTTAGAAGCGACTCCGGCAGTACAAACAGAACACTGGGCCACTGTCCAAAAGGGAAACAGCAGAATTGCAAAAGAAATAAATATTCTTTTTATGTTTTTCATAAGACAAAGGTACAAAAAATGCTTCAATTATGGGTAAAGGCATTAAAGTACTCTTGCTAAAGGGCTCTATTAAATAGAGCAAAGTAATGTTTTAACCTTAGTAGAAAATAGCATTGAACAATACTTAGGAACTTTTCTACTAAGGTTTAAGAGAAATACAATTCAACTACTTACACTATACGCCATAGTATAAAAAAATCAGAAATGGTAATATGGAGATATCATAAGATATACTACAACCCCTGTAGTTGTAACATAAAGCCATATCGGCATAGTCCAGCGGGCAATTTTGCGGTGCCTTACAATATCATTGCTCAGGCCACGGTAAAAAGTATAAAGCACCAGGGGCAAAACAAGCCCTGCAAGGATAATGTGAGAAGTAAGTATAAAGAGGTAAACAGGCCTTAATGGATTATCTTTCGGGAAATACGTCTCCTTGCCAAATGCATGGTAAGCTACATAGCTGAGAAGGAACATGGCGGAAAGCGCGAAAGCGGTAATGTTAAGGGCACGGTGCAATTTTACATTTTTATAGCGGATAGCTAAATAGGAAGAGAAAAGCAATATGGTACAGGTACCATTCAATATAGCGTTAAGCGCCGGAAAATGTTTCAGAATATCGGGCATGGTATCGGGTTTGGGCATAAGGTTCAGCAATATAACCAGGCCTATTACCGCGAGTGTTATGCCAAAAATAATAATGAATAAAACTAGATCTCTCATTTTCATAGCGCAATATTACATTTTATACCAAATCAAACTGCTATTTTCAGAAAAATCGAATAGATAGTATAGATTAACCAAATAATAATTTACAGAGCAAATCAATTACTTCTGAAATCGAAAATCGTTATTCGTTAATCGAAATTCTGTTTTTAAATGGCATCATGTTCCTTGCTCTTGCCTTCTTTTTCTTCCTCAACTTCGTGTTTTATAAAATATTCAGCCTCCATCATACTTATTTCGTCAACTAATTTATCTATGTCCTTAACCCTGAACCCGTTATATATGCCACGTATATGGCCCTCTTTGTCAATTAAGAAGAAATGATTATACCCATTATTATAAGAAGTATCAACAGGTTTATAAAAGCCTTCGGCAGCCAGGCTGTTAAGAGCCTGTGCATTACCGCTGAGAAAAAATCTTCTTTTGCCGGAATGAATTGTTGCTGCGTAATCCTGTAAACTTTTTGCGCTTTCAGAATCAAGGGTGAAAGTAACCAATCCTAATGCGGTATCTAAATCAGTCCTTTCTTCTATCCTGTTCATCAAAACTGCCATGGGCGGGGCTTTTTCACCATCATGAATATGGACAAAATATGCGACCCATATTTTCCCTTTCAGTTTAAATGAATTAAACGGGCTGCCGGATTGGTCATAAAAATTAAATGAAGGAATTTGATAAAATGCGGTATCAACTTTGGCTTTACCGTTTATAGTAATATGGATGACCTTTTTGGGGCCGTAGTAAGCAAGTCTTATAAATGATTTCTCTTTCCCTGCCGCAAGAAAAATATAAATGGCGGAGGGTAAGACTAAAATGACTAATAATAGAAGCGCTTTTTTCAATTTACATGTGTGCCACTGCGGCAACAAGGGCGTCTCTTACAACTTTAGAATACACACCCTCGGTAATTACCATAAACGCGAGGTAGAATATAAACAAAGTGTAAGGGGCAATTACAACATATTTAAGAGCCTGCTTTTCATCGCCCATGTGCATAAATACCCATACAATAAAGAATGCCTTAATAAGAGTGAGGAAAATAAATGTATATTCTTTGTTAATTTCTGAAAAACTGAATTGGGAACCGATAATTAGCTCGCCAATAGTTATTACAAGCATTATCCAGAACACCATCCACAATTTTTTTCTCACTGCTTTTCCGTGCGCCTCATCATGAATAGCCGCTTTCTCATAATTCGGATAGCCCCTGTATTCTTCAAAAAAATCTGCCATAATTTTTATTTTAATACGTTGATTATTACAATAAATAAAAGAAAGTAAATACAAATACCCATACAAGGTCAACGAAGTGCCAGTATAGCCCTGCTTTTTCAATCATTTCATAATGGCCCCGTTTTGCCATAACTCCGTTGAGCACCATAATGAGCATAATGATATTGATAATTACACCGCTGAATACGTGAAAGCCATGGAAACCCGTAATACAGAAGAAAAAGTCTCCAAATGTAGGCAGTTGGGTGTAAGCGTTGACTATCAGGTTGGCTCCCTGGAAATGCGGGTCAATAATATGTTTTCCGTTCATCCAGTAGTCGCGGTAAACCTGGTGGGTTTCTTCGCCTGTAATGAAGTGATACCATTCCCAGCACTGTGAACCTACAAATATGAAACCGCCTATTATGGTAAGAAATAACCAGATAGCAACCTGTTTCTTGTTAAGCCTGTGACCGGCTTCAACAGCCAATACCATGGTTACCGAACTCATGATAAGGTCAAATGTCATAAACCCCACATAAGCAAGAGGAAGGTCTTTATGAATAAACGGGAAGTGGGTGAATACATTATTGGGAACTGCCCAGTCCCCGGAAAATTTATGGCGCATAAAGCCGTATGCGCATAATAGGCTCGAAAATGTTAGAGCATCAGATACAAGAAAGAACCACATGAACAATTTGCCATAGCTCACCCCAAAAGGCGATACCCCTCCGTCCCAGTCTTTACGCAATGATAATGTAGCCTGATTTGACATAAATAAAGTTTAGTTTAGATTTTTGAAACATGCAAATTTAAAAAAAATATTTTCTTGTGATGTAAATCAAGCTCTTTATTTGATATGAATCAGAATTTTTACCTGTAAATAAGCATAAAAACAAACAGGTAAACCCATAGCCCATCGAGAAAATGCCAGTAAGTGGCGCATAATTTAATTCCAAGATGATTTTGCAAGGAATATTTATGATTAATGGACTTGACAAATGCAATACTTAAAGCTACCAATCCTCCTATTATGTGGCCAAGATGCAACAACGACAATATATAGAGATAAGAACCCGATGCATTGCTGTTGGTTCCAACCAAAAATATTTGTTGGCTTACCAGCTCCCTGTATCCCATAAACTGGCTTATACCAAATGCTATGCCCAGCAACAGGGTAATCAAAATGGGAAGGGATATTCCCCTGGTTGCACCTTTTTTTGCTGCCTGCATAGCCATATTCATGGTTACGCTGCTGATAAGTATAATAGCGGTGCTTATATAAAAAGGGAAAGGGATTTGAAAAGTAAGCCATGTACCTGTACCGCGACGGACTATATAGCCGCTGGTAAGCCCCGCAAACATCATGCCAATGCTTACCAGGCCCACCCACAAAAGCATTTTTCGCGATTTTTCCTTAATAGTGAATTCTGCCCTGTTTACACTTTCCATGATTTCCATTGCTTCGGGATTAATATTTTCCAAATAAAATAGCCAGCTGGACAATTGGCAGGTAAATAAATGAACCGAACATTAGCCTCTTAGCGGCTTTTACCGTGCAAAAACGAAATAATTTGTAGGCCTGGTAGGCAAAAGCCATTCCGCAAATAATAATTACAATACCCGAAATTGTGCCGGTCATTCCATATATACCGGGAATAATGCCAAAAGGAACCAGTAAGAAAGTAAAAAGTAAAATCATAAAGGCGCTGCTTTTATCTTTTTCCCCGGCCAATGGTAATAAGCGGAAACCGGCTTTTTTGTAATCCTCATCCGATACCCATGCAATGGCCCAGAAATGAGGGAACTGCCATATAAATTGAATAGCAAATAGCAGCCAGGCGCAAAATTCTATTTTACTGCCATTACCGGCGGCAATATAACCCAGCATGGGCGGCATGGCGCCCGGAATAGCTCCGACAAAAACAGCCCAGGAAGTTTTTTTCTTTAACGGTGTATAGGCAAGCGTATAAAGCAATAATGAAGTTGCCGAAAGCATTCCGCACAGAGGATTTAATTTTATCCATAATATGGTAATGCCTGCAATACCCATAAATATAGTGAGGATAAAAGCCTCAGCCAGGCTCATGCGGTTTTGGGGCAGGGGCCTGCCGGCTGTCCTGCTCATAAGCTTATCGAGGTCGCGTTCAATTACCTGGTTAAACCCGCTTGATGACGCCGTAACTAAAAAACCACCCAACAGCAGCCATAAAAACCTGTGCCAGTCTATGGCAGAAGAACTTGCGGTAAGATAACCTATACCCGATGAGAAAACAACCAGCGATGCCAAACGGAATTTGGCAAATATCATATAATCAGATATTTTTCCCGAGATAGTAGTTTTTAGCGATACTGCGTATGTTTCCTCTTTCAGCATTTTCTATTAAAAAGAGTACAATATTAGCATTTTTAATCTGAATATTATTTGACTTTTGTCACATTAATTTGATAGCTTCAGATAATGGGAAATAATAATCAATGAATCACAGCAAATTAACTGCATATCCTAAAAAGAAACTTTGAAATAGAATGGTAAAAGCCGAATTACAGCGTCCCCAAAATAATCTTTTTGCTGTAAACCTTTTCCTTTCCGGCAACCTGCAGAATATAAATGCCGCCGGCAACATCCGCATCAATTTTATAATCATTCAACCCGACTGAAACATTTACAGTCTGCGTAGAAATTACCTGGCCCAGCATATTCATAAGCGTATAGGTATAGTTATCATTAATAGTTGAGTTTATCTGCACATCAATAGTATGTTTATTAACGGCATAAGCGCTTACATTTTCAGAGCCTTCGCAGGGTTGGAAAACTGTCATGTTTAAATGCTGCGTATTGCCATCCAAATCGGTCTGTGAAATTCTATAGTAAGATATACCATTCAGCGGCTCTTCATCAATAACTGAATAGCTATGGGCGGTTGAACTGGTTCCGGCTCCTTTAACTACGGCAATGGTTGTAAAGTTTACACCATCCTGTGTCCTTTCAATGGTAAAATAATCGTTATCGGTTTCCGTCGCGGTAGTCCATTGCAGAAGGGCATAATAATTCTGGCAATGCGCTGTAAATGAAGTAAGTTGTATCGGCAATGGGTTGATTCCGGCCTTTGAACCCCAGGAAATAGTAGGATTAATAGACAAATCGGTAAATTCTATGCCCGATTCTGCACTAACTGTAGAACCCACTGAGCCTCCTAAATCAGGTCCCATGTTTTCCCATAAGCCACTACCGGGAGAAGTATTGTCATAATGTGCCACGCACAAGTCGCTGAGGGTGCTTATCCCACTTGTTGTCGGGTAATTTGAATTAAGCAGAACAAAGCATGAATCGTTATTTGCAGCAGAAGACAAGAGGGATAATGTCCAGTATTCCATCTTACTTGTACTGTTTATTTCTTCCCCGTTAAAGTCTTGTACAGGTGATAATGCACTTCCGGCAGTACCGTTAACATCCATGTCGGCAGATACATTATTTCCGGGAGAGCCCGAGAAGGTATATTGACATTGAAATTCTGAAGCAGGCTTGCCATTGTCAATTCCGTTGGCAAAGGCGCTTGTTGTATTACTGCCCGAACCTTCAATATATAACTGCGCGTAAATTCCCTGATTACCTACCGGAAAAGTAACGGGATTGGGGCCAAAAACCGCTATGGGGCCGTCAACGTAAGAGGTGGTACTACCGACATCAGTGGTGGCACTGGTAGTTGATGTACCTATTGTCAAAAGGTTTGAGGATGTAGTGCCTATTACGCCATTATTCAAAAATAACTGGCTGGTAACCGTAACCGGACTGTTAAGGGTAACAGCAAAGGGAAAAGGAGTTGTGGTGCATGCAAGCGTGTTATCGTTAATTTCAAGGTTATAGAAGGAGGTACCTGCAACGAGGGTGCCACCTATTGTCTGATTCGCGGTGCCAATAAAGCTTACGGTTCCTGTACCATTGTATGTTCCACCTGTGTTTAATGCCCAGTTGCCGGTAATATTAATTGCATTTCCGTTATCGGTAAAAGTACCTGCAATGGTTAAATTGCCTGCTGAAAAGGTACCCGGGCTGGAAGAACTAAGGTTAAAAGTTCCGGCAGCAAGGGTGGTATTACCCGATACTGTAAGTGGGCCGTTCAGGGTGGTGACTCCGGTACTGTTATAATAAAGGGCCGTGGTTATTGTTGTCGTCAAGCCAGAAGTACCATTTGAAATGGTTGCGCTGCCTTTTAATGTAAGGCTGTCGGCAACAGTAATACCGCTGCCTCCCTGTGACAAATCAAAAGCAGAAGAGCCTCCGAGGATAAGGTTGTAAAATTGGCCTGAGGAATTTGTGGTAACGGTAGCAGTTCCGGCCGTATTTATTATTTCAATTACGCCATTGGGAGTGGTGTAATTGCCGAAAAGTTCCGGATATGTTCCTGAAGCGCTTCTTACCAGTTCAAGCCCCGCTTCAGGTGTTGCATTACCATTAATGGTCAGGTTAGCGCCGCTTTCATCTGCCGATAGATCTTTCAAGGTATTTGTTCCTTCATACAAAATGGCAGAGCCTGTAATGCTTACCGAGGTGCCTGCATTAATATTACCGTTCAGTGATTTGGTATAAGCCGTAGTAGAGGGTGTAGTTACAACAAGCTGGTCGTAAGATGCGCAGCCACATACTGCATTAGTGCCAACCGGAGAGGCAATAGTTTGGTTCACTGCGCCATTGTATTCCACAATATTTGGGGTGTTGGCCGAAGGGTCTATGCCGCCATCGGTAGGAAATGGAACTGAGGAGCCCTCTACTATCAAAGTAGAATTAGCTGCCTGCTGCCATATGGAAGATGCCGCAGAGGTACCGTCAAGGTCAACAGTTGCATTGCTTAATGTTATAGTGCCTCCATTCTCAACTGTATAGGCCCCGTTAATATAAAACTTTGGAGCAATGGTCATTATGGCTGATGCATCTATTGTTGTGGCCGATGTAACCTGGAAAATACCCGTACCGGTAATAGCAGAAGTATTGGCAGAACTATTGCCATATAATGTGGAGCCGCCGGTTAAAGTTGTTGTACCGGTACCTACGGCAAGGGTTCCGCCTAAAATGAACAGGTTACCATCAAAGGTTGAACCTGTTCCGGTTCCGGTTGTAAGCACCGCCGGGCTGTTAATGGTAGTTGAGCCGGTTACTGACAATGTATTTGCACCACTCATGGTCATATTGCCATACACATCGAGGTTACCATTAACAGTAATATTCCCGGTATTGGCGGTAAGGGTTGTGGAGCTGGAAGAACCTACAATTAACCCCGGAACTACTGTGCCGGTACATGTTATTCCGCCTACAACATTATTTCCTGTTCCCTGGAGTGATACATTATAAGTTGCGGCAATAGAGGAGTTATGGGTAAAATTTATATATGCATTTGAACTGCCTGATGTGGTATAAACTTCGCCGGCAGTCAGTGTATAGGTACCATTGTCAATAAGTTCGCCTCCGGGTTTGGACCCTCCGCCCTGTATTTCAAGAGCGGCAGCAGTGGTATTTTCATCGAGGGTAATAGTATAATTATTCTGAATTATATAGGTGGCATTACTGTTTAAGGCGCCTGTATATGCGGCACCTCCTGATGTGAGGGACCATACATAAGGAGCTGTACCATGCCAATTACCGGTGGCAATGGAATAATATAAATTGGCGATAGGTGTTGCAACTGCATTAGTTGTACCGCATACATATTCATTGGCAATACCCTGGTCGGCATTGGTAACGGTAGTGCCTACCACCAGGCCTGCGCGTTGGAGGATAGGCGCCTCTGTGGTGCCCCCATTCGTTGTAGCAGCTCCTGTGGTAACGGTTGAGGCATAACCATTTACTCCACTGGTATAAGTTTCAAGCACATAGTTTGATTCGCTTGAGCCCGTAGGGTCGGCAAATCCACCAAATAAACAGTTTATCGTAAAAGTGCCTCCTACTCCCGCATTTCCATCGGTAGTCACTGTAGTGTTTTCTATTGAAGCAGCCTGTATAACATTTCCAACATTATCAGTATAGGTTGTAAAGGGTGAAACAACCGTCTCAAGCGGGGGAGGGTCATTATGAATTACTGAAACAAGCCCTGCTGTGGTAGGATTGACAGTACTTACAAATGTACATTCCCTCAATGTGTCAGAGCTTCCGCTTCCCACAGGGAAAATACCATATTCATTAACGGTTGTAGTAATAGCAGTAGCTGCCGGCCACCATCTTGCAAAAGTGCCTCCGTAAACAAAATAAGGGGCCGTCCAGGTTAAGGTTGTTGCAGAGTATGAACTGCTGCCTACCTGAATTGTGCCGCCATTAAGATTGACATTGCCTTTAGTCATGGTTAAGCTATTATTAACCTGTATAAGGTTATTTGTCAGATTAACCTGGAGATAATTTGTTGCAGTATTTAAATTAAAAGTCAGGTTATAAAATGTTTCTGTGGCACCGCTCGCCAGGTAAATCATTTGCGGGGTGCTGGCAGCAGGGGTATATTTACAGGCAAATATTACACCACCTGTCCCGGTACCGCAAACAAAAGAACCATTATCAGTCCAGTTACCCATAACTGTTACCGCGCCATTTCCGCTGAAGGTTAGCGTTTTCCCGTTGTTAATTACAAAATTGCCAAATGTAATCTGCTGGGTGCTGGTAACAGATTCAGTGGCGGTAAATGTTTCTGTACTCGTAGTAGCGCTTGTGGTAGAACTGAAAAAAGTCATACCTGCCAGTCTTGTTGAGGTACAGGTTAATGGCCCGCCGAAGTTAAAACTGGCAGCGCCCGCATTATTAAGGAATTCAGCATTTGCGCCATTGATAGTGTATCCGGCGTTAAAATTAACAATACCGGCTCCGCTAACTGATATTTCCCCGGCAGTTTGACTGACAAGCGTAGTGAAGTTGACAGTCCCTGTGCTGGTCATGGATATTAACTGGTCTGAAAATACAGTATTGGTAGCGGTAAATGAGACTGCATTGACAGTAAGTGTACCTGTAGTAACAGTTATGGAGGCAACTTCATTGGCAGTACTGTTTGGAGCAGTGAAAGTTAAGGTACCGTCAATTGATGCTGTGCCTGCCCCGACAGTCCAGGTTGAAGTTACCGCAGCGTTTGGCTGGTTTATGGTTGCATTGCCGTCAATGGTCAGTGTTGTACTGGCATTTTGCGTTAGGGTAGTTTTTGCAGTTGCAGCGTTAAGACCAACAGTAAGGTTTTGGTCAACTGTAACCTTTTGATTTGCCGCTAAAGTAAGGCCGGTGGCAGTAGCGCCTGTATTTATATTTATACTGTTGGTAACAATATAGGTACCTGCCGTGGTGGGTGCGCTGAAAGTTACGGCTGCCCCATTGCTGATATCAATATTATTGGGGAAAACTGTAACGAGATTGCCTCCTATAGATTGAGCAGCAGCCCCGTCAAAAGTTACATCGTAGGCGCCGGTAAGGCAGGCTGTGGTTGCGGTATTGTTGTTTTTCCAGTTTCCTGCAACACTGAATGCCGCAGTGGGTGCAACAACCACATTATCTGAACTGCCAATATATAAATTGCCGAAATTGATACCCGAAGTCGGAGGAGTAAGCGTTGGGCCTGTGTTATTAAGCCCGGTAAAGGTGGTAACCGAAGTTGAAAAAAAAGTAGCAGTCGCGGTGCTGGCACATATAAAACTACTGCCAAAATTAATAGTTGTGGCTACCGTACTGCTGAAAGTCCCGTTACAAGTATATGTATAATCAAAAGTAATGGTGCCTTTGGTAGTAATATTTTCAATTGTCGCTCCGTTTGCAGTAGTAACAGCGGCTTCAAATAATAAAGTACCGCCGGTAGTTTCAATTAACCCGGAGTGAGTAAAGCCATTAACAAAATATATTTCCCCGGTGCTGGTTACAGAAACAGTTCCGGCAGAGTTAGTTTGAGAGAAGGTGCCATTGAAGTACATTTTTGCAGTAGTACAGGTAATGGTGCCACCTGTTTGCGAAACTGTCTGGCCGGTGGCAAAGGTTATAATTCCGTTAGTATTAGTACTTGAAATTGTTCCCCCCGATTGAGTAACGCTGGAATTGAAGTTCATAGCCGCTTTTGCGCAGGTAATTGTTCCGGCAGATTGTGTAACCGCCCCGGAAAAAGTTATAATGCCGGTGCTTGTGCTGGAAACTGTTGCGGTGGAGCTGGTGGATTGTGAAAAAGTTCCGCTAAAATTAATTTTTCCTGTTGAACAGGTTATGGTCCCTCCGGTTTGTGTAACCGAGTAGCCTGATGCAAAGGTTATTATACCGGTAGAGGAACTTGAAATTGTACCATTGGATTGGCTGACATTGGCATTGAAGTTTATAGGCCCTGTGCTTGTGAGCCTGATTGTTCCGGCAGATTGGGTAACTGTAGCAGCAAAGGTAAGGGTAGCGCTGCTTCTTGTCTCAATGGTTGCCCCGGATGCCGTAACGGCTGCATTGAAAGTGATTGTCCCTGTTCCTGTTGTTTCAATGGTACCGCTTGATGCAGTAACTGCCGCTGCAAAGGTGATTGCTCCCGAGCTTGTTGTTGTTGCAATTGTTCCGCCCGATTCGGTAACAGTTCCGTTAAAG
>JBKQUY010000120.1:0-33318 GCA_052325425.1 Bacteroidia bacterium | reverse complement strand
CTCCCGTTCATTGATTCGTAGCCAACATCCACGGGGAAAGGCGTATTCTTTTCCGGCGGGTCCCATACAGCTGCTTCTCCCGCTTAGGACATCAAACTGCCGATGGCGGAATTAAGGTTATTGTTCGTGGACGACGACGCCGCACTGCGAACGGCGCTGGGCGCTGTGCAGTACCGGGTTATAATTTCCCTGCAGCAGGGTATATAACCTGTATTGCTGTTGACCCTGCCAATGCGGATAATGTTATGGTAGCCTTTTCAAATTATGGTATATATAATTTATTTTACACGGTAAATGGCGGCAAAAGCTGGTGCAGGGTAGCCGGTAATTTATATGGAGGAAACGGCCCTTCTTTGCGTTGGGCCGCTATAATGCATTTAAACGGTGGAAGCACTATATATTGGGTTGCCGCGAGCACGGGATTATATGCTACCGACAGGCTTGTAATTGACTCAACCGGAAAGAGTGCAGGCGATAGCACAAAGTGGGTGCAGCAGGCAACCACTGCTATCGGTAACTCTGTATGCAATATGGTTGATATAAGGCCTTCCGATGGATTAGTTGCAGTTGCAACCCATACCCATGGAATATATACAGCCAATATTACAAGCGTTAACCAGATTGCTACTGTTAATAATTTAAGCGCTCCACTTCCGGGAATGCAATTAAAAGTATTTCCTGACCCTTCCCGGGGGCAGGCATCTGTAAGCTTTTACCTTAATGAGGAATCCAATACCCTGTTGAGGATATTTGATATGCAAGGAAGAATAATCAAAGAAAATTCATATAACCGGATGGCTATGGGAGAGCATGTTATTCCGTTTGACGGTAGTGGGTTAAGTAATGGCATTTATTACTGTACATTGCAGGCAGGAGAGACAGTTGAGACTGTGCGTATGGTAATAATCAAATAATATAATTGCATATTTATTAATTCATTCTCATTTATATAAAGATAAAAGGATAGCAATTGCATCTGCCGGCTTCATTTTGTTTTTTTTACAGCCGGAAAATTCCAATAGATGCAAAAGTCAAGTAGCTTTGTACCACTAATGTCAAAAGAGAATTATCATATCCATGGGTTGAGATGGAAGCATGGGCCATTGTATGCAATTATTTCCGTGCTTTTATTTGCATCGTGTAATCCTGCAAAAAGGCTTGAGGACGGTCAATACCTGCTTATACAGAATGATATTATCTACAGGCCGTTAAATCAAACAAAGCCTCAGAAGAATAACCTGATAAATAATCAGATAACATCTATCCCGGTAAGCGAAATTGCAAAACTTAAATTACCCGAGGAACTTGCCGTAAACCAGATAAATGCTTATATAAAGCAAAAACCGAATACAAAAATATTTGGCGTTTTTTCACTTCATGTATGGGTATATAACCAGGTTGACCCGGAAAAAATGAAGGAAAAAAGGGTTCTTAAAGACCAGAAAATTGACGCAAAGAACAAAAAAATTGCCGAAGAAAACATCGTCAGGGAAAAAAATGGTAAAAAGCCTAAGCCATTCAAATCAAAAGAGCCGGGTACCTTTAGTGATGAGTGGGTCAGAGGCCTTGGTGAAGCCCCTGTAGTGCTTGATTCCACGCTTATGGAGCGTTCAGTTGAACAGATAATGAAATATTTGCATTCAAAAGGATATTTTGACGCCAGGGTTACCGATTCTGTTTATGTAAAGGGCAAAATAGCAGAGGTTGCTTATATTATCAGCCAGGGGAAACCCTATACCATTAATAAGGTAACCTACCAGCTTGATGATAGTACATTATCAGAGATTGTTTATAAAGATTCTGCCAACTCACTCATAAAACAGGGGAACAATTATGATGAGGATATATTGAGAAGTGAGCGGGACAGGATTACAAAAAATCTTAAAAATGACGGGTATTTTGCATTCTCCAAGGAATATGTTCACTATGAAGTTGACACCAATGCTTCTACCAAAAAAGCTGACATTGTAATCGGGATAAAAAAATTCGCATACCTCGACCCGCTTAAACCAGATTCGGTAATTGAAACGTTTCACCATAAATTTTTTATCCGGAATGTAATCATACAGATGAATTTTAATCCATCTGAGCCGAGCTACCAGGGGGGCGATACATTATTGACAAATGGGTATATGATTGTTTATCCGAAAGGAAAATTGGCTTACCACCCCCGGCCATTATTAAATAAAATTCATATAAAACCCGGTGATATGTATAAGGTCACAAATGCTGAAAATACTTACACAGGGCTTTCACAATTGAAAACATTCCGGTACGTAAACATCAGGTTGGTAAAAACTAATGATACCAATAAGCTTGATTGCTTAATACAGCTCATGCCTAATACAAAACAATCAATAGTTGTTGAAGGCGTTGTTCCCTATACTGGCGGAGATTGGGGTGTGCAGGGCGATATAGCATACCAGGATAATAATTTACTGAGAGGAACTGAAGTATTGCAGGTAAAGATAAAAGGGGCATTAGAAGCCCAGACTCTTCTTAGTGCTCAAAATACAAATCAAAATGGTGTTTCGAAAAGCGTAACATTGAATACTGTGGATATTGGCCCCGATATTGGCCTTACCGTACCGCGCCCTTTAAATATATATAAGATTTTTCCTATTAATCCTGCCACAGCTAACCCTCAAACCGCTTTTAAAATTACCGGAGACTACCAGAACCAGCCTGATTACCGGCGGTATATTGTTACAGGTTCGTATGGTTATGATTTTAATTCCGGGAAGTTCTGGCACTGGAATGCTACTTTGTTTGAGGCTAACTACGTTAATGCAATCAATTCCCAGTCGTTTCTTGATGAAATTAACAGTGAGCATAATTTTTTCCTGCTCAACAGTTTCAATACGCATGCAATTACCGATGCAAGGATGACCTCGATTTTTAATAACCAGTCGCTTACATCACTGCATAATTTCGATTATGTAAAAATCAGCGGGGAGATTTCAGGATTGACGATTCTTCGTTTATATGACCAGGCAATTTCTAATAAAGATAAGGTGGCTGAAGTGCCCTATTCGCATTATATTAAGGGCGATTTTGAATGGAGACACTATATTGTATTTAATAAAGATAATAAAATAGCTATTCGTTTTCTGAGCGGAGCAGGGGTTCCTCTTTCTGATTCTGTTGGGCACCATTTATTTTCAAATAACCTGGGCCAGGAACTGCCTTTTGATAAGAGCTATTGGGCCGGCGGTTCTAACGATATACGTGCATGGGTTGCAAGGACTTTAGGCCCGGGAGGCAGTAACCAATCAATTATTGTTGACCAGGTTGGCGATATTAAACTGGAACTTAATGCAGAATACAGGGTGACATTGGTTAAATTTTTTGGCCTCGGCTTCTTCGTAGATGCTGGTAATATTTGGCTTATGAATAATAACCCTGTTATTTCGCACGGAAATTTTGTGTTCTCAGGTAAATATGCTTTTTACAACCAGTTTGCTGTGGGAAGCGGTGTGGGATTAAGGTTCGATTTTACTTATTTTGTATTCAGAATCGATTTCGCCGTGCCAATGATTGACCCATCAAGGCAGGAAGATTATTCGCTGGAAGAAATTCATGAAGTCACCCGATATGAAAGAATTGTAACCAACTTTGGTATTGGTTTCCCATTCTGATATTGGCTGGTTGCACTAAATTTTGCCTCACCGATGATTTCATATATTTGCTTTACATATTGATTTTATATGGGAAAAGAAATTGAACTTATTGAAAACGCGTGGACTAACAAAGAACTTTTAAAAAGTAACGAGGTTCACTTTGCCGTATTTGATACTATAGAAAAACTGGATGAAGGCATGTTGCGTGTTGCCCAACCCGATGGTGAAGGATGGAAAGTAAATGAATGGGTGAAGAAAGCGATTTTACTTTTTTTCCAGTTGCAAAAAATGGAAGTTATAAAAGCCGGCGACCTTGAGTTTTATGATAAAATACCCTTGAAGAAAAACTTTGAAACGCTGGGTGTGCGTGCTGTTCCGCATGGGCTTGCCCGCTATGGTTCGTATTTGGCTCCCGGTGTTATAATGATGCCATCGTATGTAAATATTGGCGCCTATGTTGATAGCGGAACAATGATTGATACATGGGCTACCGTAGGGTCATGCGCACAGATTGGCAAAAATGTGCATTTAAGCGGAGGAGTCGGAATAGGAGGGGTACTTGAACCGCCGCAGGCAGCGCCGGTAATTATTGAGGACAATTGTTTTATTGGTTCGCGCTGTATTGTAGTGGAAGGAGTAAGAGTGCAAAAAGAGTCAGTTCTTGGCGCCAATGTGGTGCTTACACAGTCAACTAAAATTATTGATGTAAGCAATGAGAAGCCTGTAGAATATAAAGGCATTGTTCCTCCACGCTCGGTAGTTATACCGGGTACGTATGAGAAAAGATTCCCCGCGGGCACATATTCAGTTTCCTGCGCTTTAATTATCGGCAAGAGAAAAGAAAGCACCGATACCAAAACATCTCTCAATGAAACACTGAGAGAATTTAATGTTCCGGTATAGCGGTAAGTCATAAGGAATAAGGGATAAGTGATGAAGACCTTGGCAATTTCATTCCAATACAAATAATTACTTTTGCTTCAGCATGGCTCAAAAGAAAAATATACCGCCGCCAAAGGCTGCCGTCAAATCAATACCTGTTAAACCCAAGCCTGCAGTTGACGGCTATATTTACCTTATTTTAGCTATACTGATTACCTGTTTTTGTTTTTCAAACGCCTTTAAAAATGAGTTCACCAACTGGGACGATGTTCAGTATGTAATTCAGAATGACCTGGTAAAAAGCCTCTCATGGGAAAATGTAAAGACAATTTTTACCACCCGTTCTGTTATGGGTAACTACCACCCGCTGGCTGTTTTGTCACTGGCTATTGATTATCATTTCAATAAGCTTGCCCCGCAAGGATTTCATACAACCAGCATATTGATTCATTTATGCAATGTAGCTCTTGTTTTCTTTTTTGTGCAATTGCTTACCAGTCAATCGCTCATTGCTTTTATTACCGCATTGCTTTTCGGCATAAGCCCCATGCATGTCGAATCAGTTGCCTGGGTGGCTGAAAGAAAGGATGTCCTTTATGTGTTTTTCTATATGGCATCGTTAATTGCATATTTGTTCTATATAAAAAGTTCCAGGTATAAGATATTGTTCATTGTTCTCACTTTTATTTTGTTCGCGTTTTCGACACTTTCCAAGGCGCAGGCGGTTACACTTCCGGTTATTCTATTACTCATTGATTATTTCCTGGGCAGGAAATTTGAAATAAAAACAATCCTCGAAAAAATACCTTTCTTTCTTTTTGCCGCGGTAATGGGAGTTATAGCTGTATTGGCCCAAAAGGAAACCGGGGCCATTAAGGAAATTCCCAATAATCCATTATTTGACAGGATATTATTTGCATCATACAGTTTCATAGATTATACAGTGAAATTGATTTATCCTGGTTCGCTGTCAGCTTATTATCGTTACCCCGATAAGCCCTATTCGATAATCTATTATGTCGCTCCATTTGTTGCATTGGGGCTTGTTGCACTGGTAGGTTGGTATTATAAAAACAGAACTATTTTATTTGGCGCCGGATTTTATATAGTGAATATATTCTTGCTTTTGCAGTTGCTCCCTGTCGGCGGAGCAATGATGGCAGACCGTTATTCCTATTTATGTTCAGTAGGATTATTTTTTATGGCCGGAAAAGGAGCAGTTGATTTATTGGAAAATAAAAAACTTGCGGCATATAAATACCTGGTAATTGCAATTTTTGTGTGTTACGGGGCATACTTCATTCATAGTACTCACCAAAGGAATAAGGTCTGGAACAATAGCGGGACGCTTTGGAAGGATGTAATCAGGCAAGATAAAAGGATACCCATAGCCTATAACAACCTTGGCTCGTGGTTTCAAAAGCATAATCAATTAGATTCGGCACTGATAAATTTTAATGAAGCAATCCGGCTTAAATCATCTTTCCCGGAAGCGTTGACCAACCGTTCCGATATATTCCGCGTAAAGGGCAATTACGCACAGGCAATTGCGGATTGCGATTCAGCTATTGCGACAGATAAAAATTATGCCGAAGCCTATATGAACAGGGGTATTGCTTATTGTTTTGCCGGTAAATTTGACGAAGCGATGAGGGATTTTACATTTGTGGTTTCAAAAAAATCAAAAGACCCATCCCTGTATAGCAACCGTGGAAACCTATATGATATGAAAGGGAAAACAGATTCCGCTTTTTCAGATTATTCTATGGTTATAAAACTTGACCCCGGGAACGCGGATGGTTATTTCAGCCGTGGCAGGGAATATTTAAAAATGGGAAAGTATAAAGAAGCTATTGACGACCTTGATACGGCAATACAGTTAAATACAAGTTCGGATAATGTGTATACTTACCGGTCGGAGGCTTATAAAGGCGCAGGTAATTACGCTGCTGCGTTGCAGGACGCGATGACTGCAAAAAAATTGGGAATACAGATAAACGAAGATTATATTAGCGACCTGAAAAAACATTTAGGCTCAGAAAATAAATGAACAAAAAAAGCGATAAATACAGGTTACAACAGCCCAAAACCCAGCCAAAGGGTGCTCCTCAGCGTTCACAGGCTGTAAAAAAAGAGGGCACTGTAAGCATGCCGGGCCCGGCTATAGATAGCCAATCTATTGATTCTACGCTTAAGTGGGGTATTTTAATAGCAGTTATAATAACTACTTTTCTGTGTTACAGGTATTCATTAAAGAATGAACTTACCAATTGGGATGACGGAGTATATGTTACTGAAAACCCTTATATAAAGGTAATAAGCTGGGATAATATAAAAGCAATTCTCGACCCGAGAAAGAATATTACCCAAAACTACTATCACCCGCTCACCCTGTTTTCTCTTATGGCCAATTACCATTATTCCAAACTGAACCCGGAACCATATTATATAACCAATATTGTTATTCATTTATTGAATACGGCCCTTGTATTCTTCTTTATTATGCAGTTACTGCAGGCTATGGTAAAGCTGAATTACGGCAAAATAAATGGCATTGTCTGGCTGGCGGGGTTATGCAGCCTGTGGCATGGCATTCATCCCATGCATGTGGAATCGGTATCGTGGCTTGCCGAGCGTAAGGATGTGCTTTACCTCTTTTTTTACCTTCTTGGCCTCATCACGTATGTGCAATACGCAATTGATGGAAAAGGGAAGTGGCTGGTATATACTTGTTTGTTTTACCTGCTTTCACTCCTTTCCAAGCCATTGGCAGTAACCTTTCCGCTATCTTTATTTGCCTTGGATGTTCTGTTAAAGAGAGATAAAGATGCTACCGATGTTCCGGTAATTCTGAAACCTATATATGCCATCATAAAGATTGTTTTTAAACCTCTCGGCAAATTAAAGGAGACAGCAGTACATGCTATTTCCAAACTTATAGCGGAAAAGACTCCTATATTTATTTTATCCGTCGCAGCGGGATTTGCCGCTTACATAATGGCCAAACAGGGAGGCTCAATAAGCTCTTTCCATGTATTTACCATTTGGCAGCGCTTCATGTTTGTGGGATATAATTTCATCATGTATTTTGCAAAAGCATTCGTTCCCCTTCATTTGTGTTCATTTATTCCTTATCCGAATACAGATTTGCAGGGCTACCTCCCCTTTTATTTTTATTTAGCTCCTTTAGGGGCGATATTGCTTCCCGCTATTCCTTTGTATCTTTCATACAGGGCCGGAGGGAATTATTTCCGCGTTACTTTGTTTGGTTTTGCGTATTACTTCTTTAACGTTGTTTTTATTTTACAGTTTGTTTCTGCCGGAGCTACCATAATGTCTGAACGGTATAGCTATGCCCCATATATAGGAATTGTGTTTATGGTCGTTTATTATTTGTATGTATTGGCTGATAAAGTTCCACTGATGAAATACCCGGTTATAGGATTTGCTTTAGTCGCATCTTCATTATTGGGGTACCTGTGTTACGACCGTACTAAAGTATGGCACAATACTAAAACTTTATGGCAGGATGTTATTTTAAAATACCCTTACCGCGTTCAGACATCATATAAAAACCTGGGCAACTTTTATGCCGACCTGGGGCCGACTAATTTCGCTTATTATGACAGCGCCTTCACCAACTATGAAACCCTTGTAAAGATAAATATGGCCGATGCAGGAACGTACAGCAATATTGCCAATATATATGGATTGAGGAAACAATATGACAGTTCCCTGATATGTTACAGTAAAGCATTGAAACTCGACAGTACTAATTTTGACGCCCACCTCGACAGGGCTATTACCCTGTCAATGATGAAGCGGTATAGCGAAGCATTGAAAGACTATGATTATGCGTATGAGCATCAGCCGCTGAATGAAAAACTGCTTGAAAACAGGGCAAGCACCTATATTAATGCAGGGCAGTATGCAAATGCGGTAGCCGATTACACCAACCTCATCAAAATAAATCCGGATAAGCCAATGACTTTTCTTGACCGTGGTGCAGCAGAGTGGGATGTGGGAGATTATAAGAATGCACTAAATGACTTTGTCTATTTCAATAAAGTGGAGCCCAATAACGGGCAATGCCTGTTCGACCTTGCCGTTACCTGTGAAAAAATGAAAGATTATAAGAAGGCCCTCGAATATGCGATGATGGCGAAGAACGTAAAATTTGATGTTAAAGATGAATACATCAGATTCCTCAACAAGCAAATTGCGAATCCTTCCAAATAAATTATGATTGAAGAGGTAAAAAAATGCTCCGGCGTTCTTCGAAAGGGAGGAATTATCCTTTATCCTACTGATACAATCTGGGGTATGGGATGCGATGCAACCAATGAACAGGCGGTACAAAGAATATTTGAAATCAAGCACAGGCCTTCATCAAAGAGTATGATAATTTTAGTTGCCGAGCCTCACCAGGTAAGCTTTTATGCCGGAACTCCGGAAGTAACAAAAGACCTGGTTGAATATGCCGAAAAGCCCTTGACTATCATTTACCCGAAAGCTAAAGGCATTGCTCCTTCGCTTATTGCCGAAGATGGCACTATTGCGATCAGGGTGGTGAAGGATGAGTTTTGCAAAATGCTGATTCATTCGATACGCAAGCCATTGGTATCTACATCTGCCAATATCAGCGGTGAGCCCGCGCCAGGAAATTTTGACGCGATAAGCGGTTCCATTAAAAACAGTGTTGATTATGTAGTAAATTTGAGGCAGCATGAAACAAAGAAAAGCGCTCCTTCAAGCATAATGAAAATTAGTATGGACGGTACAATAGAAATTATAAGAAAGTGAGCCCGGGACAAAATATGACTACACCATCAATGAAAGGGGCGCTTGCTCATCCTGTATTTAAGGTTGTTTCGGAAGCGGCCGATGAAATGGGGCTTGAGGCTTATGTGGTGGGCGGCTTTGTGCGCGATGCCATACTTTACAGGCCCTGTAAGGATATAGATATCGTTGTGGTCGGCAAAGGCATTGACCTGGCAATAAATGTAGCAACCCGCCTGGGCGATAAAAAAGTGAATGTTTTTAAAAATTTTGGCACCGCCCAGGTTGTATATGAAGACTATGATATAGAATTTGTGGGGGCAAGAAAGGAATCGTACAACTTTGATTCACGCAAACCTGTGGTGGAGGATGGCACACTGGAGGATGACCAGAAACGCAGGGATTTTACCATTAATGCCCTTGCCATCGGGCTCAATAAAAAGAATTTTGGTGTTTTGCTGGACCCGTTTAACGGGTTGAAAGATATAGAGAACAGGATAATCCGTACTCCTCTTGACCCGGATATAACTTATAGCGACGACCCTTTGCGTATGCTGCGTGCCATACGTTTTGCCACCCAGTTGGATTTCCAGGTTGAGCCAAAGTCATTCGAAGCAATTTGCAGGAATAAGCATAGGATTGAAATAATTTCGAAAGAGCGCATTGCTGAAGAACTCAACAAAATAATATTGTCAGATATTCCTTCAATAGGCTTCGGGTTGTTGTTCGACAGCGGTTTGCTGCAACTTATTTTCCCGCAAATGGCCGCTCTGCAGGGAGTGGAAATAATAAACGGGCAAGGCCATAAAGATAATTTCTACCATACCCTGCAGGTACTCGATAACCTTTCTCTCCGCACCAAAGACCTGTGGTTAAGGTGGTCAGCCGTATTGCATGATATTGCCAAGCCTGCTACCAAGCGCTTCGACCCAAAAGCCGGTTGGACATTCCACGGCCACGAGGATAAAGGCGCACGCATGGTTCCGGAAATATTTGCCGCATTGCGCTTGCCGCAAAATGAAAAAATGAAGTACGTGCAGAAAATGGTTATGCTGCATTTAAGGCCTATTGTGCTGGCACAGGATATTGTTACTGATTCTGCTATACGCAGGCTGCTGGTAGATGCCGGAAATGATATTGATGACCTGATGATGTTGTGCGAAGCCGATATTACAACCAAAGATTTCGGTAAGCAGAAACGCTACCTGAAAAATTTTCAACTGGTAAGGCAAAAACTCAAAGAGGTTGAAGAGAAAGATAATCTGCGCAACTGGCAACCTCCTGTAACAGGGCAGGATATAATGGAATACTTTGGCATAGGCCCTTCGTTGCAGGTAGGCATTATTAAAGATGCTATCCGTGAAGGAGTATTGGAAGGCGCAATTCCCAACCAGAGGGAAGCAGCATTTGATTACATGATTAAAATTGGCAAGGAAATGGGGCTGACGCCTGTGAATAAATCCTGATTCACCGGACATTTTTGTCATTCACCGACTTTATGAGTTACCTTGCCTGATTGTTCTGGCGGGCAGAATATTTGTATAATACTTTTGAGTAAAATTATATACTCCCTGCAGCATGAAAGAAATAAAAACTGAAATAATAATAAATGCTTCTGCTGATAAAGTATGGGATGTGCTTACCGATTTTGAAGATTATCTTAACTGGAATCCCTTTATAAAATGGGTAAAGGGAAATGTTGAAATAAATAATAAAATTATAGTTCGGATGGAACCGCCAGGAGCCAATGGTATGACCTTTAAGCCCCAAGTATTGAAATTTGATAAGAATAAGGAATTTAGTTGGATTGGCCATTTATTTATTACCGGCCTTTTTGACGGAGAACATATTTTCGAACTCTATGATATGGGAAATGGTACTACGAAATTGGTTCAGAGGGAACAATTCAGGGGAATATTGATTCCTTTATTAAAAAAAATGCTTGATCTTAATACTAAGCAAGGTTTTGAATTAATGAACAAGGCGTTGAAAGAAAGAGCTGAAAAATAGATATTATGCGGCTTTTGTAATATATTTTTTAATTGCACGCAGTTCATCAATTTTGTTTTTCCTTTCTTCTTCAATATCAAAATCGTCTTGTAATCCGAGCCAGAATTTTGCAGAGTTCCCAAAATACTTAGAAAACCTTAGTGCGGTGTCTGCTGTGATTCTACGTTTCTCATGTAGTATTTCAGAAATTCTTGTCTGGGGAATACCAATATCTTTAGATAACCTGTAGGGGCTGAGTCCAAGTGGTACCAGGAATTCTTCCCGTAAAACTTCTCCGGGATGTATGTTCTTTAGTTTTTTCATAACAATATATATTTAATGATAATCAATTATTTCAACTTCAAAAGCATTTCCATTATTCCATTTAAAAATAATTCGCCACTGGTTATTTATCCGAATCGAGTAAAAGTCTTTCAAATTTCCTTTTAGTTTCTCAAGCCTGTTAGGCGGAGGAATCTGTAAATTAGTTAAATTCTGTGAATTGTTCAACATTCTAAGTTTCCTTCTTGCTATTTCTTGCAGTTCAGTTGAATATTCTTTTATTCTTTCTCCCTCCCAGATTTTAGCTGTCTTCTTATCGCCAAAAGAAACAATCATATTACTGTTTTACGTTACTAACGGCAAAGATAAGTAATTTAATATAAATCCTCAAATATTATATATAAAAAAAGGGAGGCATTTAGCCTCCCTTCAGATATAAGATTTTAACCTTATTTATTTGTTGCTGCAACTTTTATGCGAACAATTGTCTTTATCGCAACTGCCTTTCGTGCAGCAGCTTTTGTCGCATTTGCATTTTTTTGTACAAGCTGAACAACAGCTTTTATCTTTTGTGTTTTTATCAGTTGTACCGCTTTGTGCAAGAGCAGACAATGCAATAAGCATAGCTGAACCTGCTATTAAAAGTTTACGTTTCATAATATTGAATTTAAAAAATTGAAAATACTTTGAAAATTGGCCACTGATTCACAGATAATTAACGTTCAAGATTCAGAAAATAAATAATCAGGGAATCTGTGGCAACATCAGATGGACACAGTATTTTCAGGCGGACGCCAGCAATCGCAGGCAAAATGTGAAGTATAAGATTGGGTAAATAAAATAATATTTTCCAGGGTTTTAGCCGGTGCAGGAATAAAATGGGTTTTAGCTGAAATTATAAAACCTGTGCAGCAGGCATATTGGCCAAAAGGATTGCATGATATTTCACCGCACATACCTTTCATAGGAGTCGGCGCTTTCTTTTCTTTATGCTGATGGTGGCAGCAAGACATGGTACAGGTATCAGCATTTTGATTTGACTGTGCAACCGCAATCAATGGCTGAATAGTTAAAAAAGAAAAGAAAGATAATAATATAATTGCTACCAATTTCATTAATTCAAAGTTAAGCATTAAACCCCAAAATCGTTAATTGATTAACAGTTTTTAACACAACCTGCCACGGATTCCATTAATTTTAAATAAATGGGTTATAAAATCTTGTTGTTTTTTTGTATAATAATTCGTGAAATTCGTGGCAGAAAGATGGGCGGTTAATGTGCTTCCAGCCAATTATTACCGGTACCTATATTTACATCAATAGGTACATTCAGGGTGAGGGCAGTTTTCATTTTGTGCTCAACCAATGGTTTCAGGGTTTCTACTTCATCTTTATAGACGTCGAAAACCAATTCATCGTGCACCTGCAATATCATCTTTGAGCGAAGGTTCAGTTTTTTTATCTCATGATAAATATTAATCATGGCAATTTTTATCATATCGGCTGCCGAACCTTGTATGGGGGCATTTATAGCATTTCGTTCGGCAAAACCACGCACGGCATAATTACGCGAATTGATATCGGGCAGGTAGCGCTTCCTTCCCATCAGGGTTTCAACATATCCATTTTGACGGGCAAGGGCTATGCTTTTATCCATATATTCTTTTACGGCGGCATATTGCGTAAAATAATGGTTGATTATTTCCGTAGCTTCTTTCCTTGGTATGCCCAGGCGTTGCGATAAACCAAATGCCGATATGCCATATATAATACCAAAATTTACTGTTTTGGCATTTCGGCGCATTTCCGCAGTTACGCCCTCTAAAGGGACATTATATATTCTGGCGGCTGTGGCAGAATGTATATCTACATTGTGTTTGAAAGCCTCAATCATGGCCTGGTCTTCACTCAACGAAGCGATTATCCGTAACTCAATCTGTGAATAATCTGCCGACAAAAGAACTTTATCATGGTCTCCGGCTATAAACGCTTTACGTATTTCGCGTCCTCTTTCTGTACGTATAGGTATATTTTGCAGGTTAGGGTCTTCAGAACTGAGCCTGCCTGTTACAGCCACCACCTGGTTAAATGTGGTATGCAGCCTGCCGGTTTTGGCATCAATTAACTGGGGCAGGGCATCTACATACGTATTTTTTAATTTTTGCAACTCGCGGTAATCCAATATTTTTTTTACAACGGGATGCTTGTCCGATAATTCAGTCAGGACTTCTTCACCTGTTGAATATTGGCCGGTTTTGGTCTTTTTTGCCTTATCAGAAATTTTCAGTTTCTCAAAAAGTACTTCTCCGACTTGCTTGGGAGAATCAATGTTAAATTCTATCCCTGCTAATGCCTGTATTTCTTTTTTCAGGTTTTCTATATCATCCTGCAATTCTAATGAAATACTTTTCAAAGCCGTTTTATCTACTTTTATCCCGGTCATTTCCATATCAGCTAAAACGCTTTCTAAGGGGATTTCCACTTCATGGAACAAGCGTTTTGCGCCAACTTCATCTAATTTTTGTGCCAGGGAAGAATGTAATCTGAATAATGCATCGGCGCGTTCACAACTCAATTGCATAACCTGTTCGTCAGAAACCATGTCCATGCTTAACTGTTCTTTCAATGGTTTCCTGGTCTCAGCGCCAAATGGAGTTATAGTAAGATTAAGTACCGTAGAAGCTATATCGGGTATGGAATGATTGCTTTCGGGCCTTACCAGGAAATGCGCAATGAGGATATCAAAATAATCGCCATTTATTTGTATGCCTTTACCGTTTAAAAATTTTATGCACTTTTTAATATCATAGCCTGTTTTTAAACCATTTTTTTCAAAAACATTTTTTAACAAATGCCATTCCTGTTCTTGTGTAATATTAACAAAATGCGCTTCTCCTTCTTTTGCGCTGAAGGCCATGCCAAGGCATTCGCTGCTCTGCAATGCAATATAAAAAGCTATATGGTTGTGGTGCTGTAATTTACTTTTGAGGGCTTCTATATTTTCTATCTTTTCATATTTACCTTCAATTTTTTTCCCACCGATAACTGGTTCAGTCTCTTTGGGTTCTTCCTTAAAAAGGGTGTTCTCGTTTTCTTCTGTTTTGGTTTCTTCAGGCTGAACGGCAGGTGCGGCATCCGTTTTGGGGCTTTCTCCCGGGAAGAAATCTTTCATGGCCCTTACCGCGAATGTTTTAAACTCCAATTCATTAAACACCTCCAGCAAGGCCCTTTTATCAGGGGTTTGTCTTTGCATATCCTCTAAACTGAAAGGCAGGGGAACATCGCAGATTATTGTGGCAAGTTTTTTTGAATCAATAGCCATTTGCTTATTCTGCTCTACTTTTTCTTTCAGCTTTCCTTTTAGTTTACCGGTATTTTCCAATAAGTTTTCAATGCTGCCGAATTCTTTTATCAGTTGCATGGCAGTTTTTTCTCCAACACCAGGAATTCCGGGTATATTGTCAACCGCATCACCCATAAGGCCAAGTATATCAATAACCTGTTTGGTATTATGGATGCCATACTTTTCACATATTTCTTTAATTCCCAGGATTTCTGCAGGCTTTCCTTTATTAGATGGTTTATAAATTAAAACGTGTTCGGTAACCAATTGCCCGTAATCTTTATCAGGCGTCATCATATATACCCTGAAACCCTGTTTCTCCGCTTCCACGGAAAGTGTTCCTATAATATCATCTGCTTCATATCCGTCCTTGAGAAGCACCGGTATTTTAAATGCCTCAGCTATTTTTATGATATAGGGCACTGCTTTAATAATATCCTCGGGAGTTTCTGCGCGCTGGGCTTTATAGTTGGCATCCATTTCGTGCCGCACGGTAGGGGCATGCGTATCGAACACAATGGCTATATGCGTTGGCTTTTCCTTCTCCATCACTTCGAGCAAAGTATTGGTAAAGCCAAACATGGCCGAGGTGTTTAAGCCCTTTGATGTTACACGCGGGTTGGAACTGAAAGCAAAATATGCCCTGTAAACCAATGCCATGGCATCGAGTAAAAATAACTTGCGGGGATGGTCAGGGGTCATGCTGTATATGTATTATATGCAAAAGAAAGCAAATTTATTTGATTATGGATTTTATGAGGCATGAAGGGTGAATAAAAATTGAAACAGAGCTAAAAATCAAAGGTTGTATTTATATAGATTTGCTGAAACAGACAGATATTATGAAATTATATTTCGCCCTATTTTTAACCTGTATAAGCCTAATAAGTTACGGGCAGGATGATTTAAAGAAAATAACAAAATCAATGAAAACTCCTGAGGGCTGGAGTGTTGAACTTGTGAAGGATACATCTTATGTACCTATGTTTGGTAAAAAGTCAGTGGCTGTGTGGGTATTTGAATGTAAAAAAATTAAAATTCAGCCGGTAGAGTTTTATATATTCAATTATTCTCCTGCCGATTCTGTATCCATGAATCAGAAAGCCTTGATGTATTATGTAACCTCAAATTGCCTGGTTGCATCGAACGAAGATGTGCGCCAGAACAGCCTGAATTTTGTGAAAGGCAACTATTTTTTTGTGGAGAAAATGTGCCCTTGCTATACCACCGGAACAGTAGAATGCCGCACCATGGTGAGGCAATTGGGTGATTGGATAAGCAACCGGGATAAATCGAAAAAGTTTTAGATAAAGAATGGAACGCTGATGACGCAGATAATTATGATTAATAAAGATTAAATCATATTTTATCATAAAAAACCAGCGTCATCTGCGTTCTGTTATCATCAGAAGGCTTCCAGTACGGTCAGGTAATATTCAACAGTATTGCCATAGCCAATATCACCGCGGATATTAATGTGACGCTTCACATTATAATTATAACGCAGGCCAATTCCTTCAGCAAGTATGGGGAATGGAGATTCAGGGAAAACATGCGCATTGCCAATGGCAGCAGCAGAGCCGAAAGCCACTACAGCAAACCTGCCGATTAAATGTATCCTGAATTCAGCCTGCAAAAGGGTAAGGTCGTCATCGCGGTAATACCCTGTATAATATCCCCTCATTTGATACCTGCCTCCAACCAATCCCATTTGGTTAAATGGCACATCACCCGATGTAAGCTGGGTATGTTCGTTAAGGGCAAGCACAATGCGGCCTGATAAGCGCTTATACCATGAAATATCTCCAATTATTTTGTTATAAGTATAAGTGGAGCCCAGTTCAGGAGAATTAAAATAGGAGTTGACTTTTATATACCATCCCTTTTTAGGGAAATATATGCTGTCACGGGTGTCGTAGAATAAATCAAGTCCGGCGCCTGAATTATCAGAACCCTGGCTGCCTGTTATTTCTCCTGTCTGTAATTCACCGGTTGATGAAGTTCCCCATATTATGTCATTTTCATAATAATAATCTAACCCTAAGTAAAAATGTGGCAGTATTTTCCGGTAGGCATTAATAGATATTCGCGGGAAACGGACATTATATAGTTCCTGGTTTGCCTCTCTCACAGTACCTATGCCCCAGTAATAATAGCTGTATTTGTAGTAATCGAATTCTCCTTCAAAATAATAATCGTTGTTTTTGGTAAACAACTGGTAAGGAACATAAATATAGTCTTGATTATTTTGGGTATAGGCTATAAATGCTTCCACCAGTGAATGATGGGTTGTGGTATCCTCGTGGCATAACTGGAAAGTTGCCATGCCGCCCGCTCCAACTAAAAAACGGGTTTCAGGGGCATAAGAAATTACGGGTATAAACCTGTACTGTACTTTCTTTTTTGGAGAATGTTTTACAGAATCCTGAGGAATGGCATACAAGTGAAATGACAAAATCCCGCAATAAAATATAATACACCATTTTCTCATCAGGCAGTTTTTGGGAAAATTGAGTTATGCAATGATACACAATTTCACCGATTGTTCAGCAAGTATTATCTTTGAATTTATTAAAGAATAATGCAGACAGTAATTTACGGGCATAGGGGAGCAAGAGGGGTATATCCTGAAAACACAATGGAGGGATTTTTATACGCTGTTGCATTGGGTATTTATGGCATCGAGATGGATGTTGTTATTTCAAAAGATAAAAAGGTAATAGTGTCGCACGAACCCTGGATGAACCCCAGAATATGCACCAAGCCCGATAATTCAAAAATCAGTTTTTTAAGGCGCAAACGCCTTTACCGGATGAATTATGCCGCTATCCGTCAATACGACTGCGGATTACGGGGTAATCCTGATTTTCCCGGGCAAAAAAAAATACCCGCCTATAAGCCCTTGCTTTCCGAAGTTATTACTGCCGTTGAATCTTTTACACACAATAATAACATACCCCCGGTAGTTTATAATATCGAAATAAAAAGCAAATGGGTAAATGATTATGAATTACAGCCTCCGCCCGAGGAGTTTGTTGAAATAATCTTGAATGAATTACTGCCATTTAATATTAACCACCGCATTTTGCTCCAGTCATTCGATATGCGCCCCCTGAATATTTTGCATAGCAAAAACACAGGCTGCATGACGGGTATGCTGGTAAAGAATCCCCGTTTATTAAGGAGCCGTATGCTCAGCCTTTCTTTTACCCCAGATACCTGCGGAATTTATTATAAGTATGCTTCAAAAAAATGGATAAATATTATTCATGATCTTGGAATGAAAGCCCTGGTATGGACAGAGAACGAAAAAGAAGACATGAGGGAGCATATAGCATTGGGAATAGACGGTATAATTACCGATTATCCCCAACGGGCTATTGAAGTAATGAACGAATTGCCGAAATAAAACTATCTTATCTTTGTTTTTTTTAATCCAATATGCAAAACAAACTTAAATCCTGGCAACCGCATTTAATAGCGATTGGCCTCTTCATCCTCATACCCATAATTTACTTCTGGCCAGTACTTAGCGGTAAGGCACTGGAGCAAAGCGATATAACCAATTTTCTCGGCGTAGCCAAAGAAATATTTGATTTCCGCGCTCGCTTTCATAGTGAACCCTTATGGACAAACTCCATGTTCGGCGGTATGCCTGCTTACCAGGTATCTACCATATATGCCGGTAATTTAATGCAATACATTTATTCCCTCGTGTCGCATATACTTCCTTTTCCTATATGCACTGTATTTTTTTCCTGTCTTTGCTTTTATATTCTTATGCGGGTAATGAATGTAAATACCTGGGTTTCCATCCTCGGTTCATTTGCTTATGCTTTTTCCTCATTTTTCTTTATCCTCTTCGCAGTAGGGCATAATTCCGAAGCCAATACCATGGCCTTTATGCCTGCTGCCCTTGCCGGTGTAATACTGGCTTTCAAAGGGAAGCGCCTCGCGGGAACTATTCTCGCGGCCGTATCCCTGGGAATGGAATTGTGGTCGGGGCATATACAGGTTACCTATTACCTGTTTATGGTACTCGGAATTTATGTTGCTTCCCAATTATTTACCGCTATTAAGGAAAAGAAAATAGCGGGATATTTTAAAACAATTGCCATGCTGGCAATCGGAGTCATATTTGCTGTCGGCACCAACATTACCAGTCTGTGGTTAACCTACGATTATGGTAAATACTCAACACGCGGCAAATCGGAACTAACACTGAACAAGGAAAATCAATCTTCCGGCCTTACCAAAGATTATGCTACCCAATGGTGTTATGGAGTGGGCGAAACCATGACCTTGCTTATTCCCAATTATAAAGGCGGGGCTTCCGACCCTCTTGGCCAGGTTTCTTCTGTTATTCCTAAGGATTTGGATGAAAACCAGGGCCAGATTTATTCGAATTTTTCCCAATATTATGGCGACCAGCCTTTCACTATGGGGCCAGTATATGTCGGGGCTATAATATGCTTCTTTGCCCTTATGGGCATGTTCCTCGTTAAAGGCTCGCTCAAATGGTTTTTAATAATCTCTACATTGCTGTCCTTTGCCCTCTCGTGGGGTAAAAACCCTGCGCCTATTATAGGCACAAGCATTTTCGATTTTTTCTTTGCCCATGTACCGGAGTTTAACAACTTCAGGGCAGTGTCTATGATACTGGTAATTGCAGAACTGACGCTTCCTATCCTCGCGGCGCTGGCAATAGATAAAATTGTGAAGGATAAGGATTTTATGAAAGAATCTATCCCGGTAAAGTTTCTGAAAAATATGACAGGTCAAAAAATATTCTTTATCTGCCTTGCCGTAACCGGAGGCATTGCCCTGCTGTGTTATATTGCCCCGACTATGTTTAACAACTTCCAGAACCCTGCCGAAATGAATGAGTGGAAACAACGGCTGAAACAGGGAAGCCCCAATGCCAGCGATGACCAGATAATGCAATATCTTGACAATATTTATCCCGATGTACAACTGGCGAGGAAGAAAATATTTACAAGCGATGCCGGCCGTACATTTATATTCATAGTGCTCTCTGCCGGGCTAATATGGGTATATTCTAAAAAATTAATTGAACAGAGGTACATTCTCTGGGGACTGATATTTTTTGTATTGGTTGATTTGTATAATGTAAATAAGCGGTACCTGAACGATAAAAATTTCACATCTAAAAAGAAAGTAACAGTGCCTTACGAACCCAGCCAGGCCGATTTGGAGATACAGAAAGATACCTTGCCCGATTACCGTGTATTTAATACAACTCAACGGGCTGACCAGGATAGCCGCACATCTTATTTTCATAAATCATTGGGAGGGTACAGTGGTGTTAAGATGAAACGTTACGATGAGCTGATGACCTATCATATTTTCAATGGCAATATGGCGGTGCTCGATATGCTTAACGCTAAATATTTTATTGTCGGAAGCCGCAATGGTGGCGAGGAAACGGCCCAGCAAAACCCTGGAGCATTGGGTAATGCATGGTTTGTTGATAAATTCAGGATTGTTGAAAACGCCGATTCTGAAATTACTGCCTTATCGCACTTCAACCCAAAAACAACCGCAATTGTTGATACACGTTTTTCCGGTTATCTTAAATCCTTTACTTATGGACATGATACTATGGCGACCATTAAGTTGAAATCTTATGAGCCCAATGACCTTGTGTATAATTCTCAGTCGAATGGCCAGCAATTGGCTGTTTTCTCTGAGATTTATTATAAAGATGGCTGGGATGCCTTTATTGACGGAAAACCTTCAGATTATATACGTGTTGATTATGTGTTACGTGCCATGACAATTCCTGCCGGGAACCATACCATTGAGTTTAAGTTTGAACCCAAACAGTATGCCATAGGCGAGAAAATATCCCTGGCAAGTTCGCTGATTCTGCTTTTAAGCGCTCTCGGCATGTTGTTTATGGAATTCAGAAAGAAGCCAACGGAATAAGTGAATGAAAAAGGTTCTAATAATTACTTACTACTGGCCACCGAGTGGTGGGGCTGGGGTGCAGCGCTGGCTTAAGTTTGTTAAATATATCCGCAATTATGGCTGGGAGCCAGTAATATACACTCCTGAAAATCCTGAATCTCCCATTAATGACGATTCGCTGCAAAAAGATGTGCCCCAGGGAGTAACCGTTCTCAAAACACATATCTGGGAACCATATAATGCCTATAAAAGATTTATAGGACAAAAGAAGGGCGAGAAAATTAACGCGGCTTTTCTTTCGGAATCGAAAAAGCCTAAAAAATCGGAAAAGATTGCCGTGTGGATTCGCGGTAACTTTTTTATTCCCGACGCTCGTGTGTTCTGGGTAAAGCCTTCGGTAAAATATTTGGTGAATTATCTCAGGCAGAATCCCGTTGATGCAGTTATTTCTACCGGGCCGCCGCACAGCATGCATCTCATTGCACAACAGTTAAAGGAAAAACTGAACCTGCCCTGGCTGGCCGACTTCAGGGACCCATGGACCAATATTGATTTTTATTCAGAGCTGATGCTGACCAAAGGCTCTGACCGGAAGCATAAGAAACTGGAGTTAGGCGTATTACAAAAGGCCGATGCAATAGTTTCTGTAGGGCAAACCATGACGGATGAATTGCAAAAGATACTTGAAAAAAATAGTACACAAAAATCAAATAAGTTTTATTCCATTACCAATGGGTATGACCCCGATGATTATGAAAATATTGCCCCGGTTGAGCTTGATAAGAAATTCACTATGGCTCATATCGGTTCTCTAGATAAATCGCGCAACCCGCATTTATTGTGGAAAGTATTATCGGAGCTAGTGAAAAAGAATAGTGATTTTTCCAATGATTTGGAAATAAAATTAGTGGGCAAGGTAGATATTTCGGTACAGGATGATATTGAAAAATATGGACTCTCATCACATCTCAATAAGATTTCGTACCTCACTCATAAAGAAGTTACGCTTGTACAAAAACAATCGCGCGTTTTGCTGTTATTGATAAATAATACTCCCAATGCAAAGGGAATTTTAACCGGGAAATTTTTTGAATATATTGCTGCAAAACGGCCTATTTTGTGTATTGGTCCTATAGGAGGCGACGTAGATAAAATACTAAAAGAAACGCATACAGGGCTGTTAGCCGAATATGATGATGCAACTACTCTTAAAAAAAAAATTCTTTACTATTATAACAATTTCAAATCGGGCAAATTGGAAAACGGGGGAATAAATATTGAAAAATATTCCCGCAAAATGCTTACCGGTGAGGTGGTTAAGGTGCTGGAGAAAATTACTTTAAAGTAGCAGAATATTTTTTTAGAACATAGCTTAATTAATCTTTTTAACTATTTCCTTTTGTCCTTCTCTTTCTATAATTACTCCATCAACTTTGCCATACTGATCGTAGTAAAACTCAAATATCGCGCCGAATGATTCTTTTATGTAAAAATCTGCATTCGAGAAAAAATTCAGTATCTCCCCATTAACGTAAAGTTCTTTTTTTTTCTTTTCTATTTTTATTTCTTCATCACCATATTTATAGGTTCCGGTATATTTTTCTAAAAGGCTGTCAGGAGGGTTTACTAATTCCAATTTTTCTGAACTTCCTAAATCTTTATCATCCATCGTTTTAGTGAATCCTTTTACTTTCCCAGAGGAATCCGTATAGAAACGCTTTTCAGATTTAGACTCTAAGTTTATAAAATCACAATTTGATGTAAAATATATTTTCCATGGCAGGCCACCCGCCTGGTACCAAAGACAATTATCTTTTTTGAATATGGTGGCAACTTCATCTTTATGCTTATAAGCTCCCACACATATATTCAAAACTGAATCCGGAACGGTAACAACGGTTTTCAGTTTAGATTTTTCGCCAATATTAAACCCCTTCCACTTATATACCCTTGCGACGCTTGTAACAATTGCCGCTAAAAATCCATCCGTTTCCGATGTATTACACATTACAACTACTCCGTCACCATCATCCATTCTTCCATAATAAACTGTCCTGAATCCATCCCATACTCCAACATGAGTAAAATACTTGCAGCCTCCTTCATCCTGTATAAAAACGCCCAACCCTACAGATTCTATATAGGGAGTGAGCATCTTTTTGGTCATTTCTTTTGATAAGATTTTATTAGATTTCCCTTTTAATGATAGTTGGGTTTCAATAATATATTTACAAATATCAGTCGGGGTTGACCATAAGCCACCGGCAGGAATTTCAGGTAATAATGTGTGCTTCCCTTCTACTTCGGTCCCGTCGGCATTATACCCGGTAGCCATAGATTGTTTTTCATTGCCGGGGAATAAATAGAAACTGTTTGTCATACCTAAAGGCGTGAGGACATTTGCGGACATGTAATTTTCATAAGTTTGATGAGTAATATCCTCAATCATTTTTTGAGTGACCATTACTCCAAAGTTTGAATAATGAAACTGCCCGGGTTCGAATTCAACGTGGACTGCATTATTTAATGCCGGCTTTTGGCCCGGAAGAATTTGGTCTAATGTTGGCATACTATCTTTTATCGAAGAGCCTAAAGGGCCATCCGGTAATCCTGCAGTATGACTTAAAAGGTTAGTAATTGTAATTACCTTGCTTTTTGTAACTGTGTCATAAGGAAATTTCCACGAGATTAAATAATCATTTATATCAGCATTTAAATCAAGTTTTTTATCCTCTGATAATCTTAAAACACCCATGGCATTTATTGATTTTGTTACAGAACCGGAGCAAAAGGTAGTCTCTGTTGTAACATTTCGTTTTTCGGCAGAATCTGCCCAGCCATAACCCTTTGCCCATTCAATTTTATAATCATGGATAACCGCAATACTTATTCCCTTGATTCCATATTGCTCCATTGCTTCCTGGAGAGTGACAATTGGCATACCTTTAATTTGAAACTTAACGAATGAGACATTTTCTTCGACCTGTTTAATTCTGTCTTCCACTTCTTTAGGATAAGTTGTGGCATGGATTAAGGTGTCAGTTTTTACTGTAGGATTTGTAATATATCGCTCGCTTGTCTGGCTGTCTGAGTACAGCACAAGAAGTAAAGCAAAAAATATAATTGCCCAATGCTTTCTCATTCCCATCTTGAAATAAAATTTTTTGCCTGCGAGGCAAAACATATAAATCTTTTAATGCAATATAATAAAATTCTGATATAGTGTTAATGAAATTTCCCCAAATTGCTAAATTCCTTAGCCATCACTTACCATATTTGTGTATATTTTTGTGTTGGCAAATAAGTTATTTGCTCCCGCAATACTACGGGACTGCATATTTTTAATTTTGAAGCCGGCTGTTTAAAAATAATATACTATTTATTACATTATATTAAATTAAATGTGTATCTTTGTACGCGCGAAAGCGCGAATTAACAATTAGCAATTAGTAATTAGAAATCATGGGTAATAAATTCGTGTCAAAATGAAATTAAAAATGAAAAAATCAACGATTACTAATTATTAATTTCTAATTACTAATTAAAAAGGAGGGGGGGTATAAAATGGCCAAAACAATGCCAAACAATGCCAAAAGATGCCAAATCATGCCAAAAAGCGCCAAGTGTTAAAATAAGGATGCCAAATCATGCCAAACTAAAATGAAAAGTGAAAAACCCGACAAAAAACAATTTGATAATAGAATGATTTGGTAATTTATTCGCGTATTATATATTATTTTGGAACTACTCATATCTCTGATTTATTATTAATGAATTCGTGAGCACTTCGTGGTTCATGAGGTTCCGCGTTGATGATGAAAATGGAAAATCTCCGTGTAACTCTGTTAGCTCTGTGGACTCTGCGTTGAATATTCGTGTCAAAAATCATAATGAATCCGCCGCATCTGTGTCATTAGTGTTCTATTATAAATTCGTGGCAAATCTCTGCTTATAAGGCATCTTTTTGTAATATTGCATGAATTAAACCCGGCTTACCCATGAGAAACTTCTTTGCATCCTTATTCGGCGCCCTGATAGGAATACTCCTCGCGTTTTTTATAACCATAATTATTATTATCGGTATTGTCAGCAACGCGGTAAAGTCGGTGAAGGAAGAAAAGCCCGTTATAGCGGCATCTTCAGTGCTCGAAATAAAACTGAACCATGTAATAAAAGAACGCACCACCGAAAAGACTTTCAACTTCAGGCTCGATGACAATGAAAGGATATTTTCGGAAAATTCGGGGCTGAACGACATAATTGCCGACATACGCCACGCCGCAACCGATAGCCATATAAAGGGCATTTTCCTCGACCTCAGCACTATGCCTGCCGGAATAGCCACGGTTGAAACCATCCGCAGCGCGCTGATGAAATTCAAGGAATCGAAGAAATTTGTGATAGCATACAGCCCGGCCTACAGCCAGAAATCGTATTACCTCGCTTCGGTTGCCGATGAGGTTTATCTCTACCCCGAAGGCGAACTTTACCTGAAGGGCCTTTCGGCGCAGGTGATGTTTTATAAAAAAGCCTTAGAAAAATTAGGCATACAGATGCAGGTTTTCCGTCATGGCAGGTTCAAGAGCTATGTAGAGCCTTATATATTGGATAAAATGAGCCCCGACAACAGGCTACAGACCAGGATGCTGCTTACATCGGTATGGGACAGGATACTGGGCGAAGTGGGCGCATCGCGTGATATTCAGGTTGCTTCTATAAACCAGATGGCCGACAGCCTTGCCATCCGTTCGGCTGAACAGGCCAAAAGCCATAAATTAGTTGACAACCTGTTATACCCCGACCAGGTATTGGACAAAATAAAAGCTAAACTCGGCCTTACGGAATCTCAGAATATACCTTTTATAGGCCTCGATGATTACCGGGAAACATTTTATACCGACCGCTACAGCTCTCCTAAAATTGCGGTGATATATGCCGCCGGCGAAATTTCGCAGGGCAATGGCGATGATGAAAGCATTGGCTCAGCCCGCCTGTCGAGGACCATCCGCGAGGCCCGCCTCGACCCCGATGTAAAAGCGATAGTGCTCAGGGTAAATTCTCCGGGTGGAAGCGCGCTGGCAGCGGATATAATCTGGAGGGAAGTTGAACTGGCCAAAAAAGCCAAACCGGTTATTGTATCCATGGGCGATTTGGCTGCTTCGGGCGGTTATTATATATCGTGCGCCGCCAACGTAATTGTGGCAGAGCCCACAACCATTACGGGTTCCATAGGGGTATTCGGCATGTTGCCCAACGCGCAGGAACTGATGAACGATAAACTGGGCATTACGGTTGATACGGTAAGCACCAATACCCATGCCGCGGGAGGCTCGGTGTTTTATCCCTTGCAATCGGACGAAGAGGCTGTTTTGCAGGGCAGCATTGAAGATATTTACCATACCTTTCTCAGCCGTGTTGCCGACGGAAGGAACCTGACCACAGCACAGGTTGACAGCATTGCACAGGGCAGGGTATGGAGCGGGATGCAGGCGAGGAAAATTGGTCTTACCGATACCCTGGGCGATATGAACCTCGCTATACGCATTGCGGCTCAGAAAGCCAATATAAGCATATACAGCGTTGAGGAATTGCCGACATTGGTAAGCCCTTTCAGGAAATTGCTGAACTATTTTTCGGGCGAAATGGAATCGAAAGCGCTGAAAGAAGAACTGGGAGAGTTGTATGAGCCGGTGCAGCAAATATCGAAAACAATAAAAATGACAGGCGTACAGGCAAGGATGCCCTATGAATTAATAATAGAGTAGAGTAATGAATAACACTAAACAAGAAATAATTAATGACGAAGGAATTAAAAAATAAACCGCAGAGAACACAGAGTAAAATATACGCAGAGGACGCGAAGGAAATATTTAAGGAAATAAAAAAAGCATATAATAGATTGTTATTCTCAGCGAACTCTGCGCTATTCTCAGCACTCTCAGCGGTAAAATATTTTAAACAGTTCATGTTTCTTGTTTAGTGTTATATGTTATTTTTATAATGAAATATTAATCTTAAACAAACCTTATATATGCAAGCATTAGTAGGAATAATGATGGGAAGCGCATCAGACTTACCCTTAATGAAAGAGGCGGCAGCCGTATTGGAAAGCTTTGAAATACCTTTTGAAATCAATGTGCTGTCGGCGCACCGCACGCCCGACAAAGCCATGGAATATGCCCGCGACGCTGCCAAACGCGGAATGAAGGTGATGATTGCCGGCGCCGGCGGAGCAGCGCATTTGCCCGGGGTAGTGGCGGCTCTTACTCCCTTGCCGGTAATTGGTGTGCCTGTAAAATCAACCAATTCCATTGACGGTTGGGATTCGGTATTATCCATATTGCAGATGCCGGGCGGCGTTCCGGTTGCCACCGTTGCCCTTAACGGCGCACAAAATGCAGGAATACTGGCAGTGCAGATAATAGCCACCGGTGACGCGGCGTTAATGAAAAAAGTTATTGCATACAAAGAAAAGTTAAGGGAGAAGATATATAAATCGGCGGATGAGGTGAATAAGCTGGATTTCAAGTTTATGGTTAAACACAAAGCGGTGTAGTGTTAATTATAATATAAGGAATGAACATAGATTTTTTACGCAGGCATTTGCCGCGCTACTTTGTACTGATAATAGATGTTTTCTTTTGTTTTTGCTCATTGATACTGGCATACCTGCTCCGTTTTAACTTTTCAATTCCCTTATCAGAAAGAGTAACTTTTATCTATGTTTTTCCTTTTGTACTTTGTTGCAGGGCATTAAGCTTTTACCTTTCCGGCTTTTACAAAAACATTATCAGGTACACTGAAGCGCGCGATGTGCAGCAGATAGTCATTGTGCTTACCTCAGTAAGCCTGTTCTTCGCCATTGCCAACCTTCAGGCTTACGTAACGCCATTCAAACATTTCCTGGTACCTTATTCCATTATTGTTATAGAATATCTTTCCACCACTTTTATAATGATAGCCGCAAGATTGATTTATAAGTCAATGTATATGGGCGCGTTTAATCCTTCAAAATCGAAACGAAGTATAATAATTTATGGCGCCGATGAAGCGGGAATTATAACCAAAAGGGCTGTTGACAGGGATGCCGGAACGAAATATGAAGTGGTGGCTTTCCTGGATGAAGACGGCAACAAATGGGGCAAAAGAATGGAAGGCATAACCATATTTTCGCCAAGCAAACTGGAAGAACTTCTTTCGGATAATACGGTTGCCCACCTCGTAATGTCGCATACCGACGTGCCATTTGAGCTTAAGAATAAAATTATTGACATTTGCCTTGCTCATGGAACCAAGGTGCTGAACGTTCCTCCTTTTAGCAATTGGATTAACGGCGAACTTAGCTTTAAGCAGATTAAGCGTGTCCGCATTGAAGACTTGCTTGAGCGGGATATAATTATCCTCGATAAAGATAAAATAAGCGAACAATTGCGCGACAGGACAGTTCTTATAACCGGCGCTGCAGGCTCAATAGGCAGTGAAATAGTAAGGCAGATAATTCCTTTTCACCCCAAAAAGATTGTGCTTGTTGACCAGGCAGAATCGGCTTTATATGACCTAGAACTTGAAGTGAAGGATGCTTCTTCCATTGCATATAAAGCGTATGTTGCCGATATATGCAATGCTGAGCGCATGGAGCATATTTTTGGTGAGGAAAAACCCGGCATTGTCTTTCATGCTGCTGCATACAAGCATGTGCCTGTAATGGAGGAAAATCCGCCTGAAGCCATATTGGTAAATGTAAAAGGCTCAAAAATCCTTGCGGACATTTCGGTTAAACTTGGTGTGGAAAAATTTGTAATGGTGTCAACCGATAAGGCTGTAAACCCGACAAGCGTAATGGGTGCATCAAAGCGTATAGGAGAAATGTATGTGCAGGCGCTTAATAAAAAAGGCAAAACACGTTTTATTACTACACGGTTCGGTAATGTGTTAGGCTCGAATGGCTCGGTAATACCTCGTTTCAGGCAACAGATTGAAAAAGGCGGGCCAATTACCATAACCCATCCCGATATAACCCGGTATTTTATGACCATTCCCGAAGCATGCCAGTTGGTGCTGGAAGCCGGTACCATTGGACAAGGCGGTGAGATTTTTGTTTTTGACATGGGAAAATCGGTTAAGATTGTTGACCTTGCTATAAGAATGGTGCAACTTTCCGGGTTGACGCTTGGCAAGGACATTAAGATTGTGTACACTGGTCTGCGGCCGGGAGAAAAACTTTTCGAGGAATTGTTGCAGACCAGCGAGAACTCTTTGCCCACGCACCATCCGCAGATAATGATAGCCAAAGTAAAAGAGTATGATTATGACACTGTTTCCAAACATATTGATGAGTTGATTAATATGGCTGCATCGAAAGACGATATGGTTCTGGTGCAGAAGATGAAAGACATTGTTCCTGAGTTTGTGAGCAATAATTCGGTTTATGAAAAACTTGATAAAACTATTTTGACAGAGCAGGCTTAGTTTGACTTACTGAAAGTAAATTAATGTTATACACCACACTTGCACCCGGAGGAATTTTATCGTTATCGCCTACAAGCCCGTTTGCCAGGTTTGACGGGATAATGAACATAGCTTTATCTCCGGCATGCATAAGTTGCACCGCTTCATGAACACCCGATTCCACTTCATCTTCACCAACTTTAAATTGCTTAGAGCCTCCTTTGGGAGTTTCATAGCAAAGTGTTCCGTCCAGAAGGTTTATGGTATAGCTGACTGTCGCTATCTCTCCTACTTTGGCAAGTTCTCCTGTTCCGCTCTCAAGTATTTTATAATAAATACCCGAAGCAGTCCGCTGCATATCATAATTATGCCTTTTGATGTATTGCTTTATTTCATCCTCCTGCTGCAAAAGAAACTCCTTATGCGATTGAATCAGGCCATTGTTGACCTGCTTTTGGGTCAATTCAGGCTTGGCAGCTTTAGGTTCATCTGTATTGCAACCATAAACCAAAGCAACTATTACCAGCAAACCATATATAATGCGGCTTCTCATTTCCCCTTAATCTCTGCTTTACTTGCAGATACACAACTTAAAAATTTCATAATCGTTTCATCCATAGAAAGCTCGCTGGTGCCGCCTGCAGCGTTCAGATGTCCGCCGCCGTTGAAATGCGCGCGTGCAAATTTGTTCACATCGAATTTATCTTTCGAGCGGAATGAAATGCGTATGGTGCCATCGGGTTTTTCACAAAACAAAGCTGAAAATGAAACTCCTTTAACCGACAATGGCTGATTCACCAAACCTTCCGTATCGCCGTCTTTATAATCAAAACGCTTCAATTCACTTTGCGTCAGTGCAATAAAACCTGTTGAATATTCGGGCAGTATTTTCATTTTCTCAAAGAGTGCAAACCCCGTTAACCTGAGACGAACTTCCCGGTTGGTATCGTAGATAAGCTGGTAAACGCGGGCATTTTCAGCGCCTTTCTCCATTAACTCGGCAACAATATTATGCGTATGCATTGTGGTAGAAGGAAACCTGAATGAACCTGTATCCGTCATAATACCTGCATAAAGACAATTGGCAATGGTTTTGTTTATTTTCTTTTTTTCGTCAAGCAATTCAATCAGGTCGAAAACAAGTTCGGCAGTGGAAGACGCTGCAACGCTATGAAAGGTTATATCAGTAAATTTCTCTGGTTGAGGATGATGGTCAACCATTATTTTTATGGCTTTCGATTTTGCAACTATAGGCCCAAGTTCTTCAATGCGTCGCAGTCCGTTAAAATCGAGGCAAATGATGAGGTCGGCGGAACGTATGGCGTGTAGCGATTCAGCAGGTTTTTTGTCGTGGGTCAAAATATCTTTTGCCCCCGGCATCCACTTTAAAAAATCAGGAAACGGGTCGGGAGACAGGACGCTTATAGTATGCCCGGATTTTTTCAGGAAATGATACATGGCCAGCGAGGAACCTACCGCATCGCCGTCGGGTGACTTATGCATTATGATAGCCACTTTTTGCGGTTTGCCAACCAGTTCTTTTATTTTCAATAGCTCTTGTTCAGTCACAATAATTATAGTTATTTGTTACAAAGTTAATTTATATTTGCCCTCACTTTTAAAAACTGATTCGTATGGTCACAAACAGAACCTTTACCATGGTTAAGCCCGACGCGGTTGCTGACGGCAATACCGGCGCTATTCTTCAAATGATACAAAAAGCGGGCTTTAAGATTATTGCCCTGAAACAAACCAAACTCAGCAAAGAAGCCGCAGGAGCTTTTTACGCTGTGCATAAGGAACGCCCGTTTTATGGCGAGCTGGTTGACTATATGTCCTCGGGAGTTATTGTAGCCGCTATATTGGAAAAATCCAACGCTGTTGCCGATTTCCGCAAGCTTATCGGAGCTACCGACCCGGCCAAAGCCGATGCAGGCACCATACGCAAGTTGTTTGCCAAATCTATTTCTGCTAATGCTGTTCATGGTTCCGATAGTGATGATAACGCGCGTATTGAGGGTGATTTCTTCTTTTCGATGCTGGAGCGGGTTTAAAGCCTTTTAACGCAGAGAACGCTGAGTATTGCGCAGAGTTCGCTGAGAATAAATACTGCTTTTATTACTTTCATATAAATATTTTCTTTGCTCATTGCAGGGCTTAATTTGTATTGTATCATCAAATCACCAAATTATCAAATTGATTTTATCTTAGTATAATTTCATTTACCACCTGCGCGCCAACAATGCCATTCAGGTCTTTTATTATTTTACTTACTTCATACGACAGTTCCTGGCGCAAGGGAGCGGAATCAATAGTTACAAATAATTTGCCGCTGCTTACGTAAATTTCTGTGGTATGCCTGGCTATAAGCGGCCCGACAGCTTTCTCCCATGAGCGCACTAATTTATGCTCATCCATCTTATCATCGAGGCGGTATAGCTTCAGCATATCTTTTATGGCTTCGCCTAATTTCTGGTCGTTCCTGCTTCTCATTGTTGCACTAATGTTGGTTCAGGGGCTTCTTCGAGGTTGCCTTCGCTAACCCTGAATATCTTATACTCTTTTCCTTTTTTGTCCAATAAATTTTTCATGCGGGCATAGCTTGTATCGGTAATAAACACCTGTTCAAATTCATTGCCGGTAACCATGTTTATGAGGTAGTTCACACGGTCCTCGTCCAATTTGTCAAATAAATCATCTAACAAAACAATAGGCGAAAAACCAAAATGTTTCTTTAAAAAGTGAAATTGCGCTATTTTCAACGCTATTATAAATGACTTTTGCTGCCCCTGCGATGCGAACTTCTTCAGAGGATAAGCGTCTTTCAAAAATATCCAATCGTCTTTGTGAATACCGGTAGTGGTATATAATACAGCCCTGTCCTTATCAATCGCTTTGTTAAAAAGCTCTTTGTAATCACCTTCACTGAGCTGTGAAGAGTAACTAAGGCCTGCAACCTCGCGTGAGCCTGAAATTTCGCCATATACCTTTTCAAAAAGCTGTGTAAACAAGACGGTAAACTCTTTTCGTTTTTGGTATATTTCTTTACCTTTTGTAATCAGTTGTTCATCCCATATCTCCATCAGGGTATTATCCCATTGGCGGGTTTCATAAAAACGCTTCAGCATAGCATTGCGCTGCAACAGGGCTTTGTTATATTCAATAAGGTTGTTGAGGTAAGCGGCATCTGTCTGCGATAATATGCTGTCAACAAACCTGCGCCTTGCCTCGCTGCCCTCGTGTATCAGTTCTATATCGGTGGGCGATATCATTACCACCGGCAACAAGCCTATATGTTCCGACAGACGGCCATAATCTTTTTTATTCCGCTTAAACTGTTTGCGGTCATTTCTTTTCTGGGCACAGTAAATTTCTTCTTCCTCGTTGTTTTTAGAAAAAAGCCCCTGTAACACAAACATATCCTCATCGTGGTATATGTTCTGGTTATCGAAGGAATTGAAATAACTTTTGCAAAACGACAGATAATGTATGGCATCGAGCATATTGGTTTTGCCCGCGCCGTTGTGGCCGACAAAGCAATTAACGCTTTTCGAAAACTGCAGGTTTAGCTGGCGGTAATTTTTAAAATTCAATACTGATATATTCTCTAAATACATTTTCACGGTTTTTCCTGTTCAAATTTAATCATTATTACAATAGAACACAGATGACACTGATGCGGCAGATTGACACTGATTTTTTGACACGAATATTCAACACAGAGTCCACAGAGCTAACAGAGTTACACGGAGATTTTCCACTTTCATCATCAACGCGGAGCCTCATGAACCACGGAGTGCTCACGAATTCATTAATAATAAATCAGAGATATGAGTAGTTCCATAAATAATATACGATTCAAGAATAAAATATCATAATATCAAATCATCAAATTGGTATTTTGGCATGATTTGGCATCTTTATTTTAACACTTGGCGCTTTTTGGCATGATTTGGCATCTTTTGGCACTATTTGGCATAAGGCATTTTTTTATATAATTGATTATCAATATTTTACGCATGTCGGTAAATTTCTGGATCCCCC
>JBKQUY010000119.1:0-38052 GCA_052325425.1 Bacteroidia bacterium | reverse complement strand
CCTTGCAGCGCCAGTGCCACTTTCCTGGCCAGAGGCACCAGTGGTCGCCTAGCAGGCACTTATTGACAGCATTCTTTCAAAAGGCGCAATACTCTATAATCGTTGCGGCTGGTTAAATGCAATAAGTATTGGCCTGGCCGATACATCAAAGTTAGCGATTATTAAAGCTTTCCCTTTTGTTAAAGGCACTCATCTGGTAGTTACAAAACCAGGAAAACCTGATAAAAAATTGACCTATAAATTTCCTCATTCCGCAAAAAAACAATTGAAGCCAACAGCGGCAGATACTACAAAATATGGTCTTGCATTTAGCCAGATTGATATGATAAAAGCTGATTGCCTTAACAAAAAAGGCTTTCGTGGTAAAGGAAAACAAATTGCGGTTATTGATACCCGTTTTGGCATGGTTGACAAATTGCCGGCATTTGATTCTTTAATGAAACATAAGCAGATATTGGGTACCTGGGATTTTGTAAAGGAAATTCCCAATGTATATAATGATTCAAATAATGATACTCATGGCCAGTTGGTGCTTTCGTGTATGGCATCTAATCTGCCGGGACAATTGGTTGGCGATGCGGTTGATGCGGATTATTACCTGCTTCGCACTGAAGATATTTATTCTGAATATATGATTGAAGATGATAACTGGGCTTCGGCTGCTGAATATGCCGATAGCGCCGGAGCAGATATAATAACCACTTCACTTGGATACAGTGTTATGCAAGACCAGAATAATAGCTATATATATGCGGATATGAACGGTAAAACTGCGGTTGCAAGTATTGCAGCTACTATTGCCGCTGAAAAAGGAATAGTAGTATGCGCTGCTGCAGGTAATGATGGTAGCAATCATTGGCATTATATCTGTACTCCTGGAGATGCTGACAGTATATTGACTATCGGAGCGGTTACTGCAACGGGCGATTATGCTAATTTCAGTTCCAAAGGCCCGACATATGATGGAAGAATAAAACCTGATGTTGTTGCAAGAGGCAGTCAGGTAGCTGTTGCCGGTCCTTATGGAGGAATAATTTCCGATGAAGGAACATCATTCTCAGCACCAACCATTGCCGGCGCAGTTGCCGCTCTCTGGCAAGCCGATTCAACTGCGACCAATATGCAAATTATTAATGCCATTAAACAAAGTGCAAGCCAGTATACTCATCCCGATTCCTTAATCGGTTTTGGTATTCCTGATTTTTGCAAATCATTGGACATATTGACAAAAATCAATGGGAATAAACTTGGAGATGAAACAAAATAACTTTAAATTCGTAAAATAATATTGATAAGTAATAATATTATCATGATTGCAGATTATTTCATACCTAAGCCTATTGAAAAGGAATACGTTGCCGGGTTGCATTATCCGACAAGGGAAGTCCTTAGCACCCCAGAAGAAATACAGCAAAGAAGGGAAGATGCTGAAAGAGGCATGGTTCTTGGTAATAACTACAAGAGCAAAGTAAAGATTCTTTTTAAAGATGATGAGAGTGTTAAACAAGTGGAAACGACTATTTGGGCTGTTACTGATACAAGGGTTATTTTAAAAAACAATATGGCAATTCCTCTTCATCGCATTATCAAAGTTAAGACACCAACCGAGAGCCTGCGAATCCCCAATATTTAATTTATTACCGACTCAAATACAAATTCCTTTCCGAATAAACTTCGTGGAAGTATTCATCTGTAAGGTCTTTTATAAAGTATATAGCTTCGCCTGTTGATTTCATTTCGGGGCCAAGTTCTTTATTCACTTCCTGGAATTTATCGAATGAGAACACCGGTATTTTTATGGCATAACCTTCTTTGCGCGGGTTGAATTTGAAATCTTTTACTTTGGCGCCGAGCATCACTTTGGTTGCATAGTTAACATACGGCTCGTCATAGGCTTTGCAGATAAACGGCACGGTACGCGATGCGCGCGGGTTGGCTTCTATTACATAAACTTTGTTATCCTTAATTACGAATTGTATGTTAATCAACCCCACTGTTTTCAACGCTACTGCAATCCTTTTGGTATATTCCTCTATTTGTTTCAGGATGGCTTCATCAAGGTCAAATGCGGGCAATACGGCGTATGAATCTCCCGAATGTATCCCTGCCGGTTCTATATGTTCCATTATGCCGATGATGTAAACATCTTTGCCATCGCATATTGCGTCAGCTTCGGCTTCTATGGCATTCTGCAAAAAGTGGTCTATCAGAATTTCGTTTCCGGGTATATCTTCCAGCAAGCTTACCACATGCTGTTCCAGTTCCTCTTCGTTAATTACAATTTTCATGCTTTGCCCGCCCAGCACATACGATGGCCTTACCAGCAAGGGGAAATCGAGGTCTTTGGAAAACTCGGTGGCCTCATCTGCGGTATGCGCCACCCCGAATTTAGGATATGGAATATTGTTGTCGCGCAACAGGGCCGAAAATTTCCCGCGATCCTCGGCAAGGTCGAGTGATTTGAAATCGGTGCCGATAATTTTAATGCCGTAGCGTTCCATTTTTTCCGCCAGTTTCAATGCCGTCTGCCCCCCAAGCTGAACTATGACTCCTTCAGGTTTTTCGTTGAGAATTATCTCATAAATATGTTCCCAGAAAACAGGCTCGAAATAAAGTTTATCCGAAACATTAAAGTCGGTTGAAACAGTTTCAGGATTGCAGTTTATCATAATGGTTTCGTAGCCGCATTCCTTGGCAGCCAAAACGCCATGCACGCATGAATAGTCAAATTCAATGCCCTGGCCAATGCGGTTAGGCCCTGAACCCAGCACAACTATTTTTTTCCTGTCCGAGGCAATAGATTCATTTTCTTCTTCAAAAGTGGAATAGTAATATGGAGTGCGCGCTTCAAATTCGGCAGCACAGGTATCTACCATTTTATAGGCTCGTTTTATCCCCATCTCATCATGGCGTTTTTTAAACACCTCGCTTTCAAGGCAGCGCAGCAGGTGGGCTATCTGCCTGTCGGCATAACCTTTACGCTTGGCTTCGAGCATCAGTTCGCGGGGAATATTGGCAATGGTAAATTTCTCAATCTCTTTTTCCACCAGTACAAGTTCTTCAATCTGGCGCAGGAACCAGGGGTCAATCCGGGTAAGTTTGCTTATGGTTTTTACCGGGATGCCCAATTTTATGGCGTCATATATATGGAATATCCTGTTCCAGCTCGGGTGCTCTAAACTTTGTACAATCTGGTCCTGTTTTTTCAGTTCTTTGCCATCGGCGCCTATTCCGTTGCGTTTAATTTCCAGCGACTGGCATGCCTTTTGCAGCGCTTCCTGGAACGATCTTCCTATGGCCATAACCTCGCCCACCGATTTCATTTGCAACCCAAGTTCACGTTTGGCTCCTTTAAATTTATCGAAATTCCAGCGGGGTATTTTTACAATCACATAGTCAAGTGTAGGTTCAAAAAACGCTGAGGTGCTTTTGGTAATCTGGTTTTTTAGTTCATCTAAATTATAACCTATGGCAAGTTTGGCGGCTATTTTGGCAATGGGGTAACCGGTAGCTTTCGATGCGAGCGCTGAGGAACGCGATACGCGCGGATTTATCTCAATGGCAATAATATCTTCTTTTTCATCGGGGCTTACCGCAAACTGAACATTGCATCCCCCGGCAAATGTACCTATGGAGCGCATCATCAGAATGGCCATGGAGCGCATCTTTTGGTAGGTGGTGTCGGCAAGGGTCATGGCAGGGGCAACGGTTATAGAATCTCCCGTATGTATGCCCATCGGGTCGAAGTTCTCAATGGAGCAGATAATTACAACATTATCATTATTGTCGCGCAGCAACTCCAGTTCAAACTCCTTCCAGCCCAGCATAGCCTTATCAATCAGCACCTCATGTATAGGCGAAGCATGCAATCCCCGGTTAAGCGCCTCATCAAATTCTTCCTTTTTATGCACAAAAGCGGCCCCGGTTCCACCCAATGTAAACGAGGGGCGAATTACAAGCGGGAAACCTATATCCTGCGCTATTTCCTTGCCTTCCAAAAACGAATTGGCAATAGCTGAAGGCGCAACGCCAATCCCAATTTCTCCCATGCACTTGCGGAATTTTTCCCGGTCTTCCGTTACTTCAATTGTCTTTATGTCCACACCAATAATCCTGACCCCGTACTTCTTCCATATACCCATTTCTTCAGCCTTAATGCAAAGGTTCAGGGCAGTCTGCCCGCCCATGGTGGGCAATACAGCGTCTATTTTGCGTTCCTCTAATATTTTGGTGACAGATGCAACGGTAAGGGGCAACAGGTAAACATGGTCGGCTGTTACCTTATCGGTCATTATGGTGGCTGGGTTCGAATTTATCAGCGTTACTTCAATGCCTTCTTCACGCAACGAACGCGAAGCCTGGGAGCCCGCATAATCAAATTCACAGGCCTGGCCTATTATTATTGGACCGCTGCCTATTATTAAAATCGATTTTATTGAATTATCCCTTGGCATTTCAGAGTTTGTTTTTTCGGATGGCGAATTTAGGTAAATATAGCGCGGTAGTTTTCATATTTTATGAACAATCTTTTAAGGTTGAGACTGGGGATAAGGTTGAGGCTGAGATTTGTAGCATTTTCGTCACTTCGAGTTCCGGCCTTTTTAGCGGAACGTGGCAGTCTCAGTTTTTTTGTTACTCTTTTCATATTTATTTTTTATCAATACATTTTCACGCAGAGTCATTACGCTTCGGTTATGATGCTGATTAATGACGATAAATGTCATAATTCTGACCTGAAAGCGTCAGTAATATTTATCGTCAGCAATCTCAGAGTAAATTCACGCTGAGTTCCTCTGAGTTTATATACATGTTAAAGTGGTTTTTCATTACTCATAGAATATTTTTTACTTGGAATTCGTGAGTGTAAATTACGCCGTTCATAGTTCTTAACTCTTAATTCTTTTTCACTTTTCATTTTAGTTTGACATGATTTGGCATCTTTATTTTAACACCTGGCGCTTTTTGGCATGATTTGGCATCTTTTGGCACTATTTGGCATAAGGTATTTTTTTATATAATTGATTATCAATAGTTTATGTAATGCCAATATTTTTTATCCCCCCTCCCCTCATGCAAAACAGAGTGAGGGTGAGAGGCGAGTGTGAAATTGCAAAAAAAGCCCTCCCTGACAGTCGGCAGACAAGTTGCTCACTCTCAAACTCAGGCTGTTCTTTTATTAAATACATGATACAGTGGTTTTCGTTTACAATTCACAATTTACCATTCACCATTTTGCATGCGCTTCGCGCACTGCAAATATAAACATTTTATTTCAATTTAATATATATAAAGTTTATATATTTTTAAATTAACATCATTTGCTAAAATTATTAGCAAAAAGGCTCATGTTTTTCAACAATAGATTTTGGAATTAATTAATTACGTGATTTGGCATTATCTTTAATTGAGGGCCAAAATTATTTTGGGTTTTGTTGTCATTGGATTTTGCAGAGACGTGATGCATCACGTCTCTGCCATGAGGGGTGTTCGTTCCTATAGAGACACCATGCATGGTGTCTCCACTATGTTGAATGCTATTATTGTATTTATTATCCCCTATAATAATTATTCCATGAAAATGGTTAGGCATTAACACAAATTCTCTCAATTCCAGATTCATATCGGGTCGTATCTCAATGGTTTTTATTCGCTCCTGTAGGCGCGATTTGCACTTAGTATTGTAAATAATCTTTAAGCTATGTTTACCCCAACCTCAAACAAGCCAATATTTTAGCGGCAAGTACAGCCGAAATCTTTTCATTCGATTCGTGTGTCCAGCCTGCAATATGGGGAGTGAGGATTACCCTATCGCTTTTCAGCAGGTATTGAAATGGCTCAGGCAGTTTATCCTGGTCGAGGGCTTCAAATGAAAGCGATTCATATTCCAATACATCTATGCAGGCGCCTAATACTTTTCCCTTTTTCATAGCAGTTACAAGGTCCTCTGTTTTTAATACCTTTCCCCTTGCGGTATTTATAATATAAATGTTCTTCCTGAAATTATTAAGAAAAGCGCCGTCAACCATAAAAAGTGTTTCCCTGGTAAGGGGGATATGCAGGCTCAGCACATCGGCTTTTTCAAAAAGTTCCTGCAAGGTGGCCTCTTGGGCATATTCACCGGAAAAACCTTTTACATACTTATCATACGCCAATACTGTTACCCCAAATCCTTTCAGCCGTTGGGCAAATGCGCTGCCCATATTTCCATAGCCTATTATGCCTATTGTCTTGCCCTGCAGTTCCGTTCCCCGGTTGCCTTCACGTATCCAATGCCCTTGCCTTATTTCATTATTGGCCCTGCAAATATTATTGAGCAGTGCCAGCAACATTCCGAGTGCGTGTTCTCCTACCGCGTCGCGGTTGCCTTCGGGTGAATGAATGCAATGAATACCAAGGCTGTGCGCAACATGCACATCAATGTTCTCCATGCCTGCCCCGGCACGGGCTATAAACTTAAGGTTGCTGCCTTTACTGATAAGCTCTTTGTCCAGTTTTAACCGGCTGCGGATTACAATACCTGTGTATTCGGGTAACATATTCGCTATTTTATCCTTATCCCAATCATATTGCATCTCACAAATAAGTCCCGCTGCCTCCAATTCCTTTTGCAAGCGGGGATGAACGCTATCGAGAAATAATATTTTATGCGAATTTGTCATTGGTTGTATAAAATACAATGCGAAAATAAGAGAAATACTCACCCCAGGCCCCTCTCAGTCAAATAGAGAGGGGGGAGGCGAAATAGAAAGATAAACTGGTAAGAGCAGGCGGATTTTTGACTATATTTGCTACATAATACTGCCGATATGAGCACAGCCGAATTAAAAACTGACCTTTACCAATTGATAGAAGGTATCAACGATACAACAGTCTTAAAGGCTATTCATACTATATTAAAAAAGAGTATTGATAAAGATATTGCGGGCTATACTTCAGGGAGAAAACCTATTACAAAAAAAGCTTTTATAAAACGTATTGAAAAAGCTGAATCAGAAATAAAAAGGGGGCATTACCTGGCAATTGAGGCTTTGAAAAAGGAATCGGAAAGCTGGTAAATTGTGAAACATTTCCCGGTTATTATATCGCTTCAAGCCGTAAATCACTTAAAGAAATTGTTGCTTATATTAAAAAAGACTCGCCCCTGGCAGCCCGGCGCGTAAGAAAAGCCCTATTGAACTTATGGAAAGCCTAGGCGCCTCGCCTGAAAAATTTCCGGCTGAATTGTTGCTTGAAGGAAGAAAAAAGAATTATCGCTCTGTTATACTTTGGCATTATAAAATCGTGTACTTGTTCACCGGTAAAGAAGTGCATGTACTTGATATTATACATACCAGCATGAATCCTGATGAAATAAAAAGAGTTAAATAATATTTCCTGCCCCCCTCTCTTTCGATAGAGAGGGGTGTAGGGGTGAGTACCCCTGTTTCCAATTTTACCCTTAGATTTGCACCATTCAGATGACGCAACCAACAAAGAAAAGAATAGCCATACTCGGCTCAACGGGTTCCATAGGGCGCCAGGCATTAGATATTGTGCGCGCCAATCCTGCCCGTCTGCAGGTGGAAGTGCTTACCGCCCTGACCAATGCCGACCTGCTTATTGAACAGGCAATAGCCTTTGAGCCTAACGCGGTGGTAGTGGGTGAAGAAAAATATAAGCATGTAAAAGAAGCCCTGCAAAAACATGATATAAAAGTATTTGCCGGGGCTGATGCCCTTTGCCAGGTGGTGCAGATGGAGTGCATTGATATGGTGCTTGCTGCCATTGTAGGGTTTGCGGGATTACGTTCTACCATAGCGGCAATAGAGGCAGGTAAACCCATTGCCCTTGCCAATAAAGAGACCCTGGTGGTTGCGGGAGCGCTGGTAACAGGGCTGGCCAAAGAAAAAGGCGTTAACATTTACCCGGTTGATTCGGAACATTCGGCTATATTCCAGTGCCTTGCCGGTGAGTTTCACAATAAAATAGAGAAGATATACCTTACTGCAAGCGGAGGGCCTTTCAGGGGAAAAGACAAGGGTTTTCTTTCCTCGGTAAAAAAGTCCGATGCGCTTAAGCACCCTAACTGGAGCATGGGAGATAAAATAACCATTGACTCGGCAACCATGATGAACAAAGGGCTTGAAATAATAGAAGCAGGCTGGTTATTTGGTTTAAAACCCGAACAGATAGAGGTTGTCATACATCCCCAATCCATTATTCATTCTATGGTGCAGTTTGAAGATGGTTCCATTAAGGCTCAAATGGGCCTGCCCGATATGAAATTGCCCATTCAGTATGCTTTATTTTATCCGCAGCGGGTTGTTTCTGCTTTCAAACGTTTTAATTTTGCCGCCTATCCTTCGCTGACATTCGAGAAACCCGACACCGATACATTTCCTTCGATATCACTCGCTTACGAAGCTATGAAAAAAGGAGGCAATATGCCTTGCATCATGAATGCCGCTAACGAAATTGCTGTCGGCGCCTTTCTTGCCGATGAAATAGGTTTCAACGATATTCCTTCTGTAGTTGAAAAATGTATGTACAAGGTAAAATACATCGCACAGCCTTCCTTTAATGATTATCTTGAAAGTGATAAAGAAGCAAGGATAGAAGCGGGAGCACTTGCAGCAAAGAAAATAGCTTTATAATGTTCAGGCAGGGAATGAAAAATTGAGGTAACTTTGCAACTTTATTATTAATAATGGACATAATCATAACAATTTCCCAGTTCTTACTCGGCCTTTCTATACTTATTATATTTCACGAAGCAGGACACTACTGTGCCGCCCGCCTTTTTAAAATCAAAGTAGAAAAATTCTATCTCTTTTTCGACCCCTGGTTTTCGCTATTCAAGTTCAAAAAGGGTGATACTGAATATGGTATAGGCTGGCTGCCTTTGGGTGGTTATGTTAAAATTGCCGGCATGATTGATGAATCCATGGACAAAGAAGCCATGAAGCAGCCTCCCCAGCCCTGGGAATTCCGCTCAAAACCAGGTTGGCAAAGGCTTATTGTAATGGTTGCGGGAGTGACCGTTAATGTGCTTCTTGCAGTGGCAATTTACAGCATGGTATTGTTTGTCTGGGGAACCGAATACCTGCCCACTAAAAATGTAAAATATGGCATTTATTGCGACAGCACTGCTACCCGTATCGGTCTTAAAAATGGCGATAAAATACTTTCGGTGGATGGAAAAGAAATAGAAAATTTCGATAAAATACCCCTGACCATAGTATTGGAAAAAGCGCACTCCATCCAGGTAATGCGCGACGGGCAGCAACAAAATATTCCTATAAACGAGAATGATATTTCCATTATACTTAAAAACCCTTTAGAGTTCATCCAGCCTCAATATCCCTGCGAAGTTGATTCTGTAATGCCGGGTATGGCTGCTGAAAAAGCGGGGCTTAAAAAGGGAGATTTGATTTTGAAATTAGATTCTCTGCCTACTCCATATTTCCAGGTATTTAAAGCTGCGCTTGTAAAAGACAGCAACAGAGATATTATGCTTACAGTCAATTCGGGCGGGCAAACTAAAACCCTCAATGCGCATGTAAGCAATAAAGGAACATTAGGATTCGTCCAAAAAAACCCTTCCAGCTATTTCCAGACGGTTAAACAAAAATATGGAGTTTTTGAGTGCCTGCCTGCCGGTATTCATTTAACCATTGAGAGCTTTAAGAGTTACATTAAACAGGTAAAAGTAATTTTTACCGTTAAGGGCGCCAGCCAGCAGGTAGGTGGGTTTGGAAGCATAGGTAAAGCTTACGGCAGCGTGTGGATATGGCAGCATTTCTGGTCGCTTACCGGGTTTATTTCCATTATGCTCGCCTTTGTGAATATTCTCCCTATACCGGCATTAGACGGCGGCCATGCCATCTTCCTGATTTTTGAAATGATTACAGGACGCAAGCCAAGCGATAAATTTTTGGAATACGCCCAATGGGTTGGAATGATATTGATTCTGGCATTGGTTATATTTTCCAACGGCAATGATATATTTAAGCTTTTCCATAAATGATTGTGAAAGGGGTATGGCATAACATATTTTTTGCCGGGTTAGCTTTCCTTTCATTTACTGTTTCCGCCCAACAGATAAACTCGCGAGGCTCAACCAAAACACCCGGAGATACAAGCATGAACAGGCTTTTTGGCGCCCGCAAGGATACCGTTATGCCCCACAAAATACTGCTTGTGCCTTTTGCGCCCAAAATGCTTATGCTGGAAATAGGCAAAGAAGTAAACGCCAAAACACACCTGAGTTACAGTGCCATGACAGAAGAATTCCGCAAGGAATTGGATTTAGCCATGTATGCGGAACTGAGAAGGAGCTGCGTTACCATATCCCTGCTCGATGGAAGGCAACGCTCTGATTCTACCCTGGGATACATTTATGCCTCCACAACATACAGCTATGACGTGGTGCCGGGCACAACCCCCGATGCAGGCAGCCAGGACAAAAACAATACGGGCCGCTATATAAATAAGGGCCAACTGGAAGTGCCGGTTGATTATAGCCAGCGATTTATGAATGTTTCTATAATCAATCACAAATTGCTTTCCGACCTCAGTTCGCGATACAATACCGATACCTATGTTTTTATTAATGAACTGGAAATAAATAATGTAAGCAATAACTCTACCAACCTGTCTGACGAAACTTACAGGAGGCAGGTGATTGTGCATTATTCCATACTTGACAATACAGGGCATTATATTAACAAAGGCCTGGTTACTACCTATTTCTCTTACAGTGAAGACGACCCAAAGGAAATAGGGGAAAAATATTTTACATTTGTTGCACGTTTAATACTGAACGATTACATAAAAGGCCTTACCAATGATAAGATGAAGGCCCGGCAGAAAAAATAATAAATACAACCAAAAAGCTAAAACAAATACCATGAAAACAGCAGAAATAGTTGATAAACACGGAATAGGTAAAGTAATTGAAAGCCTTGGGCTTTCAGGCATTCAGAATGGCGCCGGAACAGGAGAAAACTGGATTAAAACTTCGGGTGATATTCTCGAATCATACTCTCCCTGCGACGGAGTCCTTATCGGAAAAGTAAAGCAATCAACCAAAGAAGATTATGAGTCTGTAATGAGCGCAGCCTGTGCAGCATTCCATGAATGGAGGATGTGGCCTGCTCCAAGACGCGGCGAAGTAGTAAGACAGATTGGAGATGCGTTGAGAAAGAATAAAGAATCGCTTGGCAAACTTGTATCGTACGAAATGGGTAAAAGCTACCAGGAAGGATTGGGCGAAGTACAGGAAATGATTGATATATGCGATTTCGCGGTTGGGCTTTCCCGCCAGCTTTATGGTTTAACCATGCACTCTGAAAGGCCGCTGCACCGCATGTATGAACAATATCACCCGCTTGGCCCTATTGGCATTATAAGCGCGTTCAACTTCCCGGTAGCCGTATGGTCATGGAACGCTATGCTTGCTATGGTATGCGGAGATGTTTGCATCTGGAAACCTTCTTCAAAAACGCCGCTTTCTGCCGTTGCCTGCCAGCATATTATTGCTCCCGTGCTGAAGAAAAACAATGTGCCGGAAGGGGTTAGCTGCCTGGTTATCGGCAATTATAAAATAGGCGAACTGATATCCAAAGACACCCGCATTCCGCTTGTTTCAGCTACAGGTTCAACACGCGTAGGTAAAACCGTAGCAGTATCAGTAGGCGAACGTTTAGGCCGTTCCTTGCTTGAATTGGGCGGTAACAATGCAATTATTATTACTCCCGATGCCAATTTAAAAATAGCCGTTACAGCAGTGCTTTTTGGCGCCGTGGGAACTGCCGGACAGCGCTGCACAACAACCCGCCGCCTTATTATCCACGAAAGCATTTACGATACACTGAAAGCATCGCTTGAAAAAGCATACAAACAAATACGCATAGGCAACCCGCTTGAAGAAGGCGTTTTAATGGGGCCGCTCATTGATAAAAGCGCAGTGAAAGATTATATGGATGCCATTGGAAAAATTAAAGAGCAGGGTGGAAAAATCATATATGGTGGAATGGTATTGGACGGGCCTGAATATAGCTCAGGTTGCTATGTTCTGCCAACCATTGCCGAGGTTAAAAACGAATACCCAATAGTTCAGCATGAGACTTTTGCTCCTATCTTATACCTGATTAAATACAAAACCATTGAAGAGGCTATTGCATTACAGAATGGGGTTCCGCAAGGTTTATCTTCTGCCATATTCTCTAATAACATCCAGGAAACGGAGAAATTTCTTTCCTGCGCAGGTTCTGATTGCGGCATAGCTAATGTCAATATTGGCACTTCAGGCGCTGAAATTGGCGGGGCTTTTGGCGGTGAAAAAGAAACAGGAGGCGGCAGGGAATCGGGTTCCGATGCATGGAAAAATTATATGCGCAGGCAGACCAATACCATAAATTACAGCACACAACTTCCCCTTGCACAGGGTATTAAATTTGATATAGGGGAATAAATTAATCTCATTTATATTTTAACAAAAAGGGCGGGAAAATCCCGCCCTTTTGCTATTTCTGATTTACCAATGTCTTTCTTATTGAATCACTATTTTATTATAGAAAGTAGAATTATCGGAGGTTATTTTGAGGAAATAAACTCCCTTAGCCAAGGATGACAGGTCAAGCTGTTTGGTAAATGCAGCGGGAACATCGTCAAACGTTTCAGTGCTTATCTCCTGGCCCAATGTATTTACCACCGTCATGGAAACTGCATGAGAGCCTTTTGCCATATTCATAGATACTGTAAATACTCCTGTTGAAGGATTAGGGAAAACCGATACCTGGCCACCTGACGGTGTAATATTCTTAACTGATACAGGGTTGAAGACATAATTCCCTGTATTAGATTTGGAAGAATTATAATTTACAGCCATAGGCCTGTTGGTATGCGGATTACAGGGGTCAGGATTTACTACTTCAACACGGTAATATTGATTCAGGGTATTTAAAGGATGAGTATCGGTATAGGTAAATATATTATTGGGAATGCTGTCTATTAACGTGAAGCTGCCCGGTACTGAATCCCTGTATATATAATAAGTATAGAATACCATTCCTTCATAATTATCCCATATCAGGTTTACAGTTCCGCCTATACCCTGGTTAACGGTCAGGTGCATGGTCTTGTGGTCAGGGCTCAACGGCGACTCATTTCCGCACGAATCTACCTGCGATAACTCATACCTCCAGCTTCTTACCTGCGGATTTGATAATGTATCTATATATGTACTCATGGCATTATATGGCACATTCGCTATTTTAAGATATACGCCAGCCTGGGTTGTTTCCTTATATATATTGTAAGAAGCAATATCACTTGTCTGGCCTTTGTCCCATATTATCATATTCTTGCCGGTTGCCGTATCAACCGTTACCATACATATCGGGGCTACAGGAGGCAGCAATTCGCTTATGGTTGTGTCAGCTACACCAACACACGACAACTGGTCAGTAACTACCACATTATAACTTCCTGCGGGTATCTTGCTGATTGAGCTATTCGTATTTGCATTCGACCATTGATAAGTATACGGCAGGGTTCCACCTGTCACATTGGCTGTTAAGGTAACTCCTCCGCTGCCGCAACTTGCACTCCCTAAAACTCCTATGCTTACCACTGGGCCATTTATGTTGCTTACACTTACCTGTGCAGAATCAATTTCACAACTGTTTTTATCGGTAACTGTTACATAATACGCTCCCGCCGGAACATTTAAAATACTATCGGACGTGTGGCCATTGTTCCATAAATAGCTATAGGGAGACATTCCTCCGCTCACCTTAACCATAGCCGAGCCGTCTGATACACCGCAGTTTGCCTTTACCGTTGATTTAATAGTAGAAAGGGCTGATGGCTGGGTAATGGTAAAGTTGCCAAGCGCTGAACAACTGTCAGCATCGGTTACAGTTACCTGGTATGGCCCTGCTGCAAGGCTGCCGATATTCTGGCTCGTTGCCCCGTTTGACCAAAGGAAATTATATGGCGGCGCGCCTCCGCTTACATTTATATTTATTGACCCGTTGGCCTGTCCGTTACATCTCACATTTACAATTCCGCTGCTGGTTATAGATGGGCCATTAAGGTTGCTTATATCGGCTGAAGTATATGAGGAACATTTATTGGCGTCGGTTACAGTTATGATATAGGTACCTAATGTAAGAGCATTGTCAGAATTGGTAGTATTTCCGTTACTCCAGCTATACATATAAGGCGGAGTTCCGCCTACAACTCCCACCGATGCTGAACCTGTCGCATTGCCGCATGAACTTGAGGTTGTTGATACACTCAGTATTGGAGCCGTAGAAGATGCTATGTCAATAGTGGAATACGTAGCGCATTTAAACGTATCGCTCACCGTAACTATGTATGTGCCCGGCGATAAACCGCCTATGCTATCGGTTGTCTGCACCGGTGTTGTGCTCCAGGTGTATGTATATGGTGGTGTTCCGCCTGAGGAGAGTATTTTAACCGAACCATTATTGAGCCCGCATGTTGTATTGGCAGCCACCGGGGTATTTATTATTTTGCTGTTTACATTTATGGTTATGCTGTCTTTCCCGGTACAACCGTTTGCTCCGTAGCCTGTAACATAATAAGTTCCTGAAACAGTGGGAATAAAAGATATTCCGTTGATTACTCCTCCGCTCCAGCTATATGACGAACCACCTGTGCCCATAAGCGCAACAGATGTTCCTTCACATACATTAGCTGATGGAACTGCCGAATCACCTATTACAGGCTGGGCATTTACAGTAACCTCTACCACATCGGTATTGGTGCAACCTGCCGCATCAGTTCCTGTTACAGTATAGCTGCCCGATATAGCCGGGGTAAAAGGAACACTATTCGTTACACCTCCGCTCCAGTTATAGGAAACGCCTCCATTGCCGTTAAGGGTAACCGGATTGCCCTGGCATACGGTCTGGGGAGAAACAGCCCCGGTTATAACAGGCAGGTTATTTACGGTAATTGTAACCTGTGCAGAATTATTGCAGCCATTGCTATCTGTTCCGGTTACGCCATAAACATCTGAAGAAGCCGGTGTAAATGCGACACCATTACTTATTCCATTATTCCATACAAATGTTGATGCACCTGATGCAGTTAAGGTTACTGAACCTCCCGCGCATACAGTATCTCCGGGATTTGAAGTTATGGTAATATCGGGTAGCGCATTAACTGTAATATGAATGGAATCGGAAATAGGGCAACTATTTGAAATGGAAGTTACCGTATAGGTGGCAGAAGTCAGCGGCCGGAATCCCTGGCCATCATTAACGCCACCACTCCATGAATAGGCCGAACCTCCATTACCATACAATACTATTTCTCCTCCCGCGCATACACTAGCCGACGGAAACACATTGGCGCTAATAGGTGATGGAGTATTTACAATTACCTCTACAGTCTGGGTATTCGCGCAACCAAATGCATTCGTTCCATTCACACTGTAATTAGTATCGCTGGCCGGGGAGACTGTAAGCGAAGAAGTAGTTAAACCGGTATTCCAGCTATAGCTTGTAGCTCCGGAAGCGGTTAAGGTTGTGCTGTTGCCTTTACATATTTTGGTACTGCCGGTAACAACCATGGCAGGCGTGGGATTTACGGTTACCGTTACAGAATCACTGTTTGAGCAACCATTCGGGGCCGTTTCGGTAAGCGTATATGTAGTTGTTACAGTGGGTGAGGCATAGACACCTGATGCAGTGGTTGAAGTCAGCCCATTTGCAGGCGCCCACGAAAACGTCACTGCTCCTCCTCCAATTAAATTTGTGCCGTTCCCCGAGCATATTGTATCATTCCCGCTGATACTTACAGTCGGGCCGGAATTTACCGTAATGGTTATACTATCTCTTGCCCTGCACCCATCGGTACCGGTTGCAATTACCGAATATGTACCTGTAACGCCGGGATTTGCAGTTACCGTATTACCGGTGGTAGCAGACAACCCTGTATTAGGCGACCATGCATAACTTACACCTCCGCTTGCATTAAGCATAGCAGAACTACCTGAACAAATTGAATAAGAGGAGGCATTTACGCTTATAGACGGCAAAGAATCTACCGAAACAACCACCGTATCTCTGGCGCTTGTATCACCGGTAACAATGGCATAAACATAATAAGTTCCTGCAATTGCGTAACTGGCATTAGTAATAACCGGATTTTGCGAAGCAGCAGCAAAGCTATCGGGGCCCATCCAGTAATAGGTTGCTCCCGGAATATAACCTGCTGTAAGTTTTAAAGTATCTCCTGAACATACGGGGCTGTTGCTACCGGCAGTGGGTGCTGAAACATCGTAAACAATTTCCCTTATACGCTGGCCATCAGTTATTAACACATTGCCCGATGAATTAACAGTAATGCCTTGTGACACTGATATTTGTGCAGCAGTCGCTGAGCCTCCGTCTCCGCTGAAACCGTTTGTTCCATTGCCGGCTACAGTATTAATATTGCCTGTGGCATCTACTTCGCGGATACGGTAATTATTTTGGTCAGTAATAAAAATATCTCCGTAAGCATCCAGGGCAATGCTTTCAGGGTTGCCAAGCGATGCTGAAGTGGCCGGGCCGCCATCTCCCTGGTAGCCGTCATTTCCATCGCCCGCCACAGTTGTAATAATACCGGAAGTATTAATCATGCGGATAACACTGTTATCATGGTCAACCATAAAAATATTGCCCGAACTATCAACCGCTACACCGCTTGGACCACCTATTTGCGCGGCTGTTGCGGCATTACCATCGCCGCTGTAACCATATGTGTTATTGCCTGCTATAGTACTTATTATTCCCGAGGTATTTATTTTCCGGATAACATAATTTGTCTCGTCGCCCATATATAAATTACCTGAATCATCCACCGCAATACCGTAGGGATAACCTATCTGCGCCGCAGTTGCCTGCCCTCCGTCACCACTGTATCCATACGTTCCATTGCCCGCCACTGTAGTTATTATGCCTGCGGTATTCACCTTGCGGATACGGTTACTGCCTTGTTCACCGATATAAATATTGCCCGAATTATCAACTGCAACTGAAACAGGATAGGCTAAACCTGCCGCTATAGCCGGCCCTCCATCACCGGTGCTTGATTCTGCCCCGGTGCCTGCAATAGTGGTAATTATGCCAGTTGATGCATTGATTTTCCGGATGCGGTAATTACCCGCATCCGCAATATAAATATTGCCGGAAAGGTCGGTGGTGACTTCATAAGGGCCTGATAAGCCGGCAAACAAAGCTGACCCGCCATCGCCGGTGTAACCGGAAGTTCCGGTACCTGCAATGGTTGTAATGTTATCCAAAGGAGTGAATACCCCGGAAAAACCCTTCCCTTGCATATTACTTTGTTTGTTCCATGTAATATTTTGAGCATGCATGAGGGTAAAACAAAGCGCTGCTATAGAAAAAGTAATGAGTTTTTTCATGGGCTGAGGTATTTTCCGGTTGATAGATTTTCGTGAAATCAATTCTGAAACATGATATAAATCATGCGTAAATATATATAAATTATTTCAACCTGGTAATTTCAAACACCTGCGTATTATTATTCTTCTTTAAAGAAATATGATAAAAAAATAGTTATAAAAAAAGCCCTGCACAGATATAATAGGTGCAGGGCTTTTTGAAAAAGAAAAACAGTTTCCTTACTGTATAACTACTTTATTATAGAAAGTAGAATTATCGGAGGTTATTTTGAGAAAATAAACTCCTTTGGCTAATGATGACAGGTCAAGCTGTTTGGTAAATATTGCCGGAACATCGCCAAACGTTTCAGAGCTTATTTCCTGGCCCAATGTATTTACCACCGTCATAGAAACAGCATGAGAGCCTTTTGTCATATTCATAGATATAGTAAATACCCCTGTTGAAGGATTAGGGAAAATTGATACCTCTCCCCCGGGTGACGTTACATTCTGAACAGAAGCCGGTTGGAACACAAGGTTACCTGTATTAGACTTGGATGAGTTATAATTAACCGCTTCAATTGCAGGTGTACATCCGCCCGGGTTATTAATACCTATGCGGTAGAGCAACGGCGCCGATGTTTTTGGCGGATTATTATCGGTATAGGTAAAAATATTGTTCGGGATGGAATCAATTAAAGTAAAGTTAGTGGCAATCGTATCCCTGAAAATATAATAGGTCAAGAAATTAAGCCCTTCGTAATCATCCCAGATAAGGTTGATATTATTCCCTACACCCTGGTTAACGGTAAGGTGCATTGTTTTATGTGCAGGGCTCACAGGCGATTCATTGCCGCAAGAGTCAACCTGTGATATTTCATATCTCCAGCTGCGTACGGTAGGGTCTGACAGAAGGTCTTCATAAGTGCCTAAACTGTCATAAGATACCGATGCGATTTTATAATAAACGCCTGCCGAAGTGCTCTCCTTATATATGTTATAGTAGGCAATCTTTTTTGAAAGGCTCTTATCCCATATAATATAGTTATGCTCTGCTATCGGGTCAACGGTTACCATGCAAATCGAAATGGCAGAAGGTGTTACTTCTGTAACCGTTGTATCTGCCGAACTGATGCAACCCTTGCCATCAGTTACGTTAACATAATAATTACCGGCAGGCACATTAGATATGGAAGTTGCAGTAGAACCTGTGTTCCAGCTATATGTATATGGCAAAGCGCCGCCCGACGCCGATACAGATATTAAGCCTCCGCTTCCGCAGCTTGCATTGGCGCTGAGAGAAAGAACCAAAGATGCTCCTGTTTTATCGGAAACAGATACATACTCCGAATCAATACAGCCATTGTCATCGGTAACAGTAACGTGATAAACACCTGCCGCAACTGAAGCATCTATATTAGTCGAAGAACCATTATTCCAGGCATAAGTGTATGGTGCAAGACCGCCCGATACAGATACCGAAGCAGAGCCATCTGATACACCACAATCGGCCTTAACCGAGGATGAAGCAATTGAAAGAGGTGCAGGTTGTTTAATGGTAAAGTTCTCTACGCTGGTGCAACTGTCGGCATCCATTACAGTAAGCTGGTATGGCCCGGCATACAAAGCCGAGATGGAAGATGTAGTTGCGCCTGTTGACCATAAATACTGGTAAGGAGCTGTTCCGCCGCTTACGGAAACATTGATGGAGCCGGTAGCAGTTCCACTGCATTTTACATCAAAAATAGAAAGTGTAGTAATTTTTGGCCCATTGGAGTTAGTAACAATTGCCGGGGCAAAAGTTGAGCATCCATTAACGTCGGTAACGGTAATAATATAAGTTGCCGCTTTCAGGTTGTAGTCATTGGATAATGTATCGCCATTGTTCCACATATATTTATACGGTGCTGTTCCGCCGGTAACCGATACTGATGCTGAACCGGTACCAATTGAGCCGCAATTACTATTGGTAGTAGCTACTGACAGGATAGGCGCTGTAGAAGATGCAATGGAAACAGCGGAAGAAGATGAACAATTAAATGAGTCCGAAACGGTAACTACATAAGTACCCGGGGCCAGACTGTCAACGGAAGCATTAGTAGAAGCAGGAACGGTACTCCATAAATAAGTATATGGAGGAATTCCATTGGATGCCGCAGCAGTCGCTGAACCATTTTTAAGTCCGCATAAGGTGTTTACTGATGTTATTGTGGGCACAACTTTATTATGAACCATAACCATTATGCTGTCTTTATTTTCACAGCCATTGGCATCTATTCCGGTAACCGTATAGGAAGCCGATGCCGAAGGGGTAAAAGATACTCCGTTGTTAACACCTCCGCTCCATTGATACGAAGCGCCTCCTGAACCCAAAAGCGCGAGGGATGAACCCTGGCATAAGGTAGCCGAAGGAAAGGCGGTAGCCACAATAGAAGGTAATGCATTAACTGTAACATCTACCGTAGCAGTATTTGTACAGCCCTGAGCACTGGTACCTTTTACTGTATATGTACCTGAACTTGCAGGAACAAATGGAACGCCATTGGTTACTCCCCCACTCCATGTATATGTCAATCCACCATTGCCTGAAAGAGTAACATCGGAGCCCTGGCAAACAGTATTGGGAGAAGCGGTAGCAGAAACTACGGGTAATGTATAGACTACCACGGGAACAGAAACAGTAGATGAACACCCATTGGAATCGGTACCGGTAAGATAATATACTGCGGACGAAGTCGGTGCAAATGCTGAATCATTTTTAATACCTCCACTCCAGCTATAGGTCATAGCACCGCTGCCAGATAATGTAACATTAGTTCCAGGGCAAACTGAATCTTTCGGAGCTATAGTTACTGTAACCTTAGGCAACGGATTTACTGTTATTTTTATGCTATCCTTAAGGGTACATTCCATGATATCTATTCCTGTAACTGTATAGGTACTTGTAGCAACAGGTGTAAATCCTTCTCCATTGTTGATACCTCCACTCCATTTAAACGAGCCCGTGCCTCCTGATGCAAAAAGAGTAATATTGGTACCCGAACATACAGTTGATGAAGGAAACGCAGTGGCATTGACTTTGTTTCTGTCAACATCAACAGTTATTGAAGTATCTGTTGTACAACCATTTTCAGTAACGGCTACGCTATATGTAGTTGTTACATTCGGGTTTACAGAAATAGTGTCGGTGGTGTCACCATTGCTCCAGGAATAATAAGTGCCATAAGGATTTACCCCCACGTGAGGAGGTTTTTTACTTATTTCATCATCATTATAAGCGCTTACGCTAAGAATACTGGCTATGCCGGGACAAACACTGTCAGTGGGGCCGGTTACAGTCACTGAGGGTGGCATTGTCACACTTAAATATACCGTATTTGAAGTATCATAGCCATTATCAATTATACACCTGTATTCAGGGTAATAGAACTCAGTAACATTACTGATTTTTAATGAGTCGGTAGTGGCTCCTGAATATACTCCGGCATTGGTAATGGTTACCCATGTCCCGGGATAGGTCAGTCCTGAATCAACCTGCCATTCGTAAGTCACAATTCCTGAACCTGTATCATTAACAGCGGTAATTGCTATTGTAGCGTTTGAATTATTACATATAACTGATTGCGTAAATGCAGGCTGTGAAGTAATAGCGGGTCCGACGATATTAACTTTGCGGATACGCTGATTGTAATAATCGGCTATATAAATATTATTAGAAGCATCTGAAGTCACGCTGGTTGGAGCATTTATACCGGCAGTAGTTGCCTCCATGCCATCTCCAAAGTATGAGGCATAACCTACACCTGCAACAGTAGTAATAATACCGGCAGTATTCACTTTGCGAATGCGGCTGTTGTTGAAATCGGCTATATAAATATTGCCGGCAGCATCAACGGTTACACCCTGTGGCGCACTTAATTCGGCATGAATTGCTGCAATACCGTCGCCATTATAACCCGCAGTGTCATTTCCAGCCACTGTAGTTATTATGCCTGTAGTACTTACTTTGCGTATAACATTATAAGTGCCGTCAGCTATATAAATATTCCCTGCATTATCAATACCAATTCCGGTTGGCACAAGTTTAGCTGCAGTTGCAGCCCCACCGTCTCCGCTGTCACCGGGTAATCCATCCCCGGCGAAAGTGTTGATAATACCGTTTGTATTCAGTATGCGGACACAGTCATTGTTATAATCTGCGATATACACATTTCCTGCTGCATCTACAACAATATTATGAGGATTGTTTAATTGTGCTGACGAGCCTCCTCCGCCATCTCCGCTGTAACCGGCAGAACCATTGCCTGCAATAGTGTTTATTACCCCGGAAGTATTGATTTCCCGGATAGCATTATTATATGTATCGGCTATATATATATTACCGGCAGCATCCACAGCTACTCCCTCCGGATCTGATAATTGAGCCATTGTGGCAGATCCTCCGTCTCCGGCATATCCGTTCTGGCCTGTACCGGCCAGTGTATTTATAACCCCGGCTGAAGTTACTATCCGGATGCGGTTATTAAACTCATCCGCAATATAAAAATTGTTTGAAGCATCAACTGCCACTCCCTCCGGGTAATATAATTCTGCTGCAGTAGCGGCTCCCCCATCACCACTGTAACTGGCAGTACCATTCCCTGCGACAGTCCTGATTACCTGTGCTTTGGTAGCGCTATTAAATGTGAGAAAAAAAACTGCAAAAAATGTGAGTGCTGTAGTACAGTAATTACGTTTCATGTTTAATAAAGATTGTTGATAAACGCCAAATCTATGAAAAAAAAATGAAAAAGATGTTATAACAGCATATTTAGAAACAATTAACAATATTATAATTATATGCATTAATATGTAATATTCCGGTGCTGTTCGCTGATTGCCTGTTAATTGTGAATTTTAAATTCCGGCAATCTTTTTACTTTTTAATCAGAATGCGGTAATGAAAAATTAACAGAAAAATATTATTTTTGAATAAATAAAACTATAGTATGACCATTTCCCAATATTTGAATAAACAAGAACCTGAACGCAAAAAACTTCTTTCTGCTATTCATAATACCATTATTGAAACCAATAAAAATGTGAAACCTAAAATAGGCGGAATGATGGGTAAGGAAATGATAATTTATGAATCAGACGGAGCATTTACATATGCATTATCAAGTGTAAAAACGCACATGAGCCTGCATAATATGATAATATATGGCAACAAGGATATTCACAGCAAATATTCTAAATTGTTCCATAAAGCCAAATTCCAGAAAGGGTGCATCAATTTTAAAAATGCAGAGCAAATGCCTTTGGATATTGTAAGAGAATTTATGGCCGATTGTGCAAAAGCCGCACCCCAATACCTGGAAATTTATAAAGCAAGGATGGAGAAGAAGAAATAAAAAAATTGAGCAGAGAGAAAAATATTTGCTGTAATTTTCTATCTCCCATTATCCTATACCTTTGCCGGAAGCATGAGTAAAGTTTTTCAAAAAGGCGATAAAAAGGTAATCAATTCCTGGGCCATGTATGACTGGGCTAACTCAGTATATCACCTGGTAATTACTTCCACCATTTTCCCTATTTACTATTCAGGCGTTACACATACAACTTCATCAGAAACAGTGTCTTTCCTGGGGTTAAAATTTCTTCCCGATGCTCTTTATACCTATGCTCTTTCCTTTGCATTCCTGGTAATAGCGGCCATTTCTCCGCTGTTATCAGGAATCGCGGATTACAGGGGAAATAAAAAAATATTCATGAAATTTTTCTGCTACATGGGCGCTTTATCATGCAGCGGGCTCTATTTTTTCACCTCGTCAAATTTATGGTTGGGTATAGTATTGGTAATATTTGCCTGTGTAGGGTATGCCGGCAGCATAGTTTTTTACAATGCATATTTACCTGAAATAGTTGAACCCCAGGACCAGGACCGTGTAAGTGCGAAAGGATTTGCATTAGGATACATTGGCAGTTCCATACTGCTGATATTAAACCTGGCTATGGTAATGAAACCTTCACTGATTGGGCTTACCGGCGATGGCGCCACTACTATGGCAACACGATGGTCGTTTGTTACCGTTGGCATTTGGTGGATTGCCTTTGCACAAATAACCTTCAGGTATGTGCCGACCAATCCTTTTGGAGATGTAAGAGAAAACACTGGCCATAACATATGGAAAGGTTACCAGGAATTGCGCAAAGTATGGTTCATGCTGAAAAAGACAAAGCGGCTGAGGCGTTTTCTTTTTGCTTTTTTTGTCTATAACACAGGCGTAAGAACAATTATGCTGGTAGCCAATCTTTTTGGCTCAGATACCTTGCATTTAAAGGAAGAACAATTGATTCCAACCATACTTATCATTCAATTTGTGGCTGTTGGCGGGGCATATATGTTTTCGTATATCGCTAAAAAGAAGAGCGATGTATTTATGTTAAAATGTGCCGTAATTATATGGATTGGAGTTTGCATCGGGGCCTATTACACATATACTGCAAACCAGTTTTATGCCCTGGCTTTTGTGGTTGGTTTGGTAATGGGAGGCATTCAGGCATTATCGCGTTCAACCTATTCTAAAATGTTACCGCCTACAGAAGACCATGCTTCCTTCTTCAGCTTTTTTGATGTCTGCGAAAACATTGGCAGTGTACTCGGCTTATTCCTCTATGGCTGGGTATATGACTTTACACACGATATGCGTAACTCCATTGCGTTACTGCTTTCATTCTTTGTACTTGGGTTTATTTTTCTGAACAGGATACCGAAGGTGAAATTTGTGAATGAATAAATCTTACCCGCTTTTGCTTCTCCGCCTTTATGACTGCTAAAACCTAAAAAAGTAGTATATTTGCTTATAAACCATAGAATTTATGAATTACAGGGAACGTATTGTTTCTGACCATAAGATAATGCTTGGAAAACCAATTATAAAAGGTACCCGAATAACCGTGGAGTTGATTTTGAATAAACTTTCAGCAGGAGAATCCGTAAAGGATATTCTCACTTCGTACCCTCATCTTAAAAAAGAAGATGTAATGGCAGCAATTGACTATGCTGCAGCAGTTATTTCAAATGAGGAGATGATAGGCGGTAAATGATTATTGCCGATGAAAATATTGATAGGAATATTATTGTTGCATTAAGAAAAGCAAATCATAAAATTATATCCATAGCAGAAGATTATCCAGGAATATCCGATGAAGATGTTATTCATCTTGCAAAAACGCTTGAAGGAATTTTACTGACAAAAGACAAAGATATTGGTGAATGGGTATTTGCTCATGGACACAAAGGTTTCAGTGTTGTGTTTTTGCGTTACGAAAAGGAAGATGTTGCTGTAATGATAAAAAATATTATTCTTATTATAAAGAACTTGACAACGGATCAGCATCTTTTTATTACAATTACAAAAGATAAAATCAGACAAAGGAAAATCTAAATTTTATTTCCCAAATCCCTGTTCTTGCCAGGAATAAGTTTTGGCAGCAAGATTAAACAGTGCCATTTTCCCATCCATCTCAAGTTCAAGCATATTGCCAAACACTTGAATATTATTCATTTGACAGGGAATAATTGCAGCTCCTGTTTTATCAATAAGGCCAATAAGTTTACCGGTTGTAACCTGGGCTATACCTTTGCTAAAATCAGTAGCTTCATCATATTGCAGGTCAATCACTGTTTTGCCATCCATATCAATAAAACCATATTGCCCTTTTAATGAAACCCTTGCAAGGCTGTCACAAAAATTTCCGGCATAGTCATATTTATGGTTTATTGTCATAGTGCTTTTTTTATTTATATAGCCCCACTTTTTTTCTTTTAATACTGGCGCCAGGCCCTGTGTAAATGGCAAAGCATCATCGTATTCCAGTTTCACTATCACTTTTCCGTCAGCATTTATAAAACCTCTTTTTTTATGCAATTGCACTTTGGCAAGTCCGTCATGAAACATTCCACCTGCGAGCAAATCGGTTGTATATTCATATTTGAGAGGGATAATAACTTCACCATGCATATTAATATACCCTACCTTATTATTTTGAACAACCATAGCAATGGTATCTGAAAAATCACCGATGTTGTCATACTCGCAGTTTAGTATAGTATCTCCTTTAATGTCAATCATTCCGAATTTTGAATTGGATTTTATTTTAGCCAACCCGTTTTTAAACTTGCTCACCCAATCGTACCGGCATGGTATTACCACACTTCCCGCAATATTTATGTAACCATATTTTCCGTCGGTATTCTGAATATATGCCAGTCCTTCCGAAAAATCTCCCGCATCCAGGTACTGGGCAGGCACAACTTCCTCGCCCAACAAACTTATGTATCCATATTTGTTGTTTTTTTCAATTATTGCCATCCCTTCCGAAAAATTCATTATCTCCTGGTATTCAAAAGGCACCATAGTCTGCCCCAGGGTGGTAATTATGCCACATAAGCCACTTTTTTTCACTACCGAAATGGTATTGCGGAAATGGTCGGCTTCATCATATTGACAGGGGATTACTATTTCACCTCTTTTGTTAATAAAACCAATTTTATCATTCATAGCTACCGCTGCAAGGCCATCAAAAAAATTACTGTCGGCCCACTCATACTTAAAAGGAATCCGCACTCTACCCAGGCTATCAACATAGCCCCAAAAATTATTTTGCCGGGCAGGATAGAAACGGGTTTGAGCAAGAATTAGGTCGGTATCGGCATGTTGTGAGTATGGATAATCGGTAAATTCTTTATGGAAGCGGGCAAATGTTTCAGGCTTTGCGTCCATAGTATAAAGCGAATACAATTTATGCCAGGCTTTTGCAATATTGCGGTTTGCCGGGTAGTTTTTAATAAATTCATAATATTCCGAAACAAGCTGCGGGGTGGTTGCTATATTGTATATGGAATCTTCTGCCGCGCCTCTATAAGGGCTTTGAGGATAATCTTTTATAAAATCTATAAAACTATTTAAACTATGATTGGCAGTAAGGGTTTTAAACAGAGCAATTTCATATCTCTTTTTGGCGTCCGCGTATTCAGTGGCATCCGGATAAGTATCCATAAAATCTTTATAAGCCTGGTAAGTGTTTACCTGTTCTGCATTAGTAAAGGCAATTACATCTCTCAAATCAATTGCGTTTAGAACCTTTCTGGCAGTATTGAAAGTCTTTATAAAATAATTATAACCCTCCATAGTATTTATTGAAATAGCCCTTTTAAAAGCTTTCATCTCTATAGTATCTTTAAGAGCGAGGATACTCAAAGAATCGAGACCAAAGGATTTCCATTTAATCTTTTGCTTTGGGGTTGACCTTATAAAAGAATTTTTAGCTTTAAGTAAATATATATATGCAGTATCAATATTATAAAAATGGTTATCGTTGCGCGACAATATAATGCTTAGCCCATAGCAGGAAGCCACAGTATCATGCTTCATGGCCTTTTTAAAAAGTTCGCGCGCTTTAAAATAGTCATATATTGACAAGGCAGCAAAAGCGTTTTTTACTGTTCCGGCATATAAGGCGCTGTTAAGCGTTGCCAGTAAAGCCAATATAAAAAACTTACTTTTCTTCATGGAGCAAAGTTAAAGGACTAATTGATTTTTAATAAAGAAATTCGACATACCTTTGCCGGGTATATACAAGACTATGTTACTCGATGCACTAATAACAAAAGGGCAGGCATTATTTTTCCTCGTTGCAATGGCATGTTTCGGTGTGCTGATGATATATCTTTACAGGTTAGACAGGAAACGCGACGCGAGCTATTTTAAAGGCACCTGGAAAATTTTCGTAGTAATAATTATCATTGTAACCTGTCTCTTCCTCTTTGTACTCAGCCAAAGTTAATTTTTAAAAATATCTTCTTTCCGCATAGGGCGTTCGCTGATGCGCCACATAAAATTACCCAATAAAAAATCTGAAGGTTTAACATCTTTCATGGGATATAACGTTGCATCGGGTTTCTGAAGAAAGGTTAAGCTGTGTACTTTATTGCTGTCAATAAATATGAGCATATTGCTGCATTCGGCGCGGTTTGCTCCTATAATACTCTGGTTATTATCCCCATAGGCATAATAAATGGTTTGGGCGTTACCCATAACTTTTACCTTATATATTTTATTATTAATAAAAAAACCTCTCATATTGCGGCCTTTAATCTGGTTAAACTGCAGCGAGTCTTCCTTCGATGCAAGCGTATCGCGCGATATGATGAACGAATTATGCCTCATGTCGAGCATATTCAGTTTTTTATTTTCAAGGTAAAGCTTCATTGTGTCGGCTGTTAACTGGTTCTGGTCTGACCATACCACAGGGTTATAATACATACGCATAGTCGAATCTTTTTCATCGTATGAGAGTGAATCGCATTTACCCTGTATATCCTTTTTATAAAACTTTACATGATGGTATGCCAGCATTAACTTTGGGTTATTGGTATTCTTATTCGAATCGCTCAACGAAACATTATAGCCGAATAAGGTATCTCCGTGCAGGTGAAGCGTATCCTTCTCAGAAGCCTGGTCCATAAGGGCATTACGGGTCATCATAATAGTTCTGTCTTCTCCCTTATATATGGCATAATCGCCTTTTACCGATAAGTTATTCACGCTGTCAACCAGCGATACATGGTTTGTGGCCAGCCCGTAATCTTTCTTTTTTTCATAATGTATCTGGTCGCCGCTCAATTTTTCGCCCTTTTTACTGGTTATGGTGGCATGGTTCCAGAATTCTGAAATGCCGGTGCGGCTGCTGTAAAAACCTGCCACGCAATACATATTGGTGTTTTTCCCGGTAATATAAGTAGGGCCTGTAAAATGAGCAGTCTGAATTTCAGGTTCATAGCTCATAGTATCGCACCGTATTATGTAGCTTGGGTTGGTAAGCACCACATTCTCTTTAAAAGCGCTGATTTTTTCTTTCATAAAATATGTTCCGAGCCGGCTTACAAGAGTAGTAGCACTATCCACAACGGTTCCTCCGTCCCAGTAATTCACCCTCGATGAATCAACAATATACAGCAGGTGCTGGGTGGTAAGTGTGAGCGCATCGCGCAGGTAACGGATTTTGCCAAACATTTCCGCTTTCCTGTTGGCACTGCTATAATGAATAGAATCTCCATACAAATCCATGCTGTCTTTTTTGTTCACATGAACATGGCCAAAGGCACGGCATGAATTATCGGTAAATATATAAGCGCTGTCGCAATTCATTACCACCCCTGCATTTTCCATCTCCACATTCCCAATCAGGCGTTGTGCGCCTTCACCTAAGCGCTTGTCAAACTGAAGCGAATTGGCATGGTGTATGTTAATAGTCTGGTCCTTTGCAGGCTGCTTGCTATCGGTGTTTTTCTTATCTTTTTGAGCGGAAGCAATAAAAGAGCTTAAAAACAAACTCATAACAAGTATGAACCTGATATGACAGGAAATAACAGCTTGCTTAAAAACACTCACCCTATTTATATTTTCGCCAAATATACTCAGTTACTCTACCTTTATTGCCTGCTGTTGAGTAAGATTCTTAAATATGTCCTCTAACTTTTTTTCTTCTTTTTGAATGGTGAGGACTGCCAAATTATGTTTAACCGCATAATTAAAAATATCGGTGCGTACATCGCGTTCTGCGGTAACATGCAACTGCAAAGTCTTTGCGCTTAACACATTAACCGTAAATATACCGTCGAGTTTCTTTAATTCTGCAATATCGGGTTCTTTATCAAACTCAATAGTAATAACAGAATAGCCCCCTTCAAGCGTTTTCAGTTCGCGGGTAGGTTTATCCGCCACAATTTTGCCCTTATTAATAATCATCACCCTGTCGCACACTGCTTCCACTTCCTGCATAATATGGGTAGAAAGTATCACAGTTTTTTCTTTGCCTATATGCACAATTAGGTTTCGTATTTCCCGCAACTGGTTAGGGTCGAGGCCGCTGGTGGGCTCATCGAGTATAAGCACTTTAGGGTTATGTATCAACGCTTGCGCAAGGCCCACACGCTGCCGGTATCCTTTTGAAAGAGCGCCTATTTTTTTCTTTTGCTCTACCTGTAATCCGGTCATCTCAATCATTTCCTCAATTCTTTTGGCCGGGTTTGCAATATGATGCAATCCGGCTATAAAAGCAAGGTTTTCTTTTACATACATATCCAGGTACAGGGGGTTGTGCTCAGCCAGATAGCCTACATTTTTGCGGACTTCCAGCGATTGCTCCGATACATCGAACCCGCAAACCGATGCTTTGCCTGAAGTCTGGGGCAAAAAGCAGGTAATTATTTTCATCATGGTGCTTTTTCCTGCGCCATTAGGCCCCAGGAAACCCACTACTTCACCGCTCTGGATATTAAATGACACATCATCGAGCGCTTTTTGCACTCCATAAATCTTGGTTATATGCTCAACAATTACTGACATGGGGCAAAGTTAATATTCGAAAAGTTCCTGTGAAGTGTGCCTTACCCTGATGATACGAATTTGTTTGGGTGTAATTTGATATGAAATTCTGATGCCGTCGTTAACAAATACCCTGAAACTTCCATCATTCTTCGTTTTCAATTCATCCGCCTTGTACATTTTAGGAAATTCAGGCAATAACAATATCATTCCGGTTACACGATTATATACACTGATAGCATTTTCAGGCGAATCGCTGCTTATGAATTCAATGATGTTAAAAAAATCTACCTGGGCTTTCTTACGCCAGATAATTTCTCTTTTTGCCATTTTGCAAAAAATGCATTCACTTGTTCCTGGGTATAAAATTCACCTTTGTCCATTTCTTCAACAGCCTCATTGATTTCCTTATTATACTGTTCGATATATTTTTCCTTTGCCCTTTTGGACGCGGCAGTAAGCAATGCTTTAATTTTATTAATCACTCCTTCATCAGGAATAGTCATAACCAGCTTTGCTATCTTTCTTCTCTCAGCTATTGTTGTCATCGGCATTAATTGTAGATTCTTACAATTTCAAGGTATTTATTACAAATGTACGAATTTTTTGGCTCTCAATAAAGTTGGCTTTATTATTATAATATTACTCAATAATTCTTAATGCCTTCCTGATGGAGTTTTTATATCCTTCGGGCATATTAAGGGTTTCAATCTCCTCTGGTAAAAATAACTTCATCTCTTTATGTTCATTGCTTACTTTTATATTCAGCACATCTATCATTAAAGGCTTGCATAGATATGTAACTATTAAAACATCAACTTTACCCAATATATTGTACATCCATACATCAACTAGTGAGGCAATTTCAACATCTATATTCAGTTCCTCTTTTATTTCTCTTATAGTACATTGCTCAGGGGTTTCTTTGGCCTCAATTTTTCCTCCGGGCAGTTCCCATTCGTTCCGCTCATTCTTCAACAAAACAATTTTATTTCCTATAAAAACAATGCCCTTTACCGAAACAGGATATTTTTGAGAAAAAACATCACTGGGAATTGATTTAAAAAGAAATTGCCTGAAAAAGTTCATATGGATTAATTAACTTTTGTATGGCTAAAATAAGGAAATTGAGTTAGTGGGAAAAATAAAAAAGCCCAAGTATTTCTACTTGGGCTTTAAAATTGGGCAACAACATACTCTCCCGCTTTTTGGGCAGTACCATCTGCGAAGGCGGTCTTAACTTCTCTGTTCGGAATGGGAAGAGGTGAACCCCGCTTCTATAGTCACCCTAAATCGACTAACAGCTATCAGCCAATGGCCAATAGTTATTAAATAGGTTAACGTATTGAGAAAAAACACAATCTGACCCGGCAGAAATGTAAAACAAATATCGAGTAAAAGTCTACGGGTTATTAGTACTACTCGGCTTTGTCATTACTGACTTTACACCTATAGCCTATCAACGTCATAATCTTTAACGACCCTTAAAAGAAATCTTATCTTGGGGTGGGCTTCGCGCTTAGATGCTTTCAGCGCTTATCCCGTCCGGACATAGCTACTCTGCGATGCAGCTGGCGCCACAGCAGATACACTAGCGGTTCGTCCAACTCGGTCCTCTCGTACTAGAGTCAGCTCCCCTCAAATTTCTAACGCCCACAACAGATAGGGACCGAACTGTCTCACGACGTTCTGAACCCAGCTCGCGTGCCACTTTAATGGGCGAACAGACCAACCCTTGGGACCTTCTTCAGCCCCAGGATGTGACGAGCCGACATCGAGGTGCCAAACCCCCCCGTCGATGTGAGGTCTTGGGGAGGATCAGCCTGTTATCCCCGGCGTACCTTTTATCCTTTGAGCGATGGCCCTTCCATGCGGAACCACCGGATCACTATATCCGCCTTTCGGCCCTGCTCGGCTTGTCTGCCTCACAGTCAAGCACCCTTATGCTATTGCGCTCCACGTACGGTTACCAAGCGTACTGAGGGTACCTTTGAAAGCCTCCGATACTTTTTTGGAGGCGACCACCCCAGTCAAACTACCCACCAAACACTGTCTCCCAAGGTTATGGGATTAGACTTCAAATAAACGAAAAGTGGTATTTCACTGACGACTCCACCACGGCTAGCGCCGCAGCTTCAAAGTCTCCCACCTATGCTACATATCATTCACCCAAAGACAATGTTAAGTTATAGTAAAGGTGCACGGGGTCTTTCCGTCCCGTTGCAGGGAACCGGCGTCTTCACCGGTATCACAATTTCACCGAGCTCGCGGTCGAGACAGCCATCCAGTCGTTACACCATTCGTGCAGGTCGGAACTTACCCGACAAGGAATTTCGCTACCTTAGGACCGTTATAGTTACGGCCGCCGTTTACTGGGGCTTCGATTCAAAGCTTTGTATTGCTACTAACCTCTCCTCTTAACCTTCCAGCACCGGGCAGGTGTCAGGCCCTATACATCATCTTTCGATTTAGCAGAGCCCTGTGTTTTTGTTAAACAGTCGCTAGATGCATTTAACTGCGCCCCTCATTGCTGAAGGGACCCTTTCTCCCGAAGTTACAGGGTAATCTTGCCTAGTTCCTTAACCGCGGCTCACTCGAGCACCTCAGGATACTCTCCTTGACTACCTGTGTCGGTTTGCGGTACGGGTGGCTTTTACCTGAAGCTTAGAGGTTTTTCTCGGAAGTCTGATTAGGGTCATTATCTGCTTGCCCGAAGGCTCACAGTACTATCGGCTTCAGCACAACCGGCGGATTTGCCTGCCGGTCGTATACCTTTGCTTTTTAACCTCCTATTCCGTCAGGAGGCAGACCTTTCACTACTCCGTCACCCCATCGCAGTAAAGCCAGTGTTGGAATATTAACCAACTATCCATCGACTTATCCATTCGGACTCGCCTTAGGCCCCGACTAACCCTGAATCGATTAACGTTGTTCAGGAAACCTTAGTCTATCGGTGTGCAGGTTTCTTGCCTGCATTATCGTTACTTATGCCTACATTTTCTTTTCCAGAAGCTCCAGCTTACCTGACAGTAAACCTTCTGCGCCGCTGGAATGCTCCCCTACCACTAATGCATTGCTGCATAGTCCATAGCTTCGGTAGTATGTTTTATGCCCGTTTATCTTCCACGCCCAACCGCTCGACCAGTGAGCTGTTACGCACTCTTTAAATGAATGGCTGCTTCCAAGCAAACATCCTGGCTGTCAGTGCAGTCGAACCTCGTTAGATGCAACTTAACATACATTTTGGGACCTTAGCTGATGATCTGGTTTGTTTGCCTCTCGTCCCAGGACCTTGGCGCCCAGAGACTCACTCCCAATTACATGTCGTAGCATTCGGAGTTTGTCAGGGTTCGGTAGGCGATGAAGCCCCCTAGCCCAATCAGTAGCTCTACCTCTACGACAATTCAATTGAGGCTGTTCCTAAAAACATTTCGGGGAGTACGAGCTATCTCTCAGTTTGATTAGCCTTTCACCCCTACCCACAGTTCATCCGAGAACTTTTCAACGTTCACCAGTTCGGACCTCCATCCTGTGTTACCAGAACTTCATCCTGACCATGGGTAGATCACAAAGTTTCGCGTCTACCACCACTAACTATACGCCCAGTTAAGACTTGCTTTCGCTTCGGCTGCTTGCGTTAACGCAATTAACCTTGCTAGTGATGAGTAACTCGTAGGCTCATTATGCAAAAGGCACGCTGTTATCCCGACGAATCAGGACTCCAACTGCTTGTAAGCGTAAGGTTTCAGGTTCTATTTCACTCCTCTGTTCGAGGTTCTTTTCGCCTTTCCTTCACAGTACTGGTTCGCTATCGGTATCTTATAAGTATTTAGCCTTACCGGATGGTGCCGGCAAATTCCCACAAGGCGTCTCCGACCCCGTGGTACTCAGGATACTACTAGGTAGCAAATAAAATTCGTGTACGGGATTATCACCCTCTATGATGCTTCTTTCCAGAAGCTTCCACTTTCTATTCACAGTCCACATTGTAGTCCTATAACCCCCTGCTGGCCTTAACCAACAAGGTTTGGGCTCTTCCGCGTTCGCTCGCCACTACTTGCGGAATCACTTTTGTTTTCTCTTCCTCCGGGTACTTAGATGTTTCAGTTCTCCGGGTTTGCTCTTTCGTGCTGCACCTTCAGTGCAGCGGGTTTCCCCATTCGGAAATCACTCGGATCAAAGGTTATTCGGCACCTCCCCGAGGCTTATCGCAGCCTATCACGTCCTTCGTCGCCTATAAGATCCAAGGCATCCACCTTACGCCCTTAAGTAACTTTTTAAACTATAATTTGTTTTACATTGATCTGTTGCGGATCAAATTGTATTTTTTCAATCAATATGTCAAAGAACGTGCCCCGGCGTTTTACCGCCGGGGAATGTGGAGAATATCGGAGTCGAACCGATGACCCCCTGCTTGCAAAGCAGGTGCTCTAGCCAGCTGAGCTAATTCCCCAAATCGAGTTTTTTACTGCCCACAAATACTTTCATTTGTGCTGTAGTCCCGGGCAGATTTGAACTGCCGACCCCTACATTATCAGTGTAGTGCTCTAACCAACTGAGCTACGGGACTGTATGAGGTTAGGCACTTTAATATTGGCCTTGCCTTATATATTTGGTGCCCCATTACAATACCCCCGCTGCCCTAGGGTTACTGGGTTTCTCGCGTTGGGAAAAACTGAAGAAGCTGAAATAGCAGGCAAACGAAACTTAAATCGCTCTAAAAAGGAGGTATTCCAACCGCACCTTCCGGTACGGTTACCTTGTTACGACTTAGCCCCAGTCATTGATTTTACCTTAGGCAACGCCTTGCGGCAATCGACTTCAGGTACCCCCAACTTCCATGGCTTGACGGGCGGTGTGTACAAGGCCCGGGAACGTATTCACCGCGCCATTGCTGATGCGCGATTACTAGCGAATCCAACTTCAAGAGGTCGAATTGCAGACCTCTATCCGAACTGAGATCGACTTTAGAGATTAGCATCTTGTTACCAAGTAGCTGCCCTTTGTGTCGACCATTGTAGCACGTGTGTAGCCCTGGACGTAAGGGCCGTGATGACTTGTCGTCGTCCCCACCTTCCTCTCTGCTTACGCAGGCAGTTCCATTAGAGTCCCCGGCATTACCCGCTGGCAACTAATGGTAGGGGTTGCGCTCGTTACAGGACTTAACCCAACACCTCACGGCACGAGCTGACGACAGCCATGCAGCACCTAGTTTCGTGTCCTTTCGGAAAGATCCCTTTCAGGACCGGTCACTAACTTTCAAGCCCAGGTAAGGTTCCTCGCGTACCATCGAATTAAACCACATGCTCCTCCGCTTGTGCGGGCCCCCGTCAATTCCTTTGAGTTTCAACCTTGCGGTCGTACTCCCCAGGTGGATTACTTAACGCTTTCGCTTTGACACATGCGATAACTCGCATACATCTAGTAATCAACGTTTACGGCGTGGACTACCAGGGTATCTAATCCTGTTTGATCCCCACGCTTTCGTGCCTCAGTGTCAGTTACAGTTTTGTGAGCTGCCTTCGCAATTGGTGTTCTGTGTCATATCTAAGCATTTCACCGCTACACGACACATTCCGCTCACATCAAATGTACTCAAGAACGACAGTATCAATGGCAGTTCTACAGTTAAGCTGCAGGTTTTCACCACTGACTTGACATTCCACCTACGCACCCTTTAAACCCAGTGAATCCGGATAACGCTTGGATCCTCCGTATTACCGCGGCTGCTGGCACGGAGTTAGCCGATCCTTATTCTTACGGTACCATCAACCCCGGTAGAAACCAGGGATTTTTTCCCGTACAAAAGCAGTTTACAATCCATAGAACCTTCATCCTGCACGCGGCATGGCTGGTTCAGACTTGCGTCCATTGACCAATATTCCTTACTGCTGCCTCCCGTAGGAGTCGGGACCGTGTCTCAGTTCCCGTGTGGGGGTAAATCCTCTTAGAACCCCTACCCATCGTTGCCTTGGTGAGCCGTTACCTCGCCAACTAGCTAATGGGGCGCATGCTCATCCTTAACCGCCGGAGCTTTTATTGCAAAACGATGCCGTTTCGCAATGGTATGGTGTATTAATTCTGATTTCTCAAAGCTATTCACCAGTTAAGGGAAGATTGCATACGTGTTACGCACCCGTGCGCCGGTCGCCAGCATGTATTGCTACACCTGCTGCCCCTCGACTTGCATGTATTAGGCCTGCCGCTAGCGTTAATCCTGAGCCAGGATCAAACTCTCCATTGTGTGTTTGATCGTGTTTCGTCCCGCATTGCTGCAGGAACGAAAATTGACATTTTGATTTGGTTTCTCAATTACTCTTTTGGAATAAAACCCAAAAGAGATTGATGCCCGCTATTTCTTTCTTCTCCAATACTTCAAAGAACTTTTTATTATATTGATTCCCCCGTTTTATAAGGGAAGTAACATACTAAATGAACGAACCTTTTATTTAAAAAGGGCTGCAAAGATACATATTATTTTTAATATGCAAGGTTTTTTTAACTTTTTTTCTGCCAATCAATTTCTTCATCGGCAGCTCTTGCTACAGCTTGCTTTCCAATAAGGTTTTAAAGAACGTTTTTTCAAAAGGGACGCAAATGTAGTATTCAATTCGATATGCTCATGCATTATTTTTCATAATTAATTAACATTGCGCTAATACTACTGATTATCAGATAGATAATTTTATAAAAATTTGAACATTATAGCTTTTTTTAAGCTTTTTGGGTGTTTATTCTGAATGTTAAACCACCCTCAATAAGATATGGTGTACCAATGCCTGCTTCAAAGTGAAATCCAATATATTTCGAAAAATACCTCCTGTATCCATATAAAAATTGAATACTAAATGCCTTACTTGTCCACGCTGTAGTTGGAGAAACAGGATAATAACCCGGAGTTTGGTATTCATAATATGTCCAATATGATAATCCCATGCGAATACCAATATACTTATCAACGTTTGGTTTACTTGATAAATGCCTTAAATACCTTAATGCAACATTTAATCTGCTAATCTTTTCTGTAAATGCCCATAGTGTTATGTCACCCATAGCTGGATTCTCCAAAAAATGTTGATACGCCCCACATATTCCAATGCTCGACCTTACGTTAATACTATAATCTAATATGGCGCTATACGCAGGTGAGACTGAAATGATATTTACTGGGTTAGCATCACCTGGGCCAATTGATATATTACCTTGGGTTAGGCTAATAGCACTATACGCTATACCTGCATTTAAAATAATTGCTCCTTTATCTATTCCAAATTTTTTAGTGATAACACTATCTTTTTGGGCAAAAGAAGAAATAGAGAAAACCAGAAAAACGAATATTAAAATATGATATTTCCTCATTCTATTTGAGAATGCTTACTCAAATATAATCTATTTAGGGCTTTTACCCTGCAAGGCATTCTTATCCTCTATCTTCCATGCTTCCAGCCAATAGGAGCCTAAGAAGGCTTTATGGGTAGTCAGCTTAAGCCTGAACTGGCTAAAGGTGTGCAATTGGCGCATATTAGCTATACGGAAATTCTCAGTGTGTGTTTGAATAATGGCCTGTTTATCGCCGAAATGATAATAAATGGTATTGGGTTCACTTCCATCTCCGCTACGTGCACCAATATTTGCGCTATCTATCTCACACCTTACTGTATCAGCATGATTCTGTTTAGCTACATGCAAATTATAATAATTGAACGGAGTAACCAGGATACCGGCGACTATTATAGATATAGCGGCAGACAGGACAAGGCTTATGAATGCATAAAATAGCCTGTCTGCTATTTTGGGCATCTCCAGATATTTTTTCAGAAATACCTTGAACCTGAATATTACCAATACAATAAACAGCGCGATGCCGCCATAGTACTTTAAGAATTCGGGATAGTTTATTATATCGCTGTGTGTATCATTACTCAGCCAGAATACAATAATAATGGCGGCAAGAATCAGGTAGTCGCGCCAGGTAAGTTTATATGCGTCAATATTTTTTTCTTCCTCATTCACGCTTTCAAAAATACGAAAAACGCAATTGTTTGCAATTAGAGAATATACATCCATCGTCACTGCTGTAGAAGTTACTTAATTCGGTAACAGATTTGCTAGTTCAATAGGTTTTTTATTATTAATTCCTTGGTGAGGTCTTTCATGGTTGTAATAATAAAGATATTGTAATAATTCGTCTTTAAGTTCTTGCATAGAATCAAAATGAGTTTCTCGGAGTAAATCATCTTCCAGTGTTCTCCAAAATCGTTCCACCTTGCCGTT
>JBKQUY010000118.1:0-33142 GCA_052325425.1 Bacteroidia bacterium | reverse complement strand
CTTAAAGGAAAATAGATAGAAGGTATAAGAAATAGGCTACCAGTTCTTTAACATTTCCCCGAGTTTTTAAATACTAAGAGGTAATGAGTATACTGGGAAGGGGTAAGAACAGCCTTAACTCTTGAATCCCTCTCATCACGAAGTTTTTGCAATTTGCCAAGTTTAATATCTGAATTATCGTAAGCATGGGTGAAAACTTCTTTTGCCGAAATTACAAAATCACGTTCAATTGCTATAATTTTATTTTCCTGGTCAGGCGTCATGTTGGTAACATAATTTTTGAATTTATCAACATGCGTTTTGGCTATTTGGAGCGGATCTTTTGGGGTTTTACGCTGTGCCGAAATATTTAATGTAATAAAAATAAATGCGGTTATTGCCAGAAACTTTAATGTTTTCATAACGATATTTATTATATGCTTATTAGACGATAACTGTTATAATAACTTGCAAGTTACACAAAATTAGTTAAAAGAAATATCGGTTTTTGAGAAAACATTCATTTTTTTAGTTGCTGTAGCTGTCATCACAGCCCATTCTGAATTTTATCCAGAAATTAAAATGCTTATAAAGGGCATCTTCTATACGGCAAAAGACTGCTCCTTGGGGTAATGAATAGTTATAGCTGTAACTGTGCAATGGCCTGTTTAATACACTGGGAGTTTTATCTGCAAATAAAATGTATGTGTTGCTATTATTAAATAATTCGGTAGTGTGAAGTGTAAAATGTTGGCCGGAATTCAAAAAATTACCTTGTGCTTTGCATGGGTTAACCCATGTGAACAATATCAGACTAAAAAATACCAGTACCCGATTCATCAATAGGGGAATGTTAAATTTAAATGTAAATATCTGAAAATTTTTGAAAGGTTTGCTTATTTTTGGAAAATCTGATGAATACAACAACTATACAAACGGCTAACCGCCTGAATCCGTTCGAACTTTCTAACGGAATACAATTGTCTTTCGATACCCCATTGGTAATGGGTATTGTAAACATTACCCCTGACTCATTTTATGATGGCGGAAAGTATGTTACCATAGAAGACGCTGTAAAACATACCGGAAAATTATTGGCCGAAGGCGCCGATATTATTGATTTGGGCGCTGCTTCTACACGGCCCGGCGCGGCAATTTTAACCCCTGAAGAAGAACTGAAAAGGCTCCTTCCGGTGCTGGACGTATTGGTAGAAAATTATCCGGGAATTATTATTTCAGTAGATACCTATAATGCTTGGGTGGCCGAAGAAGCTGTTAAACATAGGGCTTTACTGATAAATGATATTTCGGGAGGCTTAATGGATGAGGATATGTTTGAGACAGTTGGGAAACTTAATGTGCCATACATATTAATGCATATACAGGGTACACCCGGAACAATGCAGCTAACTCCCTATTATAGTGAGGTTACAGAGGAGGTTTACAATTTTCTGTCCTCCCAGGTCACCAAGGCCCGAAATAAAGGTATAAGTCAGATAATAATTGACCCGGGGTTTGGTTTTGGTAAGACAGTTGAACATAACTATACTTTATTACAAAACCTGAACAAATTCTGTGGTCTTGGATTACCGGTTTTGACCGGGCTCTCGCGTAAATCAATGATAAATAAATTACTTAAAATAAAGCCCGATGACGCGTTGACAGGCACTGTCGTTCTTAATACCCTTGCATTGTTGCAGGGTGCTAATATATTGAGGGTTCATGATGTAAAAGAAGCGAAGGAAGTGATAAAATTAGTGAACCAATACAATAAAAAATTATAAGTTATGAGTTGTAAGTTATAAGTCAAAACACTCTCGTAACTCATAATTTATAATTCATAATGCATAACTATTATGATAAGCCTGTTTATAACATTTCGCTTTTTCGATGCCTTAGATATATTACTGGTTGCAATACTGCTGTATGAGTTATACAACCTGGTGAGGGGTACTGCGGCTATTAATATTTTAACAGGAATAGTACTGCTATACATAATCTGGCTTATCGTGAGGGCACTCGATATGCAGCTTTTCAGCAGCATATTAAGCCGCTTCATTGATGTGGGTGTAATAGCCATTATAATTGTATTTCAGCAGGAGTTAAGAAGGTTCCTGCTAATAATAGGTAAAACGGAATTTTTTAACCGTAAAAGTTTCACTAAGAACTTTTTAATGTTGCAGATGGATAAGGATAATGAACTTGACCTTCATCCCATTATAAAGGCTTGCCGCAACATGGCCGAAAAACAAACCGGGGCATTAATTGTTATTACCAAAGATACTGATTTGAGTTTTTATTCACAGACCGGTGACATTATTGACAGCAATGTTACAGAAGCCATGCTTGAAAGTATTTTTTATAAAAACAATCCTCTTCATGATGGCGCTGTGATTATTGAGGGGAATAAAATACATGCCGCGCGCTGCGTATTGCCAAGCACCGAAAAAACAGATTTCCCTGCCAACTTAGGCATGAGGCACAGAGCTGCAGTGGGCATTACTGAAAAATCGGACGCTGTTGCTATTGCAATATCGGAACAGACTGGCTCAATATCGGTAGCCTATTTGGGCAAATTATACAACAATCTCAGTCACGAGCAGTTTCCGCTATTATTGCAAGAGAAACTGCAATAATCCTTTTAATGTGATTGCCCCACCCTGGTATAGACTCTGCGCAATAATTCCTCTAATTCACTTAGCATCATGGCAGTGGCGCCCCAAACAGTATATCCCTCAATATTATAATATGGAGTCTCCATTTCTGTATTGGAGCCGGAACGCAGTATTGGCTTTTTCCCCTTTTTCGCCGGATCAAGTAAAAGCCGGACGTTAAAATCAATAGCTTTTTGTACTTCATTTTGCTGAATCAGGGCAGGCATAGAATTCTCACTCATTCCTATATAGGGTTGTACCCAAAAATTGCTTGGAGGTATGTAAACGGGGCTCAATTTGCCTATATATTTCACCTTTTCAGATAAAATTCCCACTTCTTCGTATGCTTCTCTCAGTGCAGTCTGCCAAAGGCTGGTATCAGAATCTTCCTTTGTGCCACCTGGAAAGGCTACCTGGGCGCTATGCACTCCTTTGTATTCGGTCCGTAAAATAAGGCGTGTGTAAATTTCTTCATTAAGGGGAAAGAGCCATACGAGCACACTACTTTGTCGCGGGTTTCTCTTGGAAATCAAGTCAATATCCATCTTTGGCCTGCCTGAAATCATCCGGCTTTGGGCATCCCAGCCCGGCAATCCATGACCTATTTCGTCTTTTAATATATCTATAAACTCAATAAACACAGGCATTTTAAGTTAAAAATGAAACGAAAACTCTTATTCCACGTAAAATTAGCAAGAATGTGGCAATAATTGATGAATGTAATGCGGAAAAATTATAAAATATTATTTGTTCTTGTTTTAATAGTAACATCCCTGGTTGGTTTAAAGAATTGTAACCTGCCGCTTTGGTCTGGTGCTGCGAAAGAAGATTACAGCAACATTGAACACCGCGACCTTGACCAGGTCAAAATGAGCAAAAAGCTTGTTATACTTACCGAAAACAGTTCCACCAGTTATTTTATATATAAAGGCCAGCCGATGGGTTATGAGTATGAAATGCTTAACTCATTCGCGCAATCTATCGGGGTTGAATTAGATGTAGTTGTAGTGAGAAATGTTGACAATATCTTCCGCATGCTTGACAGTTGCGAAGGAGATATAGCAGCAGATAACCTTACCATTACCAGCAACCGCCGAAAGGATGCAGGGTTTACCAATCCTCTTTTTACTACCCGCCAGGTGCTTGTACAGCGCAAACCCGATAACTGGCCAAAACTTTCCGCCATGCAATTGGAAGCCATGTTAGTTAAAAACCCCTTGCAGTTAGCTGAAAAACAGGTATATGTAAGAAGCGGTTCGTCATTTTATGAGCGCCTGAAAGATTTATCGGATGAAATAGGCGGAAAGATTGAAATAATAGAAACACCAGGAACTGAAACGACAGAAGAATTAATTGGTGATGTTGCAAAGGGTAAAATTGATTTTACCATTGCCGATGAAAATGTAGCCCGAATCATAGCATCATATTATGATAACCTCGATATAAGTACCCCAATCAGTTTCCCGCAAAAAATTGCCTGGGCAGTAAGGCGGGATTCTCCTGAACTGCTTAGCGCTATTAATGAGTGGATAATTAAGGAAAAGAAGAAAGGTTTTACAGATTTTGTTTTTGGTAAATATTTTATGGATAAAAAATCGGCATGGAACAGGCAAAACAGTGAGTATTTCTCATTGTCGGGCGGAAAAATTTCTCCTTATGATGATTTGATTAAAAAATATTGCATTAAAATAGGATGGGATTGGAAACTGCTTGCAGCTCAAATATACCAGGAATCGCAGTTTAACCCTGAAGCCAAATCATGGTCAGGCGCATTCGGCCTCATGCAGCTTTTACCTTCAACTGCGGCACAATACAATATTGACACCACCAATATGTCGCCGGAAGTAAGTATTGCGGCAGGAGTGGCTTATCTTAAGGAAGTTGATAATTATTTTGCCAAACTCATTCCGGATAAAACAACCCGGATACCTTTCGACCTTGCATCATACGATGTAGGAGCAGGACACATTATTGATGCCCGGAACCTCGCCATAAAATATGGCCTTGACCCCAATAAATGGGAAGATAATGTAGCCTATTTTCTTCTTAATGAGTCGTTGCCCAAATACTATAATGACCCAATTGTAACTTTTGGTTATTGCCGTGGGCAGGAACCCTATCAATATGTACGTGAAATATTGAACCGGTACAGTATGTATCGTGACCAACCCACATATCAATATGCTGTAAAAAGATAATTAATGTAAAAAGTCAAGAACCCCTAATTCATCAACCCATGAATACAAGCGACAAAACAATAGACGTACTTGGCTGGCTGCAAGACCAGGTGAGATATATAAACCAGGTTATTGAAGACCTTAAAAAAGGCCATAATTATGGTAAAGCTGCTATGTGTGAAGGTATGCGCGACGCTTATATGAAATGCATAGAAAAGCTGCAGGCCTGATTGAAATGCTTGTTTATATTTTATTCCAGGTATAATTATTTATAGCCATGATATTTTTATTCATGGCTTAAGTTGTTTATTATAAGTAACCTATATTATTGTAGTGCAAATACTTATCTGAGAAGATTCTAAACATAATCTGGCCCTTAGTTTTTTAATTTATAAAGAAGTCATGAAGCAGGATTATCGGCAAGACTATAATTTATTTACCGCCATTCCAGCCTTTTTTTGGTTAATCATTGATTATCAATGATTTTTATGGTTTTCATTTAACATGATATATATCAATTATTTATTGCTTTTTATGTTCCCGAAGCTAAATCATGTATATCTTTTAATGACTATAATCATGCTATCATTTTTGCCATTGATTTATTTTTAACTTTGGGGCTTGAGATATAATAATTAAATAAATTTTATGAGTTTTATTGCTAGTATACAGGCAAGGCAAATTCTTGATTCAAGAGGAAACCCAACAATAGAAGTAGATGTAATAACTGACAGCGGTACTTTAGGGCGAGCTGCCGTTCCTTCAGGCGCTTCAACCGGAATACATGAAGCAATAGAACTGCGCGACGGAGATAAATCGGTATACCTGGGAAAGGGTGTATTAAAGGCAGTTAATAATGTTATAAGCACTTTGCAGGAAGAACTGAAAGGCATGTACATTTTTGAACAACGCCAGATAGACAGCAAGATGATTGAAATGGATGGCACATCCAATAAGGCCAACCTTGGCGCCAATGCTATACTTGGCGTATCGCTCGCGGTTGCAAAAGCTGCCGCTGAAGAATCGCGTCTTCCATTATATAAATATATAGGAGGCGTAAATGCCACAGTGCTTCCTGTACCCATGATGAACATATTGAACGGCGGAACACATGCGGATAACAATATAGATTTCCAGGAATTTATGATAATGCCTGTAAATGCTGTTTCATTTGCAGAAGCATTGCGGATGGGTGCGGAGGTTTTTCATAACCTGAAAAAGCTATTGCATGATAAAAAATACTCGACCAATGTAGGGGATGAAGGCGGTTTTGCACCAAGCCTGAAATCTAATGACGAGGCCCTTGACTTTATTTTAAAGGCTATTGAAAAAGCCGGATACGCACCTGGAAAAGATGTTTATCTTGCGCTTGATGTCGCATCATCATCTTTCTATTTGGAAGATGAAAAGAAATATCATTTCGCAAAATCATCGGGTGATAAGCTTTCATCGAAAGACATGATTGCTTTATACCAATCTCTGGTAAAAAAATACCCTATTATTTCTATTGAAGACGGTCTGGCAGAAGACGACTGGGATGGATGGAAAGACTTAACCGCAAAGCTTGGCGATAAAGTGCAATTGGTCGGCGACGATTTGTTCGTTACCAATGTTACGCGCCTGCAGCAGGGAATTGATAAAGGTGTAGCCAACTCAATATTAGTTAAAGTGAACCAGATTGGCACACTTAGCGAGACTATTGATGCCGTTCAACTGGCGGACAGAAACTCATATACCAGCGTTATCAGCCATCGTTCGGGCGAAACGGAAGATACTACCATTGCAGACCTTAGCGTTGCGCTTAATGCAGGATTGATTAAAACGGGTTCTGCCTGCCGTTCTGAGCGCATTGCAAAATACAACCAGCTTTTGCGCATAGAAGAAAGCCTTGGCTCAGCAGCACGTTACGGAGGTAAAACATTTAAATACACATTATAAAATAAATATTAAATTATAAACATTATGGATAGTCTAAAAGAAAAATTTGCAAAAAAAGCGGCAATTGAGGCTGAGAATGTAAAGCAATTTATTGCCGATAATGGAGACAGGGTTATTGGAGAATATACCCTTTCCCAGGTTTACCAGGGAATGAGGGGGATGACCGGCCTTGTTACCGAAACATCAAAACTTGACCCGGAAGAAGGAATACGTTTCCGGGGTTATACCATTCCAGAGCTAAGGGAAAAACTTCCCAAAGCTAAAGGAGGCAGCGAACCATTACCGGAAGGAATATTCTACCTTATGCTTATGGGAGAGCTTCCTACCCAGGAAGATGTAAATGATTTGACCAATAACTGGGCAAGGAGAAGTATAGTGCCGCGTCACGTTTTCGATACCCTCGATTCGTTGCCTGCCAATACCCATCCTATGACTGAATTCAGTATTGGTGTTATGGCCATGCAGACGGAATCTCTTTTTGCGGCTGCATATAAGAAGGGGTTGCGTAAAAAACAATACTGGGATTTTGTTTATGAGGACGCTATGAACCTGATTGCACGTTTACCTCGCGTTGCAGCCTATATTTACCGTAGAAAATACAAGAACAATGTTCATATTGAACCAGACCCAAAATTGGATTGGGCAGCAAACATGGCGCACATGTTGGGTTTCGATATGTTTGATGTACAGAGGCTGATGCGCTTGTATCTCACTATACATGCCGACCATGAAGGAGGAAATGTATCAGCGCATACCACTCACCTGGTGGGTTCGGCGCTCAGCGACCCTTATCTTGCTTTTGCGGCAGGTATGAATGGATTGGCCGGCCCATTGCACGGATTGGCTAACCAGGAAGTTGTTGCATGGATTCTTGAACTGAGGAAAGAATTGGGCGGAGGCTTACCTACCAAAGAACAGATTGCCGAATACATTAAAAAAACACTGACAGAGGGACGCGTTGTTCCGGGATACGGGCATGCTGTATTACGCAAAACTGACCCGCGTTTCATAGCTCAGCAGGACTTTTATAAGAAATACATTAAACAAGACGACCTTTGTGAAATAGTTCAGATGATATATGAAGTGGCTCCCCCTATATTAGAAAGCACAGGGAAGATTAAAAATCCCTGGCCAAACGTTGACGCGCATTCAGGCGTATTGCTTATACATTACGGCCTTGTTGAGTATGACTTTTATACTGTTTTGTTTGGTGTTTCCAGGGCGCTTGGCGTACTTGCATCCCTGGTTTGGGACAGGGTTCTTAATTCACCGATTGAACGCCCGGGTTCCAATACTACCGAAGGACTCAGAAAGAAACTGGCGGCAATTAAGCAGAAATAGAGATAAATGCAAAGCGCAATTATATATACTATCTTCGGCGTGGCAGTTGTTTATATTGCCCGGAAACTGTACCTTGCATTTAGTCATAAAGGGGGAGGCAGTTGCCCCCATTGTGACCCGCATAACTTGGTTAAGGATAATAAAATTGAGCACAGCAAATAAACCTGCTGATAAGATAATATTGCGTTGCATTTAAAACTCTTTGACCCGGCATGAGAATACGTATATCAGTATTGTTTATATTGGCGTATCTGCTCTCACCACAGGGTATTGCCCAGAATAAGCTCATTGATTCGCTTAAAAACCGGCTTAAAAACGAAAAGCAGGATACTACCAAGATTGTCCTTGAACTCAGTATATGCAGGGCATACGAAAGCACAGGCGACTTTTTGCAGTCTCTCGATTACAGCGTGCGTGCTTTAAACCAATCCAAAAGCCTGTTAGGTTCATCTAATAGTGCAATTGTTCTGGCGGCTAAAAAGGGTGAAGCAAAGGCTTACCTTAATATCGGTAATTCATATAACGACCAGGGAAATTATAACCAGGCCCAAAACTATTACGCCCTGGCGCTAAAAGCAAAAGAAGCTCTTGGCGATAAGCTCGGTATTGCTAATGCCAACAATAATCTCGGCCTGGTATGCTGGAGCGAAAGTAATTACCCCCTTGCACTCGATTATTTTTTAAAGAGCCAGAACATGTACGCGGCAATTAATAACAAGTCGGGTATGGCGCGTACCTATAATAACATAGGCTTGCTCTATGAAGAAGAGGGTAATAATGATTCAGCTTTATCATACTTTCAAAAATGCCTTGCCATTGAAAAAGAACAAAATGATAAGGAAGGCATTGACATGGCATATAATAACCTCGGATTGATATATCATGACCAGAAAAAGTATTTCAGCGCGCTTGAATATTATTTTAAAAGCCTTGAGTTCAGGAAGGAGCTTAACAACGAAGCAGGTATAGCAATTACTTACACAAATATTGCCAATATATATAAAGACCTGGCTGCAAAACCTGACAGCGTTAAACACCGATTTATAGATGTTTATTATTCAGAGAAAAACAATCACCCCAGTTTAAATGAGATTGACCGTGTGTTATTGGACAGCGCCCTGGTTTTGTATCAAAAAGGGTTGAAAATAAGCCAGGCGGCCGGTGACAGAAGCAATATCGCGGCATCAACTTTAGGCATAGGACAGATATACAATGCGAGAGGGGATTTTAAACTGGCGCTTATATATTACAAGACTGCATCTTCTATTTTCAAAGAAATAAATTCCAAGAAAAATTATTCTGAAACTCTTGAAAATATTTCCGATTGTTATAAAGGGCTGAAACAAATAGACAGCGCCTTTGTTTACTTTAAATTATCCACAGCTATTCACGACAGCGTATTTAATGAAGATAAGCAAAAGGAAATAGGGCGAGAGGAAGTAAAATACGCGTATGAAAAGAAACAGGCTCTTGAAGAAGCTGAAAGCAGCCGGCAGCATGCCCTTGAAGAAGAGCAGCGCAAGCGCCAGCAGTTAATAATTTATGCCGGCACAGGAGGACTCTTGCTTCTTATCGTGTTCCTTGTGTTTGTTGTACAACGTCTGCGCATAACAAACAGGCAGAAAAACATTATCGGGGAACAAAAGGAAAAAATAGACCATGCTTTTGAACAATTGGGCGAAGCTAAAAAGCTTTTGGAGGAAAGGCATAAAGACCTTACAGACAGCATTGAGTATGCAAGCCGGATACAAAACGCATTGCTTACCAGCGACAAGTATTTATCGCAATGCCTGAATGAATACTTTATTTTGTTTAAGCCCAAAGATATTGTAAGCGGAGATTTTTACTGGGCACTGAACCACAATGGCAAATTTTACATTGCCTGTTGCGACTGTACAGGCCACGGGGTGCCGGGTGCATTTATGTCGCTGCTGAACATTACTTTTTTACACCAGGCTGTTATTGAAAAAGGGATTTCGCATCCCAATGAAATATTTAATGAAATACGCACCAATGTAGTTGAAGCGTTAAATCCTGATGATACAAGCGACACTAAAGATGGCATGGATGCTACATTATGCGCCATTGATTTTGAAAAACATCTGTTACAGGCTTCCTGCGCCAATAATGCCTTGTGGATAATCCGTAATGGGGGGCTTATTGAATTCAGACCCGATAAAATGCCAATAGGTATAAGCGGGGGTGAGTCAAAGCCATTCACGTTACATGAAATGAACCTGCAAAAAGGAGATTGCATTTATATGTTCAGCGATGGCTACGCAGACCAGTTCGGAGGGCCTGACAGTAAGAAATTTAAGCAGAGCCGGTTAAAAGAGTTGGTTGTAAGCATAACATCTAAACCCATGAGAGAACAAAAATCCATTCTCGATAAAACTTTTAAAGACTGGAAAGGCGACCAGATGCAAATAGATGATATTTGCCTTATCGGGATACGTATATAAAGAAAAATTCCGGGTTAATTTAACTGGTACGACGTAGTAATTCTTGCAGTTTTCTCCAGCATTTTGCTTACCGTGCAATATTTATCAAGGCTAAGTTCAATGGCTTTTTCAAGCTTTTCCTTATCTACCTTGCCCTTTACAATATATTTCATGTTTATTTTGGTAATAAGAGCAGGCTGCATATTCTGGTCGCGCTCATATTCCAGTTCCATGTCAAAACTGTCTATTTGCTGCCGTTGTTTTTGTAAAATCATAATAACATCAATGGCACTGCAGCCGCCTAATGATGCGACTAAGGCTTCAAGCGGGCGCATGCCCAAGTTGCTGTCGCCTATTTCAGTGCTTGCATCCATGTGCATAACCGCGTTCGCCGAGTTACGGGCCTCAAAATGAAAAGCATTGTTGAGCCTGTGCAGAGTGACTTTTGCCATAATTTTTAGTTTTAAAATTCAGAGTTCAAAGATACCTCTTTTTACCCGGTACCGGGCGCTCCTTTTCTATTGATAGATATTATTGATGGCAATCAATTTTTAGCAAGGAATATTTTGCATTTGAAATCATTTGCAGGAAATTATTTGAAAGGTAACGGACTATTTCTTAATATTGTAGTATAAACCTTATACCCATTAGTTTTCATTTATATAATTATTCCAATGCGTTTAAAGTACAAACTCATTTTCATTTTTCTTGGCCTGAATATTGCATGTTTTGCCCAAGCGGACACCAATAATTCGAAAGAGCTTCGCAGAATGGAAAGAAAGATGAAAAATGACAGTTTGCAAAAACTGCCTAAAATATTTCTGAGTATTAATGCCGGTTGGAGTTTACCATTCGGGAATTACGGAACAAGTGATAATTATGGAAGCCAAAGTTATACTAACCTGGGTTTTGCAGGCCAGGGTAATGATTATGCAATTTTAGCTGGTATTGCTCTTAACAAGCAAAATTGGGAGCCTCAATTAATGCTTGCCTCGTTATGGAATAGTTTTGATGTAAACAGTTTTGCAGAGGCATCGCAGCCGGCAGGGTGGACTGGATGGATTGATGCAGGAAGTGCACGATACTCGTTTTACGAGGCAATGCCTGGTATTGCGCGGACTTTTAAAAACTCAAACATTGAATTTGATATCAGGCTTATGATTGGATTGATATCGGGGCAGATTTCTTCTATGCAATATACGGTTCAGCAACTGGGTTCACAGGATATAGATTATGTAACTATGAGCAGCGCTAAATATTCTTCATACGCGTATGATTTGGGGATAGGCTTAAAAATATACTTTACCCCGCATATTATGGGAATGGCAAATGCCGACTTTTTCTCTTCGGGCACAAACCTGACTTTTAATATTCCCACCCAGACGACAAGTTCTTCCGGAGTTATTGAATCTGTGCAGAGTTTTTCACCGGCACAGGTATCACAAATCAATGTTTCTTTTGGAATTGGATATGCGATTGCTTATAGTAAAAGTAAGTAAGTTAATTATCCTTCCCATACTCAATATTGACAGGTCATTACCATATTTCCTGAAAATCAATTAAAAGTTATTCACAATCTAAAACGATTGAAATATAAATATCCTATATTTGCGGCAGATTTTAAAAAATGACACCATAATATTGGCCGGATGACTATCAGAATCAGTGGTTTACGATACATAAAAGGGTTAATTGCCGCTATTGCCTTAATGCTTATTATGCCGACTTTCTCCTTTGCAGGCGATACAGCATCATCGGAAAGTGCTGCTAAGGCTCCTGAGGGCAAGGAGAAATTCAACGCAGGTGAGATGATTATTGAGCACGTAAGCGATGCTCATAGCTGGCATATTGCAGGCCATTATTCCATACCGCTGCCGGTTATTTTATATTCGAAAGAGCATGGTTTAATGATGTTTTCTTCAGGTAAGCTGAAAGACGGCGCTATTTATAACGGGTTAAAGGAGTCTGGTATTCATATTATAGCTACGAACCCCGATGGAAGTGAAAATAGGGAAGAAACCGCAAAATTGTGGGATTTATCCATTACCAAAAATGCAGCAAGTATATTATTGGCAGGGGGTTTACTTATTGTGATATTTTTGAGTGTAGCTAAAAGCTATAAAGAAAGGGGAACAGCCGCTCCCAAGGGCGCGCAGTCATTATTTGAGCCTGTTGTGCAGTTTATCCGCGACGATATTGCCATCCCTTCCATTGGTGAGAAGAAATATGAGAAATTCATGCCATACCTCTTAACCTTGTTCTTCTTTATTCTTTTTTTGAACCTTTTGGGTTTGATACCTTTCTTCCCGGGTGGGGCGAATGTTACAGGTAATATTACCATTACCATGACCCTTGCCTGTTTTACTTTTATTTTAATGTTGTTTAACTCTACCAAAGCCTATTGGTCGCATACATTGTGGATGCCCGGAGTACCTTCTGTAGTAAAAATATTAATATTGGGGCCAATAGAGACCCTAGGCATAATACTCAAACCATTCACCTTATTAATACGAATATTTGCCAACATGCTTGCAGGCCACGTGGTGGCTCTTGCTTTTTTTAGCTTAATATTCATCTTCGGCGCAATGAGCGCGGTGGCCGGGTACGGCGTATCGGTTGTATCGGTGATATTTACTATCATCATGCTGCTGCTCGATACCCTTGTTGCCTTAATACAGGCTTATGTGTTTACTCTATTGTCGTCAATGTATTTTGGAATGGTAACTGCCGAAGAAGAACATCACTGAGAATAATGAATATTGAACATCGGATGTCGAATTTTGAAGTAAATAACAGGAAGAGTTTTATGAAGGTACAGCTTCAGTATTCATTATTCAGTGTTCGTTATTCGATATTTTGTATTAATCATGGATTCATTAACCTTAAATAATTATCAATTATGTTATCATCAGTGTTATTAGACGTAGCTTCATCCGGTTCCAACATAGGTGTTGGTTACGGTTTGGGCGCTATGGGAGCCGGTTTGGCAGCGCTTGGCGCCGGTATCGGTATCGGCCAGATTGGCCGTGGCGGACTGGAATCAATGGCTCGCCAGCCAGAAATTGCCGCTGATTTGCGTACTAACATGATTCTTGCCATCGCCTTTATCGAGGGTACTTCCTTCTTCGGCATGGTAATAGGATTGTTGGTGTTGCTTATCCGTTAAGCAAAAAATTAATCCTGCGGGCATCAACGCTTGGTTGGCCCGCGGGATTTTTATGAATATTGTTCCGCAATACAGCGGAATCCCGCAGAAATGCGGGAGATATTGAAAAAAGAATAGAACTGAAAGAAAAATTCATAATTTATAACTCATAACTAAGAAACATGGATCTGATATTACCTTCGTTCGGCCTGATTTTCTGGATGACACTTACATTTGTAATTGTATTTGTTATCCTTAAGAAGTTTGCCTGGAAACCCATACTGGGAGCGCTAAAAGACAGGGAGAAATCAATACAGGATGCCCTTGATTCAGCTGAAAAAGCAAAACAGGAAATGGCGCAATTGCAAGCCAGCAATGAAAAAATATTGATGGAAGCACGCGCTGAAAGAGATAGCCTACTTAAAGAAGCAAGGGAAACCAAGGATACAATTATTAACGAAGCAAAAGGTAAAGCCCATAAAGAAGCTGAAAAGCTTATACAAGATGCCCGTGATGCCATACAGAATGAGAAAGCTGCCGCTATGAGTGAACTAAAGAACCAGGTAGCAACTTTGTCAATTGAAATTGCGGAAAAGATTTTGAAAACGGAGCTATCATCGGATGATAAGCAGAAAGCATTAGTAAACACAATGCTTAAAGAAGTTAGCTTGAATTAATAGAATAAGATTATGTCACAAACTGCAGTTGCCATACGTTATGCCAAATCGCTGATTCAGATAGCCAATGAAAAAGGCTTGCTGGACACTGTTTATGCCGATATGCGCATGGTGCTTGCCGGCTGCAAAAAGTTAAAGGACCTTCATTCTCTGCTCAACAGCCCTGTAGTTAAAACTGAGAAAAAGGTTCAGGTTCTTAAAATGATTTTCAATGGCCAGGTTTGCCCGACAACAGAATCATTTATTGTTCTGCTTGCCAAAAAAAGGCGTGAATCTTACCTCGAAATTATTGCGACAGAATTTATTTCGCAATATAAAGAGCAGAAGAATATTGTTACAGCAACTGTAACAACCGCAGTTCCATTGGATGAACCGACCCGCAAAAATGTACTTGACATATTAAAAAAATGGTATAAAGCTGAAATAGAATTACATGAAAAGGTAGATGCAAAACTGATTGGCGGTTTTATTATTACAGTTGGCAGCAAACAGGTAGATATGAGTATACAGCACCAACTGATGCAGTTACGTAAAGATTTTAATCAGTCATACGTTCTGAATTAATGTTGAATGATGAATTTTGAATGTTACATGAATATCGCATTAGGAATTAAGAATTAAAAATTTAAAATTAAGTAAGATGGCAGAAATTAAACCGGCAGAAGTATCCTCAGTATTGAGGGAGCAGCTTTCAGGATTTAAAACTGAAGCCCAACTCGAAGAGATAGGCACAGTATTGCAGGTTGGCGATGGTATTGCGCGTGTTTATGGTTTAAACGGAGTTCAGGCCGGTGAACTTGTAGAGTTTGAAAACGGGTTGAAAGGCATAGCCCTTAACCTGGAAGAAGATAATGTTGGCCTTGTATTGTTGGGCCCTTCAGGCGATATAAAAGAAGGCGCTACCGTAAAGCGGTTGGGCCGTATTGCCTCCATTCAGGCTGGTGAAGGCCTGCTTGGAAGGGTACTCGATGCCCTTGGCAACCCTATTGACGGCAAGGGGCCTATTTTGGGCCAGACTTATGAAATGCCAATGGAGAGAAAAGCTCCCGGTGTTATATATCGTCAGCCGGTTAATGAGCCATTGCAGACAGGTATCAAGTCAATTGACGCTATGATTCCTATCGGACGCGGACAACGTGAACTTATCATTGGAGACCGCCAAACGGGTAAGACAGCCATTGCCATAGATACTATCATCAACCAGAAAGAATTTTACGACAGGGGGCAGCCGGTATATTGCATATATGTAGCCATAGGGCAAAAAGCTTCTACCGTTGCCAACGTATATCGTACATTAGAAGAGAACGGAGCCATGCCCTATACCATTATAGTATGCGCAAGCGCTGCCGACCCTGCACCTATGCAGTTTTTTGCCCCGCTGTCAGGAGCTGCAATGGGAGAATTTTTCCGCGATACCGGAAGGGCAGCCCTTATAATATATGATGACCTTTCCAAACAAGCTGTGGCGTACCGTGAGGTTTCATTGCTTCTGCGCCGCCCTCCTGGACGCGAAGCATATCCGGGCGACATATTTTACCTGCACTCCCGCTTACTGGAAAGGGCAGCTAAGATTAATGCCGACCAGAGTGTTGCCAGCAAAATGAATGACCTTCCTCCTTCCCTTAAGGATATAGTGAAAGGCGGTGGCTCATTAACAGCCTTGCCGATTATCGAAACTCAGGCCGGTGACGTTTCCGCATATATTCCTACCAACGTTATATCTATTACCGACGGACAGATATTCCTTGAGAGTAACCTGTTTAATGCCGGTGTAAGGCCAGCTATCAACGTGGGTATATCGGTATCGCGCGTGGGTGGTAACGCGCAGATTAAGTCAATGAAAAAAGTTGCCGGTACGCTTAAGCTCGACCAGGCGCAATACCGCGAATTGGAGGCATTTGCTAAATTCGGCTCTGACCTTGATGCCGCTACAAAATATGTGCTTGACAAAGGTTCGCGCAACGTGGAAATATTGAAACAAAACCAATTTTCGCCTATGCCTGTGGAAAAGCAGGTAGCTATTATATACCTGGGAACAAAGGGTTTATTGCGCGATGTGCCGGTAGCCAAGATGAAAGAGTTTGAAGTGGAATACCTTGGAATACTCGAAGCACAGCATAAAAATGTGCTTGCAGAACTTAAAGCGGGCAAATTGCCTGATGAAGTAACTGCTACAATGGAAAAAGTGGGAACTGAATTAGCTAAAAAGTATAAGAAATAAGCAAATATGCCAAGTTTAAAAGAGGTACGTAGCCGCATAACTTCAGTAAATTCGACCCAGCAGATAACGAGTGCCATGAAAATGGTTTCGGCATCGAAGCTGAAACGGGCGCAGGATACTGTAATGCAGATGCGTCCCTTTGCCGAAAAACTGAAAGAAATACTTGATAACCTTATTCTCTCAGTGGGTTCAAAAGGCAGTGTTTATGCAGCCGAGCGCCCCGCCGGGAAAGTATTGCTTATAGTAATTACTTCTAACCGCGGCCTTTGCGGTGGCTTTAATGCTTATGTGATAAAAGCGGTGAACCAATTGATACGTGAAAAATATGCCGAACAGGCTAAAAAAGGTAATCTTACCCTTTTATGCGTTGGTAAAAAAGGTAGCGATGCATTAAGGAAGACACAATATAAAGTAGAGGCGCATAATGAATTATGGGATGGGCTAACTTACGCCAAAGTTTCCCATATAGCTGAAGATGTGCTGAAAAAATTTGCTGAAGGGGAGTTGGATAGGGTAGAAGTGATATATAACCGTTTTAAGAATGCCGCTACCCAAATATTGACTACTGAGCAATTGCTTCCATTTCATGCAGAAGTTGCGGCAAAACCAAAGCAGGCTGAAAAAGTTACAGGGCTTAGACCTGATTACATATTCGAACCGGACCAGGAAAAAATATTGGAAGAAATTATTCCATATGCTTTAAAGGTCAGGTTTTACCGCTCATTACTCGATTCTAACGCAGCCGAGCATGGAGCAAGAATGACGGCAATGCATAAAGCTACAGATAATGCCAAGGAATTATTGCGCAACTTAAGGCTTTCATATAATAAAGCCCGCCAAGCAGCCATTACCAAGGAAATCCTTGAAATTGTAGGTGGTGCTGAAGCAATCAATAATTAATGAAAGAAGTTACTCCTATAGAACTTAAAAAGATGATGGATGCCCATGAGGACTTCCAGCTGATTGATGTTCGTGAGCAGCATGAGGCTGATATTGCTTCAATCGGTGGTAAACTTATTCCAATGGGTACTATTCTTCAGCATGTTGACGAGATACCGAGAGACAGAAAGGTGGTGGTACACTGCCGCAGTGGTAAGCGTTCAGCCACTGTTATTGATGCTCTTGAAAAACAATTTGGCTTTACCAACCTCTATAACCTTAAAGGCGGTATATTGGCTTATGCCGATGAGGTTGACCCGAAACTGGCTAAGTACTAAAAATTATTCCATATAATATGTTAGGGTTCAACAACCCACCACTGGTTGCCGAATTTATCTTCAAACCCGGCAGAATATCCATATTCCTGTTTAACCGGAGCGTGTAAACTCGTGGCTCCATTTTCAATTCCCAGTTTATAGGCTTTGTCAACATTGACAACATATAAAAACATACCGGCAGGCCTTTCTTTAAATTGTTCCGTGGCATCGGCAAACATAATAACCGCATCACCAATTCGTATTTCACCATGCATAATAGTGTTGGCGTCCCTGGGCACAAGTAACTGTTCAGTAGCGCCAAATACGGCTTGGGTAAATGCTAAAAAAGCCTTTGCATCCTTAATTATAAGGTAAGGCATTATGGGTAGATATTCCTTTGGAATGTTCATGGGGTTAGATTTATAAATAAGAATAATTTATGGTAAATATATGCAATTGTAAGGAACATAAATTGAGATGGATGTTATAACATTCTTTATTTAAATTATTATATTTGTTAAGCTCATTTTATCGTAACAAATAAAATAAAACCCCATGAAAGCAAGACCTGCGTTCTTACTGATTTCTTTTGCAATAATTGCCGCTGTAGCTTTAACCGGAATCTGGCATCCGCGAGTTTGGTGGTGCATGGTTCTATTCGGGCCATTGATACTTTTAGGTTATTCCGATATGTTGCAAAAGAAGCAGGCCATAAAACGCAACTTTCCGGTAATAGGGCACGGGAGGTTTATGCTCGAAAAAATACGTCCTGAAATAATGCAGTATTTTGTTGAAACTGATACGGCGGGCAGGCCATTCAACCGTATGTTACGGTCTATGGTTTACCAACGCGCAAAAAAAGTTACAGATACTACCCCGTTTGGAACCCAATTAGATGTTTACCAGTCCGGTTATGAGTGGATGGACCATTCCATGTATGCTTATAAAATAGACCATAGTGGCCCGCATCCCCGTGTACTTGTGGGTGGGCCTGATTGCAAAAAGCCCTATTCAGCAAGTTTATTGAATTCATCGGCAATGAGTTATGGCTCACTCAGCAGAAACGCGGTAATGGCTATAAACAAAGGAGCCAAAATAGATAACTTCGCCCAGAATACCGGGGAAGGCGGCTTAAGCCAATACCATTTAAAATATGGCGGAGATATCATCTGGCAAATTGGTACCGGTTACTTTGGCGCCCGCAATAAAGACGGAACATTTTCGGAAACGGAATACGCCAAAAGGGCTACGCTCGAAAATGTGAAAATGATAGAATTGAAGATTTCACAAGGCGCGAAGCCGGGCCATGGCGGTATTCTCCCTGCATCAAAAAATACGCCTGAAATAGCAGAAATACGTGGCGTAGAGCCTCATACAGAAGTGCAATCGCCCCCGGCGCATACAGCATTTTCTAACGCTACAGAATTGGTACACTTTCTTAAAGTACTCAGGGACGCATCGGGTGGCAAGCCGGTAGGTTTTAAAATATGTATTGGCAGGGAAAGTGAATTTATTGATATATGCAAGGCCATGATTAAAACAGGCGTTAAACCTGATTTTATTACCATTGACGGGGGAGAGGGCGGCACCGGTGCTGCCCCGGTGGAATTCTCAAATTATATCGGAAGGCCATTGAGAGACGGGCTTTCTTTTGCTTATAACACCCTTGTCGGCTACGACCTTAAAAAAGATATTAAGCTTATTGGTTCCGGTAAAATTGTAAATGGTTTCCACATGGCAAGAACATTGGCCCTCGGCGCCGATATGTGCAACAGCGCCCGTGCCATGATGCTTGCCGTTGGCTGCATACAGGCCCTGCAGTGCAATAAAAACACATGCCCTGTTGGTGTTGCCACACAGGATGAAACCCTTATGAAGGGACTTGACATAGAAAGTAAAGCCCTGCGCATTGCCAATTACCATCATTCTACCATGAATAGCTTTGTTGAATTGATAGGCGCATTGGCCATTTCATCTCCATCGGAACTGAACAGGTCGCATATAAACCGGAGAATAAGCATTAATAATGTAAAGCGCTATGACCAGCTTTACCCTTATACCCGTAGAGGAGAATACCTGGAAAAAGAGCCGGAATCTGTTTCTTATAAAAAGATTAACGAGTAATGGAGATACCTATGGAAATTATCTGACGTAGTAATTATTGTTTTTAAGGGCAGGATAAGAGTTCTTTACTTTATTAAACTCACTTTTCCTAAATAAGAGTAAGATTTATTCGATGGGTCAGTAACGTTAATAAGGTAAACATAAGTATCTTCCTGCACTTTGTTCCCATTTACTGTTCCATCCCATCCCTGGTTAAGGTTTACGGTATGATAAATTTGCTGCCCCCACCTGTCGAATATCCACATTTCGAAATTCTCTATGTAGTCTCCTACAGGCTTAAATAAATCATTGTCCCCATCTCCGTTAGGCGTAAACGCGTTGGGGATATAAATAGTAAACGCCGGTTCAACATCAAGGCAGTGGTCAATAGTATCCTTGCAGCCATGCTGGTCAGTAACTATTAGGCTGGGACAGAATTTCCCTGTATCTGCATAAGTGTGGGTTGGATTCTGAATGTTGCCCGATGAATCGGAAGCATCGCCAAATGTCCATGCCCAGTTGACGATTCCGTAATTATCCATAGATGCATCTGTAAAATATACAATTGAATTAAGGGATGTGATTGTTTGAGGCATCCAGCTAAATTGCGCTATCGGGTTATCATAAACTGCAATCATATTGGAAACAGTTCTGGAAACATGACAACCACTGTCATTGGTAACCGCAAGGGAAACGCTATATATTCCGGGAGAAGTATAACAGTGCTCAGGGTTACCGATAGTTGAACTGTCGCCGTCTCCAAAATGCCATGTTATTGTTTCAGGAGTGCCTATAACGCTATCTTTAAACTGCACACAAATGGACTGGCAGCCGCTAAGGGTGTCGGCTGATATATATATAGGCCTTGAAGGAAACAGGTTAACCACAATTGTCTTTTGAACAGAGGGAGTAGTGCATCCATCTTCTACAGTTACTGTATATGTGGTAGTTGAGGACGGGCAGACTGCAATACTTGAACCTGTTGAACCGGAAATTCCCGCCGGGCTCCAGGTGTATGTATAAGTGCTGTCACCGCCTGTGGCATTGGCATGCAGGGTGGTAGTATCACCCAGGCACATAGGATTTACCGGTATTGTAACAAGATTTATTGAATCGCGTACTTTGACCGGTATAGGGAATGGAGCAGAGGTACAACCGTTTTTATCGGTTACTACTACTGTATATGTAGTATCTGCTATAGGGCTGACAGAATAATTTGTTCCTAAATTAGTACCATCCCAGGTAAATATATAAGGGCCAGTTCCCCCTGTTGCGGAAGCCGACAAAATATCTGACTGCCCTATGCAAAGCTGTTCAGCCCCGCTATCTGAAACTGCTATAGGTGCAGGTTGTGTAATAGTAATACCGGCTGTATCCTGGCACCCGGTTGCATCAGTAACAGTAAGTATGTATGTTCCTGCTTTAAGACCTGTGGCGGTCTGGGTTGTCTGCGCAGGGTTTGTATTCCATAAATAAGTATAAGGGCCTGTTCCCCCGGCGGCGCTTCCGGTTATTATTCCATTGGAATCACCGTTACAGGTAACATTTACACTGGAAGCTATGTTCGCTGTTTCTCCCGGTGTATTGGGCACCGCAACACAAATAGAATCTTTGCAGTTATTGGCATCTTCAACAAGTACGCAATAGGTGCCCGGTTTTATATTGCTTATATTGGTAGTGGTGGCGCCATTGGTCCATAAATAAGTATAATTGGGCGTCCCGCCTGCAACCGTAACGCTTGCAGTTCCATCAGCCTGGTTGCAAAAAGCCGGTGTGGAGTTAATTGTTCCGGTAATGGCAGTTGGCTCAGTAACAATAAGCCCTGTCGTATCATGCGTACATCCGTTGGAATCGGTAACAATCACCGAATATGTTCCCGCGCATAAATTATTGGCGTTAACATTGGTCGTTCCATTACTCCATGTATATTTATATGGAGGTGAACCCCCGGAAGGGATTACGTTTGCTGAACCATTGCAGGTTCCATTGCAGGGCGTTGCAAAAGCTGCCGCAGTAATCTTTAATACGGCAGGTTGCGAAATGCTGACCATGGCGCTGTCCTTACATCCGTTAATATCTTTGGTAATTACTGTATAATTGCCGACGGTTAAATTATTTACAGTTTGCGTTGTTGCAGCATTTGACCATGCGTAAGTATAGGGCGAGGTGCCGCCTTTTATGCCAATAGTGGCGCTTCCAGTACTACCTCCGTTACATAATTCATTTATTGTTGTGGATATTGAATCACGGATTGCCGAAGGCTGGGTAATAGTTGCATTGGCCGTAACAGTGCATCCGTTGGCATCGGTTACTGAAACAGTATAGCTTCCTGCAGGTAATAATGAATCTTTTGCGGACGTTTCACCATTGCTCCAGGAATAGGTATATGGAGTATCTCCCCCGGTAACACTGGCAGTAACGCTTCCTGTATTGGCTCCGTTGCATAAATCATTTACAGTAGTGGGTACGGTAGCGGTCAGTGAAGGCGGCTGTGTAATGGTAACAGAATCTTTTGTGGCGCAGCCGCTGGTATTGGTAACATTTACTGTATAATTGTCGGCAGCAAGGTTAGTGGCAGTCGAAGTAGTTTGTCCGTTACTCCAGGAATAAGTGAAAGGCCCCGTGCCTTTCACGCCTACCGTTGCAGTGCCATTGTTTCCGCAGGCTACCGATACATTGGTAAATGAAACAATAGAGTCGTGCAATGCAGCAGGCTGGGTAATAGTAACTGAATCTTTTGCCGTACAGCCTATGGCATCAGTAACAGTAACAGTATATGTTCCTGCCGATAAACCGGTGGCAGTTTGAGTGGTTTGTCCTGTAGGATTCCATGAATAGGTATAGGGAGCACCTCCGGTTGCTGTTACGGTAGCGCTTCCATCATTGCCTCCATTACAACTTACTCCTGTACTTGCGCTTATAGTTGCTGTTGCAGAAGAAGCTGTCCATGTTATTATTACCTCGCCATTTCCTGATTGTACTCCCGATGTATTGGTTTGATTTACTCCATTATTGAATGAACCTCCTCCGCCGCCGTTACCTCCATCCAATGTGGAATATCCTCCTCCGCCACCGCCTGAATATCCTCCACCTCCTCCTCCTCCGCTGCCGCAAGTGCCACCACCTCCTCCATAACCCCCAAATATTGGATTATTGCCACATCCGTTGGTACAGCCAAGACCTCCATCTCCCCCGTTTAAATAGCTTAAACCTCCACCTGCACATAATGCGCCTCCCGTTCCATCACCTCCGTTAGCGCAGCCGACTCCCCCGGCTCCGGCAGCACCGCCATTTGAACTTCCTCCGCCATTTCCGCAAAATCCTCCTCCGCCATCTCCACTTGTGCAGCTTGCGTTGTCCACACCTCCGCCTCCTCCGCCTCCTCCGCTGCCTCCCGTTCCTCCATCATGTCCGGCATTGCCCGCTGTGGTGGTAGTTTGACCCGGTTCCCCGGCGCCTGTATTGCCATCACCACTTGTGCCTCCTCCTCCTCCGGCAACAATCCATGCATTATTGGTAAGGTCTGCAACAAAGCTTCCTCCTCCTCCTGAACCGCCATCCCCATTAACAGTTCCTGCCTGCCCAACTAAAATATTTAATACCTCGCCCGGTGTTACCGCAAAAGTTCCTATCATTTCTGCTCCTAACCCTCCTCCGTTTCCTCCCTGCGCTCCCCGTGCGTCTATGGTTATGGTATCTACACAGGGGGGCACTGTGAATGTTTGAATGGAGCCCGTTCCCTGTGAAGTGCTGTTACAAGTATAAGTAGCCGGTGAGGTCTGGCAAAAAATGGTACCGTTCCCTGCCAATATAAATACTATCAAAGCAAAATAAAGTTTTCTCATCAGAGGGAATTCAATTTACGCAATTCATATATAAAACATGCAAGGAAAATAAAGCAGTATGCCGGAAAGGCTTTATTCATAATACCAGTAATAATTGAATATAATTTTCCAGGTTAAAATTCGGGCAAATTTAGATTAAAGCTCCTGTTTGTTAATTATGTGAATATTAAGAATACTAAATCAATTTAGCCTGATATTATCTGCCTGAAAATAAGTAAATACAGGCTATGGAGGTTGTCGGGAGGTGTTATGTGAAAATTAACTATATGTTAATTATTCTTGAAAAAATATAATAAATTGATATGAATTAATAAAAAAATCAAGAATTTCCCTACAAGTGAACTTTTTCCTCGCAAAAGCCATGTTCTTCCTCTTTATTATTAGAAAAGACAATAATGGTTTTACCTGCTCCATATTCTTTTATTAAGCTTTGATACCATTGAACAGCTTTAGCATCAAGGGCCGTTGTGGGCTCATCGAGGAGCAGGAGTGGGGTTTTGCTTAGTACCGCCAGCCCAAGTTTTACCCGCTGTTTCATACCCGATGAAAAGTGCTTGTAAGCTTTATCTCTGGTATGGGAAAGCCCCAGGACATCTATGATTTCTTTTTCTGAAAAGTTATTTTCTAAAGGCTTGAAAACTTTGTGAAAGGTTATAATTTCATGCAGGGAATATTCTTCCGGTACATCAAGGTACGGAGCTGCGATGGAAACAAGCCTGTAAACATCTTCGACTGCAATTTTACTGGCATTATCGGAATATTCTATTGTTCCTTCTGATGCAGTAACATTACCTGATATAATTTTCAGCAGAGTTGATTTGCCTGAACCATTCGGCCCAAGAACTACATAGCGCTTACCTTGTGTGATTTCAAGGGATAAATTCCGGAATACCCAATTACGCTCAAAACGTTTCCCTGCGTTATTAAGCTTTATGTTCATTCCGTAATATGCGATGTTATTTCGAAACTACTTCCTCGCTGCTTTCCGTGGCGCTTTTTACCGGGCCTTTCATAATGCCATTAACCGATTCCTGTATGAATTTTATGATATGGGCCTTTTCTTTTGAATCAGGGATTTCAGTTTCAATTTGTTTAATGGCATTGGCTGTAGAAACACCTTTTACATAAAGGATACGATAAATATCTTCAATTTGTTTTATGGTTTCCGGTGCGAAATTCCTGCGGGACAAGCCTATTGTATTGACGCCGATATAGGAAAGCGGTTCCCTTGCCCCTTTTACAAAAGGAGGTATATTTTTCCGGACTTTTGATGTAGCAGCCAAAAAGGAATGAGCCCCGATTTTTACAAATTGCTGCACACCTGTATAGCCTTCAAGGATAGCATAGTCTTCAATAATAACATGGCCGGCAAGGGCACAGAAGCCGCCAATCAAAACGTAATCGCCTAAAACACAATCGTGGCCTATATGCGCGTAGCACATAATAACGCTGTTACTGCCAATTACCGTTTTCCAGTTTGCTTTGGTGCCCCTGTTAATACTTGCATATTCCCGGACAGTTGTATTATCGCCTATTTCAACAGTAGTATCTTCCCCCACAAATTTCAGGTCATGGGGAATGGAAGAGATTATTGCCCCGGGAAATATCCGGCAGTTTTTGCCTATTCGGGCGCCCGACATGATAACCGCGTGTGATTCCACAACGGTTCCTTCTCCTATAACTGTATTTTCGTGAACTACTGCAAATGGCTCAATTACCGCGCTTTCAGCGATAACGGCCCCTTCTTTTACATACGCAAGCGGAGATATCATACTTTTCTTCTACTTAATAATGTGTTTTACTTTTTCAGTTTTTTTTTCCAGTTTGTGGCCCGAAGCCTGACCGTTGCTTTCTTTTACTTTCACAATCTGCGCCATCATTTCGGCTTCAGTAGCAATTTTATCTCCCACAAAAGCGGTCCCTTTCATGTGGCAGATGCCCCTGCGGACAGGTCCCAGCAATTCCAACTGGAATATCAGCGTATCGCCGGGTAAAACCTGGTTACGGAACCTTACATTGTCTATTTTCATAAAATAGGTAAGATAGTTCTCAGGGTCCGGTACCGATTTAAGGGCGAGTATGCCTCCTGTTTGCGCCATGGCCTCAATCTGCAATACACCGGGCATAATAGGGTTCCCGGGGAAATGGCCACGGAAGAAGTCTTCATTCATGGTTACATTTTTCAGCCCTATAACACGGTTTTCGCTTATTTCGAGTATTTTATCAACCAACAGGAATGGCGGCCTGTGTGGCAATATTTTCATAATGTCGTTTATGTTCATTACCGGCTCGGCGGCAAGGTTAAACCTTGGGGCGCTTTTCCTGTCTTTCTTTATAGCTTCCTTCAGCTTTTTTGCGAAGGCTACGTTTCCGGAGTGGCCGGGCCTTGCAGCAAGAATATGGGCTTTCATGGGCATGCCGATAAGCGCAAGGTCTCCTACCATATCAAGGAGTTTGTGGCGGGCAGGCTCATTAAAAAATTTCAATTGGGTATTGTTCAATATGCCCTGGGCAACCACTTTCACTTTTGGCCTGTTGAATACTTTGGCAAGATAATCGAGTTTTTCCTGCGGAATCTCCCTGTCCACCAGCACAACCGCATTATCAATATCGCCGCCTTTTATAAGGTTGTGCGAAAGCAGGAGTTCCAGTTCATGTAAAAAGACAAAAGTGCGGCAGGCCGCCACTTCCTTTTTAAATTCTCCTGTGGAATATATAGTGGCATGTTGTGTGCCAAGCACAGGCGAGTTATAGTCAACCATAACGGTCAGCCGGAATGTTTCCTGTGGCACGGCAAGCATTTCAATATGCTTTTCAGTATCCTCGTATGAAAGTATTTCTTTAAGCTCAAAGTATTCCCTGTCCGCGTCCTGTTCTTCTATTCCGGCATCTTCCAAAGCAATTACAAAGGGCATAGAGCTGCCATCCATGATGGGTATTTCTGGGCCGTTAACTTCAATAAGCACATTGTCAATTTCCAATCCCACCAGGGCAGCCAGCAGGTGTTCTGTGGTAGCTACTTTGCCACCATTTTGCTGCAGGGTAGTTCCCCTTTCCGTATCAGTTACATTATCAACATCGGCATCAATTATGGGTTGTCCCGGAAGGTCAACCCGCTTGAATTTAAACCAGTGGTTTACAGGGGCAGGTTTAAAGGTTACTGTTGCAGGTACTCCGGTATGCAATCCTTTTCCGGTTATGCTTACAGCCTTTTTAATGGTACGTTGTTTTTCGCTCATGTATAAAGGTTTAGGACACGAAAGCCCGTGATTTCATTTTAATATGCAATAATAAGCTTTTTTAAAGAATTATCTGGAAATTTTTTCTTCCCAATCTTTTATTTTTTTGTGCAGTTCGGGCAGACGCCTGAACAACACATACGATTTTTTATACTCCATGTGCGGCATGGCGGGCGAGCCCTGTATAACAGCATCATCGGCCACATCGGAACCCACACCCGACTGGGCCGCTATTTTTACCCTGTTGCCTATGGTTAAATGCCCTATTATTCCTACCTGTCCGCCAATCATGCAATCGCGCCCAATTTTGGTGGAACCCGCTATGCCCGTCTGTGAAACGATTACCGTATTCTCGCCTATTTCCACATTGTGGCCTACCTGTATCAGGTTATCGAGCTTAACGCCCTTGCGGATGATGGTTGAGCCCATGGTAGCCCTGTCAATAGTGGTATTGGAGCCTATCTCCACATTATCTTCAATAATTACATTGCCTACCTGCGGCATTTTATTGTAATTGTTTTCGCTGTTGGGCACAAAGCCGAAACCGTCGCTGCCTATTACCACCCCTGAGTGGAAGGTGCAGTTTTTTCCTATAACCGATTCATGGTAAATTTTAACACCGGGGTAAATAATGCAGCCATCATCAATTTTGCTGTTGGCTCCTATAAATACATTGGGGAATACCTGCACATTATTGCCGAGGATGACGTTCTCGCCTATATAAGAAAATGAACCTATATATACATTCTTTCCCATTTTAGCGGTGGGCGCAACTACCGCGAACTGCTCCATGCCGGTCTTTGAAAACTGCTGCTTATGGTAGGCATCGAGCAATATGCTGAATGCCTGGCGGGAGTCCTTAACTTTAATAAAAGTTGAATTTACAGGCTTTTTGTCGGTTATGTCATCGTTGACAATGATTACAGATGCGCCTGTGGTTTTAAGGTATTCAGCGTACTTTGGGTTAGAAAGGAAGGTCAGCGAACCTGCCCCGGCTTCCTCAATTTTAGCTAACCTGGTTACTTTCGCGTTGGGGTCTCCTTCTACCTTTCCGTTAATTAATGCCGCTATTTGTATTGCCGAAAATTCCATGTTTCAAAAGTACATAAATTCTTTACAAATAACATACGAATGAGATTGATTTTGAAAATAGAACGCTGATGACGCAGATAAGTATGATTATACCTAACAAATATGAATTTGCAAGAAATTATTAAGACTGCCACGTCCGCCATATTTTTTATGGGACGGCGGACTCGCAGTGACGGTGGGGCGTTCCGTCATTGCGAGGCTTTGCGAAGCAATCTCAGCGGCTTTATTGATTTTTGCAAACCCATACTCTTTCCGTATAAATGAGATTTTATTTACCCCAACCCCGGAATTTCACAAGAAATTTATATAATTCATTTAACCGCAGAGTAAGTTTTTTAATTCGTAATTTTTAATTCTTAATTACCTTTTCTATCCCATAATACTCCGCATACGATTTATTGATTCCGTTATTGGGATTATCTGAAATATCTATTACAAAGATACCGGAGGGTCTATCTTGAATTGTTGGCAGGCTCACTGTTTTTGCTTGTTGTTTTTGGGCTGTTTCGAGTACAGTCATTCTGTCATCCATTTCATTGGCAAAGCGGCTGACTTTCCCATTACCGAGGTCAATTAAGGCTCTCCCGCTGTTGCCGGTTAATAATAAGCAGGCAATAAAGAGAAAAGTAATTAGCCGTAAGTGGGCAGTCGTTAGTCGGAAGTCATATTGTTTGAACGCAATGAATATAAACAGGAACCAGGCAATGATGAAAAAGAAGCAGGCAGTGTTCAGAGTGCGGTGCTGGCCCAATATGCCTGTGCCCCAATAGGGAGGGAATACACATAAAAATATTATAATACATAGTATGGCAAATGCCTGCCACAGCTTTAGCGCAGCCAATTTGCGGAATATGGGCGATTCTTTGTAAAGTTTTTGGCCAATAGGGATAAATAAGAGACTTGCGAGCAGCAGGGCAGGGGAGGATACCCATTTTGCAAAGAAACGGATTACCTGGAGGGCGCTCATCCACAAAGGATGAATGATTTGGTAGTTACCGGTGAAATAACCGCCACGCTGCACATTGCCGGGGGCGAGTATCATGATAAGCGAGAAAAGCAGGCTGAAAACGCACATCCAGGCAAGTATGGGGCGGAGTTCAGCGTCTTTACGGAACAAGGGATAAATAATAAAATGGCCCACAATCAGCATCAGGGTGAGCACTTCATTAAAGCCTATGGCGATAAGCAGCATTAAAAAGCAGAGCGAAGCATGGAAAATCCCATTGATGATATATCGTTTTTGCACGTAAAGAGTTGCAAGGCCAATATATGTTATAGCGACTATGTTGCCAAACTGGTAGGTAACGGAGCCTGTGAACCAATAAATGCCTTCGGAAAGGTCGGGCATGATGCAGAAATATAGTGCGGAAAAAGCCAATGCGCCCAATAGTTTTTGTCGGGGAGATAATGATTTGCCCAGCCATGCGGACAAAAAGAAATAAAAGGACAGGGGAGTAAGCAAAATAAGTGCAAGTGCAGCAAGACGGTAACATGTAAGCGAGCCCCATATCAAAGGATTTGCTAAAACAAGGACATTAGAGGCATAGCGGCCGTTCCAGAAAAAATAGTCCTGGAGCTGGGCAGGCAGGTAGCCCCTGTGAAGGGTTTTTACAGTATAGGTTAAATCGTCGGCTATGGGTTGGGCAAAATAGCAGAGTATGATATAGGGTATAAGCAGCAGGGCAAAAAGGGCGATATATTTCATGATTTATAAAATTTATCATCCTTCCATTTTGCCGGATTGTTAATGATGTAATTAGCGATGTTCTGATAGGATTCTTCATTACGGATTATATGTTCGTAATAATCGCGTTGCCATAATGTCCTGATTTCCGTGTTTTGCCTGAACCATTTTGTAACGCCAATTTTATATCCCCTGATAATTGAACCAATCGTTCTGGACGGTGATTTGAATGGCGTTCGTCGTCGTTGGGGCGAATAAATATCCGCCCTGTTATTGCCGGGCGGTTGGGGCGAATAAATATTCGCCTTGTTATTGCCGGGCGAAAGATTTTTCGCCCGTACGGTTTGTTCCGTATTATCGTTTATGGGCGAATATTTATTCGCCCCCACGTTACGTAATTCAATAATTCCGTGAACATGATTGGGCATAATTATATGTTCATGTAAAACGGCATTTGGAAAATGTACCGGTATATGCAACCACGATTCATTTGCAATTTTCCCTGCATCATTCAATACCATTTCCCCATCTGCAATATTCCCAAACAGACGTTTCCTGTCATTTACGCATATTGTAATGAAATAGATACCGGCACGGGAATAATCATATCCTTTTAACCGGATTGACCTGCGATGGTGTATTTGCGGGTTGTAGCTCATTTAGGGTAAAAATAGCAGGGCAAAAAGGGCGATATATATTTTAAGGCGTTTGGCCATGATTATTTATAGGATGGAGAAAAACTCAAGAAATTAATGTTTAATTCTTAACATATGTATTAAAAAGATGATTAGCATCAAGTGAAGAAATAGGGTCATCTATGTAAACAATAATATCCGCCAAATTAGTACTTTTATCTTCTATTTTCGTTATAAAGTAGGCAAAAGCAATTGCCGTTTTTTCACCTTCACTTAAATTCTTAGCTATTACGGATGAACGTTGTAACTGAAACTTATTTTGAGGAGTGGCAATAACCTTAATATCGTCTTTGCCAAAATATTGTATTAAATAATCATTAATCTTTTCAGCCCCTTTTACAATTTCTGAGAGTTGTTTTTCGATAGATTTAATGAGTACTTTTGATGAATTCATTGACTCATTAATGTTTTCAGTTTCGTTGTCATATTCTTTGATTTTATTTAATGTGGCTTGGTAGTCTTGTTCTTTTATTAATTCACATGCATAATTTTCAATAAGCTTTATTCTGGCATTTTCTTTTTCAGCCCCAATATTTTCTGATTTTTGATTATGCTTGTATATTAATCCATTTATTTCTAATAAATATTTATTAATGTTTAAGGAATTGTCACTAGTGTCAATACATTCCACACTTTCAAATATTTTTAGCTTTTTATTTTCTAACGCAGTATTTATCTTATCTATAAATAAGTTAAATGACATTAACTCATTGGATAGATAATCTTTTAAATTCTTATAGTTTTCTTGAAATTCAGAGTAGAAATATCCAAATTCAGGCAATGCTGTATTTATTTTAAGTATCTCATTTTTCCTGATTTGTTCTTGTATTTTCATAAGCATTTTATCATAATCCGCTGAAAAATGCTCACTCAATCTTTCTAATAAGTTTATTGGAAGAGGATTATCGCAAAATTCACATTTGGTCTTTTCCTGATGTAATATGAGGCCCATTTTTACCCACTCATTCAAATCAGCATCACTTTTTAATTTCTCAATCACATTTGTCTTAATTGAGCTTACTAATAAATCATTAGCGTTTTTTACAATTAAAGAAATATTTGGAATTACCAATTCAATAGTACTCATTAGAGTTTTTTTCTCAATACTCTTGTAAGTTTCAATTAGTTTTTCAATTTCAGCTTCTTCTAATGGTATCCTATAAAGATTTTGTGAGATTATTTCTTCAACTACTGGTAGCAAATGTGTTTTATTATAACCGGGAATTGGTAGTGAATTTCTAATTGTTCCTGCTTTTTCCGTTAATGCAAGGCTAATTGTATCGTCTAAGAATTTCTTCTTACTTTCTATTTCTATGGATTTAGCACTTTCAGTTTCAATTTTTTTTCTTTCTGCATCCAAGGTTTCCTGGAGTTGAATATTTTGCTGGCCAATAAGTAGAATTGGTTCGATTTCTTCATTATCTATATTCCACTTTAAATTTTGATTTATAAAGTCAATATTAAAAACTCGAATATTAAATGTATTAACTAAGTTAGATTCATTGTATTTATTCCCGTCAGACCCTATTATTTCAAATTTAGCATCTGGGTAATCAGGATGCAGGGCACCTAATTCAAAACATCTAAAAATTCTAGAAAGTGTTGTTTTGCCAGAATAATTCCAACCATAAATCAAATTAAATGCGTTGCATTGTTTGTTATTATTATCCCAATCGAAATTTTCAAAAATCCCAAATTTCTGAATTTTATTTATCTGTTTTAGAATCATTCCGTACTATTTATAATCCTTTTTAGTAATAATAATCATGCCTAAAAAGCAATCTTATTATCGCAGCCTTTTACAATCTTGGTGCTTTGGTGGCGTGTCTTTTTATTCTCTTTCATATATTATTTCTATGAATAACAAGGGCTTAATATACAAATAAATTGAATAGCCACAGATTAACAGATATTTATTTAACCACGAATGACACGAATTTAATTCATAACTCAATGTTGTCCTAAATAATTTGAAACTAATAATAAGATTCCTCACTTCGTTCGGAATTCACGAATGTGCAGTGCACATTCATGGAGTCCATTTTGGGAGGGGCGGCGTCTTCGCCGCCGCCCCAATCCCCCCTATACCTAAAACCTGTCATGCCGAGCCGCCAGAGCGGCGAGGCATCTCTTTCAAATAAAACATTTAGGACGCTATTGTTAAAAATCATATTACCGGGTTCATAATAAATTACTACTTTTAGTAGTTACATTAGTAGTTCTAAAAGATTTCGGTAATAAAAACAGATACTAAAGGATACTACTTGTGTAAGCTAAAGAAAAATTAATAACATGGCAACAATTAGCGCAAATACCTTATTCCATTTTACTCCTACTGCGGATATATTAATAAGCATTTTGAAATATGAATTTTATCCAAGATTTTGCTTGGAAAATTTTATTGTAGGGACTAAACCTATTGAAGTTGCATTTCCAATGGTTTGCTTTTGTGATATTCCACCAGGCTACCCCGCAAAACAAATATAAAAAAACTATACTTACCTTATTTAGTCTTCACCGAAATAATAATTCAGGTTGTTAAAAATTATATTAACTATTTTGTTTACTATAATAAATAATTGTGTATATTTGCAGTGTGAATGGAACGCAGATGACACAGATAATTATGATGAACCAGGATTTCAAAATCATTTTTTATCATAAGCAACCAGCGCCATCAGCGTTCCATCGTAAAGTTCTTTGACATAGTATTGA
>JBKQUY010000117.1:0-16849 GCA_052325425.1 Bacteroidia bacterium | reverse complement strand
AAAAACCTGATAAATTCATTGCAAAAGTATACAAAACATCTGCAATTGGAAATGGTTGAAAATGAGTGCTTTGCAAAAACACACCCCCTCAAAACCAGCAATTTTTTCCTGTTTTTTGCAACATTGCAACGATTTTTTTTCATGATTAAGAAAGTTGAAAATGAGCCCCGACGAGAAGTTCGGGATTGAGCAAATTCTTTTGGGAAGCAAACTGCCGCATCCGTCTCATTATTTAAGGGATGACGGATTAATGACGATAAATGTCATAACTGAATTCGCGGTGACGGGAGTAATTAAAAGTGAAACAGACCTATTACAGAGACTTAAAAATGATTAATATTGTACTACAAAAATGCATAAATTACAACAAAGTTTAAAACAATAATTTTGTCTTACTCATTACCTAATACTCAATACTTAATACTAATTTAAACAACATGACAACCGCAGTAAAAACATCCATTAAAGGTGGAGAATTCTTAGTAAAAGAATCTTCTTTTGCAGACATATTCATTCCTGAGGAATGGAATGAAGAACAACGCATGATAGCCCAAACCTGCCACGATTTCCTGGTTCAGGAAGTTTGGCCGATAATGGACAGGATAGATAGCCAGGAAGAAGGCTTAATGGTAAAAATTCTTAATAAGGCTGCCGAGTTAGGCCTCTTAGGTTTAAATATCCCCGAACAATATGGAGGATTTGAAAAAGACTTCCTCACAGGTATGCTTGCCACGGAAGCCATAGGTTCCGGGTATTCATTTGCTGTTGCCATATCGGCACACACAGGTATTGGCACTCTGCCAATTCTTTATTACGGCAACGATGAACAAAAGAAAAAATATTTGCCCAAACTTGCTTCAGGCGAATGGAAAGCATGTTATTGCCTTACAGAACCGGGTTCAGGTTCCGATGCTAATTCGGGTAAAACAAAAGCCGTATTAACCCCGGATGGGAAACATTACCTCATTAATGGCCAGAAGATGTGGATTACCAACGGAGGTTTTGCCGATGTAATGGTTGTATTTGCTAAAATAGGCGATGATAAAAACCTGAGCGCTTTTATTGTAGAAAAAACTTTTGGCGGAATTACACTTAACCCGGAAGAACATAAAATGGGTATAAAGGGCAGTTCTACCCGCCAGATATTTTTTAACGATTGCAAAGTGCCTGCAGGTAACTTGCTTTCCGAAAGGGAAAATGGGTTTAAGATAGCTGTAAATATATTAAATGTTGGCCGGATAAAGCTTGCCGCAGCCGCTTTGGGCTCTTGCAAAACATTAATTTCAAAAGTAGTGGAATATGCAGGCCAGCGGATACAGTTTGGACATCCTATCGGAACTTACGGGGCTATTCAGCATAAAATGGCTGAACAGGCTATCCGCACATTTGCCTGCGAATCTGCCTTGTACCGTGCAAGCCGCGATATTGAAAATGCAATAGAAGAACTTGCAGGAAGCGGCATGGAGCATGGAAAAGCCATTTTAAAAGGTATAGAACAGTTTGCTGTTGAAGCTGCAATTATGAAGGTATTTGGTTCTGAGACCCTGAACTATGTTGTTGACGAAGGAGTTCAGATTTACGGAGGCATGGGTTATTCCGCCGATGCACCAATGGAAAGGGCATACCGTGACTCGCGCATTAACAGGATTTTTGAAGGCACCAATGAAATCAACCGGATGCTTAGTGTTGATATGATGATTAAACGCGCCATGAAAGGCGAAATTGATTTGCTTGGCCCGGCACAGAAAATAGCCGGTGAGCTTATGTCAATACCTGAATTTGGAGAACCGGATACTTCATTGTTCGCCGCTGAAAAGAAATACATAAAAAACTTTAAGAAGGCTGCCTTGATGGTTGCCGGCGCTGCGGTTCAGAAACTTATGACGCGGCTGCAAACCGAACAGGAAGTGGTTATGAATATAGCTGACATGCTTATTGAAATATATGTTTGTGAATCTTTGCAACTGAGGGTTGAAAAGCTTGTAAGTATTAAGGGTGAGCAGGAATGCGCTTTAATGCTTGATATGGTCCGCACATGGTTGTTTGATACAGCAGACAGGATAAACAAGTCTGGTAAGGAAGCCATTTGTTCTTTTGCGGAAGGTGATGAACAGCGTATCATGTTATCAGGGCTTAAGCGCTTTACTAAAACCGACGCATTCAATACCAAAGATGCCCGCCGCAGGATAGCCGCTAAACTGCTGGAGGAGAATAAATATTGCTTTTAGGATAGATGGAGCCAACCCGGTTATTTGATTTACCATATTGGCAAAAGGAACAATTCCCCAAAGAAGATGCTCTTGCATCTAAGGTAAACGGGGTATGGACGCCTGTAAGTACCGATAAATTTATTGAGATTGCCGGAAAGGTTAGTTATGGCCTGATGGCTCTTGGTATAGGTAAAGGCGATGCGATTGCAAGTATTTCTTCAAACAACCGTTTTGAGTGGAATTTTATTGATACCGGGATGCTGCAGATAGGCGCTGTACATGTCCCGGTTTACCCTACCATAAGCGACAGCGACTATGAGTTCATTTTTAATGACGCGGGAGTAAAATATGTTTTTGTTTCTGATGAAGGGCTATATAAGCGTGTAAAGGAACTTGTAAAAAATGTTCCTGCCGTAAAGAATGTTTATACATTCAATGAAATAATCGGGGCACTGCATTGGACTGAAATTGTAAAACTCGGAGAGCAAAATCCCCAGCCTGCCAAATTAGAAGAGTCGAAAAAAGCGGTTTCCCCATCCGATATTGCCACGCTTATTTATACTTCGGGAACAACAGGAACGCCAAAGGGTGTAATGCTTTCTCATAATAACATACTGAGTAACTTAATTGCCGCCCATCCTTATGTGCCGATTGATTCAAGCGGGAAAGCGCTAAGCTTTCTGCCTTTGTGCCATATATACGAACGTATGTTGAATTATCTCTATCAATATTCCGGCATATCTATTTATTACGCTGAAAGCATAGATGCTGTAGGAGATAATTTAAGGGAGGTAAAGCCAAATGTATTTGTAGCTGTTCCGCGCGTTATTGAAAAGATATTCGATAAAATTATGGCAACAGGGAGTAAGCTTACCGGGCTTAAAAAGATGCTTTTTTTCTGGTCTGTTGCATTAGGGTCCCGTTACGAACATTACGGAGCAAACGGCTGGTGGTATAATTTTAAATTGTCCATTGCCCGTAAACTTGTTTTCAGCAAATGGGCTGCGGCAGTCGGTGGCAATTTAGAACTTGTAGTATCAGGTGGGGCAGCTCTTCAGCCGCGCCTTGCAAGAATATTCTGGGCTGCTGATATTCCTATATTGGAAGGCTACGGGCTCACAGAAACATCTCCTGTTATTGCAGTTAATACCATGGAGCCCAATGGCGCGCATTTTGGAACCGTTGGCCCTGTAATTCCCAGTGTCCAGGTGAAAATTGCGGAGGACGGGGAAATATTATGCAAAGGTTCTAATGTTATGCTTGGCTATTATAAACGCCCTGACCTTACCGCAGAAGTTATAGATGCAGAAGGCTGGTTTCATACCGGCGACATAGGGGTAATGGTTGATGACAGATTTTTAAAAATTACTGACCGGAAAAAAGCCTTGCTGAAAACCTCAGGCGGAAAATATATAGCACCGCAACCTATCGAAAATAAAATGAAAGAATCGCGCTATATAGAGCAGATTATGGTTATCGGAGACGGGCAAAAATTTGCCGCCGCTTTAATTGTTCCTAAATTCAGTGAACTCGAACAATGGTGCAAGGACAAAAATATTTCATACACAGATAAAGAAGAACTTATTCATAATAAAACCGTGCTTGAGCTATACAGGGGGATAATAGATAAGTATAATGTAAACTTTGGCCATGTTGAACAGGTAAAAAAAATAGAACTCCTGTCAAAAGAATGGACAGTTGCCGATGGGGAGATTACCCCCAAACTTGACCTGAAGCGGAAAGTAATAATGGAAAAATATAAAGCCCTCGTTGATAAAATTTACAATAACAATAGCCATTCTGAATAATGCTAAAGCCGGCAGTATATATCAGAAGTTTGGCTTAAGCAGATATTTGCTATAGAACAGATTAATTACATCTACCACTTCATCGGCTGTATCAACTACATTAAAAATATTCAGGTCTTCAACGCTGGCATTTTTCTCATTTGCAATCATTTCCTCCTTTATCCAATCCAGAAGCCCGGCCCAATATTTCCTTCCCACCATTACAACAGGAAAGTGGGCAACTTTATTTGTTTGTATAAGGGTAAGGGCTTCAAATAATTCATCAATGGTGCCAAACCCTCCGGGAAGAGTTACAAATCCCTGCGCATATTTAACAAACATTACCTTGCGCACAAAGAAATAGTCAAAGCTTATCAATTTATCATGATCAATAAACGGATTATGCGTCTGTTCCATAGGCAATGTAATATTAAGCCCCACAGACCTTCCCCCACCAGCTTTAGCGCCTTTGTTTGCAGCTTCCATAATACCCGGGCCTCCGCCCGTAATAACACCATATCCGTTACGGGTAAGTTTAAACGCAATTTCAGAAGCAAGCTTGTAATAAGGATGTGCCGGTTTAGTTCTAGCTGAGCCAAATATGGATACGCAAGGGCCGGCTTTAGCCATTTTTTCAAAGCCCTCTACAAATTCCGCCATTATCCTGAATATCTGCCAGGAGTCTGTCGCCTTAACTTCGTTCCACGATTTATCTTTAAAGGCTTTCTGTATTTCTTCTTCGTCGTTAAGCATAACGGGGTATGATTTAAAATTATAATTCTTTAGCCAAATATACGGCAGTATGGCTCTTTTTGTTTTTAATTATTTCTTCCGGTGTACCTTCGGCAACAATTTGCCCACCTTTTGAACCGCCTTCCGGGCCAAGGTCAATAATATGGTCAGCCACTTTAATTACATCCATATTATGCTCAATTACAATAACGGTATTGCCATAATCAACCAGTTTGTTAACTACATCAAGCAGCAAGCGGATGTCTTCAAAATGGAGTCCGGTTGTAGGTTCATCTAAAATATAGAGGGTATTGCCGGTTTGTCTTTTAGATAATTCGGTAGCCAATTTTGTCCGCTGTGCTTCTCCTCCTGAAAGGGTGGTTGAAGATTGTCCTAATGTAATGTACCCTAGTCCAATTTGATTAAGAGTAGTAATTTTTTGAGATATGGATGGTATCTCAGAGAAGAAATCTACTGCCTGTTCAACCGTTAAGTTGAGTATATCATTTATAGATTTACCTTTATACCTTACTTCAAGAGTTTCTCTGTTATAGCGCTTGCTATTGCATTCGTTACAGACAACATACACATCAGGCAGAAAATTCATTTCAATAGTTCGTAACCCTGCACCCTGGCATGTCTCGCACCTGCCTCCTTTTACATTAAATGAGAATCTCCCCGCCTGGTAACCACGTATTTTAGCCTCAGGCAATGAAGCAAAGAGGTTACGTATATCAGCAAACACATTTACATAAGTAGCAGGATTAGAGCGGGGTGTTCTGCCGATAGGCGCCTGGTCAATTTCTATTATTTTATCAATATGCTGTATACCCGATATTGAATCGTATTCAAGTGGTTTTTTCTCCGACCGGTAAAGATGGTGGCTGATAATGGGATAAAGGGTTTCGTTAATCAAGGAGGATTTTCCTCCACCTGAAACGCCTGTAATGCATATAAGCTTGCCTAACGGAAACGAAACAGTAACGTTTTTAAGGTTATGGCCTTTAGCGCCTTTCAGAACTATTTCCTTACCGCTGCCTTTTCTGCGTTTTTCAGGAACGGTAATTTCTTTCTTCCCTCTTAAAAATTCGGCCGTAAGGCCGGGTTGTTTGAGGAAATTTTCAGGGATGCCCTCAGCCACAATTTTCCCTCCATGAATACCTGTACCGGGGCCGATATCGATAATCCAATCCGAAGCCAGCATCATCTCCTTATCATGTTCAACCACAATTACTGAATTACCAATATTCCTGAGTTGTTTAAGCGCATCTATCAACCTTGTGTTATCGCGTTGGTGCAGGCCAATACTTGGTTCATCAAGTATATACAATACACCCACCAATTGCGAACCTATTTGCGTAGCAAGGCGGATACGCTGTGCTTCTCCACCCGATAATGTTCTTGAACTTCTGTTCAGCGTAAGGTAATCGAGCCCTACATTCAGCAGAAATTGCGAACGGCTGCGCAGCTCTTTTAAAACTTCCTTTGAAATAACTTTATTCCTGGTGCTCAGTTTATTTTCAATGGTATTAAACCACTCATGTAATGCAATGATATCGAGTGAGGCAAGGTCAGCAATATTTTTATCGTCAATTTTAAAGTAAAGCGCTTCCTTTTTCAATCTTGTTCCTTTGCAATCGGGGCACGTTACTTTATTCATAAAACCCGCAGCCCATTCTGTCAGCCCTGGTGAATCACTCTCCTGTCGCTGCCTGTCAATAAAGTTAACAATTCCTTCAAAATTGAGCGCATAGCTATGTGCACTGCTTGTAAGGCTTTCTCTTACCTTTAATATCTCATCAGAACCGTATAAAATTGTATGTATAGCATCTTCAGGTATTTTACTCACCGGCGTGTCAAGTGTAAAACCATGTTTCTCACCTATGGCATCCAATTGGCGGAATATCCAATTATCCTTTCTTTTGCCTACCGGTGCAATAGCGCCATCGTTAATGGATTTATGGGTGTCGGGTATTATTTTCTTTACGTCAATTTGGGCTACCTCGCCCAATCCGTTGCAATTGGGGCATGCTCCATAAGGTGAATTGAATGAGAATAAATTGGGAGCAGGTTCATCGTAAGATATTCCCGAAGTAGGGCACATTAAAAACCGGCTGTAATGATGTATTTTATTATCCTCACTTATTACCATAATAATCCCTTTGCCATTCTTCATGGCGAGCGCAACAGATTCAGCAATGCGCTTTTGGGCATCAGCATGTACCTCTACCCGGTCAATTAAAACCTCAATATCGTGTATGCTGTACCGGTCGGTATGCATTCCCGGTTTAATATCCTTTATATCGCCATCTACCCTGGCACGAGAGAAACCGCTTTTCCGCAGTTGTTCAAAAAGTTCACGGTAATGGCCCTTCCTGCCTTTAACAACAGGCGCAAGTATCTGGATTTTGTGTTCCCTGAACCTTTGCAGTATAAGTTCAACAATCTGCTTTTCAGAGAATCTCACCATTTTCTCACCCGTCACATAAGAAAATGCCTCGCCAGTACGTGCAAAAAGCAAGCGGAGAAAATCATATATTTCTGTTATAGTGCCAACTGTAGAACGGGGGTTTTTATTTACTGTTTTTTGCTCAATGGAAATAACCGGGCTAAGGCCATCAATTTTATCTACATCGGGGCGTTCCATGCTACCCATAAACTGCCGTGCATACGCTGAAAGTGTTTCAATATAACGTCTCTGTCCTTCGGCATATATAGTATCAAATGCAAGTGATGATTTTCCACTACCGCTTAAACCGGTAATAACAACTAGCTTGTTGCGGGGTATAGTCAGGCTTATATCCTTCAGGTTATGTTCGCGTGCTCCGGTAATTTCAATAAATTCCTGTTCGGAAACAATGTCATTAAGTATTTCAAGGGTTTCGTGTTTCACTTTATTGCTCAAATATCATCAATTCATCTTTCGGTTTAAGCTTAACGGAATCGCAAATCGAATTCCATGTGCAAAGACGTTCAACTGAAATATTATATTGATTTGCTATTGACTGAATATCTTCCCCGGGCTTTACAATATGAATAATTACTTTACCCTTTGCCCCATCTTGTTTAATCAATGTATCGGCAACCTTCGCAGTTTCTGATGTGCTATCTACAAAAGTCACATATTCACCAAGGTCAAGAAAAGGAACATTTTTTACAGGTAATGAAATAGCATATAAATGCTTTCCCGCATCGGGCAACCTGTCACTAAGCAACCAGGGATTCAGCATTTTCAAAACCCTGTAATTAATACCTTTGCTTATGGCGTAATCAGCAAGGTTTCCTATAGAAGAATCAACAGGTACAACATAAGTAGGCAGCTGGTTATATAGATCAGAATTTTTCAGGTAAAACCCATATTCGGCAGGCGATGTAACTACGGCTTTAAGTGAAAGTATGCGGTAAACATAGCGGGCTGTTTCTGAGTTCAGTTCCAGATCGTAATAATTATTCTGCTTTTGTTTAATAAGTTCCTTTGCAATTCCGCCTAAACCAAGATTGTAAGAAGCGGCTACAAGTGTCCAGTTATGAAACTCAGCGTATGCCTCCTTAAAGTACCGGCAAGCAGCTTCGGTGCTTTTTTCAAGGTTATATCTCTCATCAATATCTTTATTTACTTCAAGCCCATATATTTCTGCCGTAGATTTCATGAATTGCCAGAATCCGGAAGCCCCTACCGATGATATTTTATAACTAAACCCGCTTTCAGCCAATGCGAGGTATTTAAAGTCTCCGGGGATTCCATTTTTTTTGAGTATTTGTTCTACTACCGGGAAATAACGGTGAGCGCGTTTTAATACCAGTAATGTTTGTGATTGCCAATATGTATTTATAATCAGTTCCTGTTCCAGGTTTTCTCTTATTCCAAAATGATTCATAGGAACTTTCTCACCTGCAAAACTCATTGTATCAGGCAAAGGAACCGGGAACACTTTATATGCCTGGCTAAAGGTATTGTTATCGGAACCTATATTTCCAGATGAATTCAGCAGTTCCATGGTCATTGATAACAGCACAATACAACCGCTTATAAAAAAAATATTTCTAATCCTGCTTTTTAAGCGAATTGACAAATTAATGTAAGGTTTAACCCTCATGTTCCTTTTTTTTTATCCTGGTAATAACAAAAAAAGCTATAAGTGAGATGATGAAATAAGCCGTAAATACACTAAAGTACAGCATTGACCAATTTTGAATGTATTTATTAATAAATACTACGCATAACAATGAAATACCCGAATATGCAGAATAAATAACAGCTATGCGGGGCTCCTTAAACCCTAAATAAAAAAGATGATGCGTTGTATGGTCCTTACCGCCAACAAATGGCGAGGTGCCTTTCAACAGGCGATTTGTAAAAACAACCGTTGTATCAATAATAGGAAGAGCAAAACTCAGCAAAACAGATATAACGCGTTTGGTGGCAGGCAAAAAGGGTTCTGGCGTGGTTCCCCACAAAAATAAAACACCAACGGCTGCCATAAATGCGCCAAGAAACTGTGTTCCTGTATCTCCCATATACATTTTGGAAGGGTACCAGTTAAAGAGCAAGAATGCAGATATTGCTGATGCTGTTCCGATTATAAGCGTAAAAAAAACTGACTCAGACTGCCTTCCTATAATTAACAGACAGAGTATGGTTACAAGTACATTGAGAGAAGCTATAGAAGATATTGCATCCATATTATCAAGCAGGTTTATTGCATTCATAATACCAACAACCCAGAGCATTGTAATAAAGTAGTTGAAGTATATGTTTTGGAATAATTGTATATAAATATGAGAATAAATAAGTATTATCCCGCAAAAAACCTGTCCCGAAAATTTAAGTACAGGGTTCGTATCATAAGCGTCGTCAGCCAGCCCCATAAGGAAAGCAACGGTACACGCAGCAAGAAGGCCAAGTGTCTCAGAATGTAAAAGAATTTTGGATGATTCAAAAAACAGCGGAAATATGATGAGAGATAATAGAAAAGTTATAAAAAAAGTTATTCCTCCCAGCGCGGGTTTATGTATGTCGCTCCAGCGAATAATGTTCTCGCTTTTACGCATTCCCAATGTTTTGGAAAATTTCAGAAAAAGGCTATTCATCAGAATAGAGAATACAAATATTAACGTGAAATAACTAAAATAAAATAGAGGAAGATTAAGCGCCATTTTCAGAAAATTTAAAACAGGCTTTTAAAATCCCTGAAAAGTTTAGCGTTTTTATCTTTTTCCGAAAGTACAGGGTTCTCAATATCCCATGGAATATTAATATCCTTATCATTCCATCGAATTGAATCTTCGGATGGTTTATTATAGTACGCGGAACATTTATAGAGAAATACAGTATTATCTTCAAGTGTTTTAAACCCGTGCGCAAATCCCTCCGGTATATACAATATGGTCATATTTTCAGCATTCAACTCTATGCCAAAATATTTGCCATAAGTAGGTGAATTTTTGCGTATATCAACCACAACATCCCAAACTGCCCCCTGGATGACTCTTACTAATTTTGATTGCGCAAATGGCGGGTTCTGAAAATGCAATCCCCTCACAACTCCCTTTTGCGACATAGATTGGTTATCCTGGAGAAAGTCATCATTAATTCCCATTTCGCTGAATGTTTTTTTGTTATAGGGTTCATAGAAATATCCCCTCCCATCTTGAAATACTTTGGGCTGTATAATTACCAGGCCTTTAATTTGTGTTTCTGTTAATTCCATAATTGTTAATTTTCAAAACATAGTTAAAGCGGATGAGTTTTATAAAAACTTTTGAGAATGCCTCATTTTCCCTTCCTGGAAAAACTTATCCTTTATAATCAAAAAATTGTCCAGTAAAAGTAAACTTTTTTTGAACAATTTGCCCTCTTTCACATAATAGGACATGAAAATTAATGAAGCTTAGCCCTTATTTGTTATGCCTAATAAAACGGGAATCTTCTTCAACATTCTTACAGATGTATTCACAGGTGAAACAATAAAAGCCTTAAAGGCATATTTAATAGCCCGTAAAGTATTTTTTCCATCTTTATACCAGGAGCCGGAAATGGTAAAATAAATATTGGAAATTACTTTTCTTCTAAAAACGCCCTTTGGAATTATATTATCTTCTATAATTTTATGAATAATGTACTCCTCATCATGTTCAAGCAGCCATATTTTCTTACTCATGCTGCCCGGTGTATCCCTGTATTTAACCAAAGCTTCAGGTATATAGGCCCCGATTGCGTTTTTTGCGAGCTCTATTTTCATCAATCTGTCGGCACAGTTTGAAAGCTTTTCGTCAAATTGCAGTTTTTCCTTAAATAATGAAGCTCTTCCAATAACATTTGACGGCAATGTAGGTATTACCTCTCTTTGCCAAAGAAGGGCCTCTTTAAACAGATTTTCTGATTCAACACCTTTTAATACTTCAATCTCATTTAACTTATCATCGCAGAAAATAACATCGGAATAGACAAAATCAACCATCCTGTTTTTCTCCAACACATCGAATTTATAGTTCAAATCATTTACAAGAAGGTAATCATCGGCATCAAGGAACCCTATATATTTTCCTGTAGCAGCTCTTATACCGGCATTTCTGGCTGCAGATACCCCCCTGTTTGGTTGATTTATGAGTATAATGCGTCTATCCGCCAGAAATTCCCTTACTATATTTTCAGTATTATCAGTTGAGCCATCATTAACAATAATCAGTTCCCAGGCTGTAAATGCCTGTTTAACAACCGATGAAATGCTTTCTTTGATATAAAGAGATGCATTATAGGCTGGGGTTATTATTGAGATTTCAGGTGTCATTTGTCCGTAAGATTAGACAAAAATATTAAAGCACCCAATATAAATGCTTATCTTCACCGAAGATTATAAACAATTTTGATTGACTACAGGGTACCATCAAAAGATATTATTTATTACGCAATGGCCGTTTGAAGATGCGCTAATTCAAACATACACATTGCCTTACATACAAATTGTAAAAAAAATTACCGGTTCACCATGCTATTTGGTATGTTTTAATAAAAATATAAAAAGTTGCAAAGTATGCACGCGCGGAGGTATAGTTATTATTGACTTGCCCACTGAAAGAGGTCTTCAATTTATTGAGTGGGGAAGGAATGTGATTACTATATTAAAAATAATCAATAAGAAGAAAATCACACATCTTCATTCATTCTGTACCCCTGCCGGGGCAATTGCAACAATATTGAAAATTGTCAATAAAAAACTTAAGCTTACGGTTGATAGTTATGAACCCCATGCAGAGGCTATGGTAGAAAATGGGACTTGGTCTTCTTCCGGTTTAAAATACAGGATATTATCTGTTTTTGAGAAAATGGAAGCAAAAATTGCTGACAATTTGGTTTTTGCCGCACCGGGTATGCAAGATTATGTCTTGAAAAAGAATAATATATCAGTCAATAATTATCAAATTAAGCCGGCCTGTGTCAATCTTGAGAATTTTTCATATAAATTCGCAAAAGATGAATCTCTGATGCGCAAATTTAATTTTAATGAAAAAGTTGTTTGTGTTTATGCCGGTAAATTTGGAGGAATTTACCTGGAAGAGGAATCTTTTCGTTTTATTAAGAAATGTGCAGAATATTGGGGCGCCGATAAATTCAGGTTTCTGTTATTAAGCAATGTTGACAATGATTATGTTGAAAGAATGGAAGCAAAATATGGAATTTTAAAAGAAACTACCACCAAAATATTCGTCCCACACAGTAATATAGCAAAATATATGGGATTGGCAGACTTTGCCTTTTGCCCGGTTAAACCTGTTCCCAGCAAACGATATTGTTCTCCCATTAAAAATGGCGAATATTGGGCATTGGGCCTGCCGGTGGTAATAACTCCCAATATTTCAAGCGATTCAGATATTATTTCTCAAAATAATGCCGGGGCAATCATTCAAAACCTTGATGATGCAGGATACCTGGAAGCAATTAAGCAAATTGATTCAATATTATCAAAACAAAGCAGGGAAGAGATATATGCCAGAATTCGTCCTTTGGCCGAAAAATACCGCAATTTCAGTATTGCAGAGAAAGTATATGAGAATATATATGCCTCAAAGTAACGGATGCAGGATTTCAAATGAAGTTAATTTATTTCTGAATCCTTTAAAATTCCTGTAGCCGCTTAGCGATATTCCATCTGAATGAAACAGCAACTGACTTATCGTCACTGTCGTACGTTATTAATTTACTTTTCTCATACCTGTCAATTGCGGTAAAATCAATAAACATATTATGGGTCAGTTGATACGTAGCGGTAAAACTTAAAAATATAATACCTGTTTCTTCTCCCTGGGCAATTTTATTTCCAAAATCGGAAACACGGGTAGTATTACTCAGCATTATATTACTTCCATAATTCATTCCCGGAGGGTCTAATCCTATTAAAGTACCAAATATCTTTCCTGAAAAAGAAAACTTATAGAAGGGCTGGCACTTGAGTATTGCAATAGCCTCGTCAAAGTTAGCCCCATTGGGGTCAGCCAGTGGCTGCATATAGTTGGAATAGTTAGCAAAATATGAGTAATTGGCGGTACTTGAGAATGAATAGGTTTCATAAGTATAAGGCGGTACCACATTAGCTTCCAATTGCAAATCGAGGTTATGGATACCAAACAGGTCAATGTCCTTGAGGCCAAATTGAGCCGCTTGTTTATTGCCCCACCACCCGTTACCTGCCCTTATTTCATCAATATTAAATTCATCGAGGAATATGGTGCCGTATAATGAAACATGATGGGCTATATTCCATTTAAAACAAACCCCAATATGGTCTTTATCAGGTGCGCCAAGGCCATTTTCAACAGCATTATAAAAAATTACAGGATTAAAATAATTGAAGTCAAACCCCCTGTTATGAATGGTATCGGTATTGCCAAACGTGATGCATTCAAATAATCCCACGTTGAACTTCTTACCTAAATTCAATGTAAAATAGTGAAGAGCCATATATTTATGCGGATAGGCTACATCTCCCGTTGGTACCGGCGGATAACCGGGGTTATCTATTATATCCGCAGTCATCTGGGCAAAAATGTTGACATATTCCAGTTTCCATATTTTGGTATCTACCTTCCAGAAAAGGTAATTACCCGAGTAATTGGATAGCATGAGTGAACGGTACCCATCTCCTATAAAGTTATCATCCTGCCCGAATTGCGTGCTTATATGTTTTGTCAGGTTAAAATCTATATATCCTTTAACCGTATAAAAATCATAGCCCGTAACTTTAAAGGGCTCCCAGAAACCTTCACCGGGAATAGCATTGGTTGAGGCTATCCTGGTATCTACATATTGTGGAAATACCGCCTGGTTATCGGTAAGGAAGGTATAAAAGCCAACCTTGTTATCTATGATTCCTCTCAATTCAAATCCCCTCGTATTAATATAAGTAGTTTTCTTAGTGGTTGTATCATCTTTGCCATAAGAAAAATAAGCCACGGGATTCAGTTGGAACTGAAAATCCTTTTTATACACCTCGTAAAAATCATTTCTCTTTTTATACAAACCCAGCATAAAACGATGTTTGCTGTTACCCGAATCTTTTGAATGACTCCACTCCCAATTATCATCTTGCAGGTATTTCATGTTCCGCCTGTCAACCTTTGAAAAGCGGCTTGATGTATCTTTTGAAAGAGAATCAACCAATGCGGCTATATCTTTCCTTTGGTAAGGCTTTACGGAGGTGAATATATTGCCCGAATATCCCAGTATGTCAAACCTGTCAATCAAATTATAATAGTCATTATCCAATGGAGCATATACACTTTGCGCAAATGAAAATGTTGAGCAGAACAGAATAAATATGATTATATATTTTCTTAAAGCAGTAATTAATAAGCCCGGTTTCATGCAGTATTAAAGTTACTTATACACAACAATTATAAGCATAAAAGTTAAATAAATTGCAACATAATTCTTATTCAAAAGGCTTTTTATGCGTATCTCCAACTTTTCATGCATCGCATTATTACTTAACCAATTTTTGCGTATAGGTCATTCCCTGGCCGTCCGAAAGGGTAACAAGATAGATGCCCTGAGGCAGGTTTTGCAGGTTGCTAAGGTTGATTATAATATTGCCTCCTGAAACAGTTCTTTCAGTTTGCCGGCAAACTATCTGCCCGATACTGTTATAAAGGGATATTTTGATATTTTGATTGTAAGAGGAATAAAATTCAAGGGTAATAGCATTGGTAAAAGGATTGGGGTATGTTTTGACCAATTGACTCACGGGCTTATTTTCTGAAATACCCATAAGTATATTGTAGGCAAGGCAAAAATCAGGTATTCCATATCCTAATAATGAATCGGGGGTTGCATAAAGGCTCGCGCTTTGTTTAACAGCATTTATTATCTGCATATTACCGGCATTGCTGTCTGCCTGCCAAAGTGATGCAACACCACCGGCAATAAGAGGAGTTGCAAATGATGTTCCGGCTCCTTCCAGTACCCCTCCACTGGGGTTAGCAACAGCAGTCGGGTCACCTTGCGCCGCAACATCAGGCTTTATCCTACCGTCGGCGGTAGGGCCGGTAGAACTGAAATAGGCATAGCCGCCAGATGAATTAACCGCTCCAACCGTTAATATACTGTCGGCATCGGCAGGGCTGCATATATAATGCCATGAGTCATCCCCGTCATTCCCCGCTGCCGCGCACACTACCATTCCTTTTTCAGCCGCAATTGTAGCCGCAATACTTGCAATTTCGGTCTTTCCGTTCATATCAGCGTATGTATAATTGGCAGGATACATTTCGGTATAACCAAGCGAGGTTGTAATTATATCAGCACCGGCGCTATCGGCATATTCAGCAGCGGCTGCCCAATTTTCAACCTCAATAAGAGAATCCGGCGCAGAGGCAGGAACATTTTCATCGGTACGGAATAAATAATAATCGGCATCAAGGGCATCACCTAAAAACTGCCCGGGTAAATTACCGGCCATGCAGGAAAGTACCATCTGTCCGTGGTTATCACTGTTGGTACTATCATAAACAGATGGTTTTTCACCTACAAAATCCCACATCCCCAATATTTGTCCACGGTCTCTTATACTGTCAAAAGCAGGAAGAGAATAAGCTACGCCAAAATGCACATCAATTACAGCAATTTGTTTGCCTTTGCCCCTGTAACCCATATTATTAAGACAATCCACTTTTATCATGTGAACCTGGTTATAAGAATAATTATAATCCAGCGTATCAGCGCTTTGCGGACGGTAAAAATTATTTCGTTCTCCGGCAAAAAGTTTGTTATAGTTTCCGGAATTATGCTTAGGCCCTATGCAGCTTGCAACAAAACAATTCTTCACAAAGGGCAATGCGCGAATAGAAGCCATTTTATTTGTATCGGTAACATAAATATCAATAGCATTAAACCAGCCGGAGCGGTTAAGCAATGTAACACCTTTGGCAAGCACACTATCAATATAGCCGGGGTTGGGAGGCAAGTCATTTTCTGCAATGGAAATACCCGATTTTATACGGCGGTTTATGGCCCGTTGCGACAGGTATTTTGAAGGATTGGCAATGGTATAAGGGCTTCCGTTCTTATCGGTAAATACTATCCAATACTTATGCGACTGTGATTTAACATCACTTGCAAAAGCCAGTATTATAAAAAAAATGTAAAGTACTTTTTTCATTACAGGGTTATTTTTCCTATGATAGAAGCAGACAATATAGCATTTTTATGGTTACGTCAATCAGAATTTTGAACGGGTCCTTCTGTGGAAGGGAGAAGGAGAATAAGTCAATGTTACAAATGTAAACATATAGGTATCGTTATGCTTCGGGTCTCCACGCTCTTCACCCGGCGAAGTAGCTCCTTCAATCTGGCCTAAAGCCGGATTAGCAAAATAGGCGGCTATAGGGCCTTTATATTGCAGTATTTCACTGCTGCTGAAATATGTGCCGTGAACATCATCTATATAATCGGTGCTCGTCCATAGCCTGTCCGACACTTCCAGCCCTATGGTAAATTGGGGCACCACGTTATACTTGAACCCTATCCCGGCCGGTATGGATAACCCGAATTGAGAATATTCGCGCGGGCCGCCGGGCAGGCCTTCACCTTCGGTACTTAACGGCCTCAGGTCATACCATTGACCG
>JBKQUY010000116.1:0-4008 GCA_052325425.1 Bacteroidia bacterium | reverse complement strand
CAAGACAATCCTGCAATCCTGTTCCTTCGTTATCCATTATTATTAGCATCTCTGCCAGCAATTCACAGAACAGGTTTACTTCCTCTTTCTTATATCGCTTTACTATTGACAGGTACTCTTCCTCATATTGGCTGAATGACAATGCACATATCACCATATCAAGGAAGTCGGTAAAAACACTGTCTTCCGATTTGCTGTGGGCTATTCTATTAAAAGTTGCAGTGAAGTTTTTAATATCCATTATCATCCGTATTCAGATACGGGTATTGGCTTATGTTCCGTATCAGGCAAATAAATCAATTATCCCCGAGCGGAAAAAATCGAATAGCGTAGGGTTAGCCCGAATTTTTGCTTCTCTTATCAGGTTGATTTATTTTCACCAAACGGCACCAGGCCCGGATTCAATAACTGATTTTGAATATGAAAACAGATTTGGCAGATATTAAAAAGAAGATTTTATCGTATAAAAAGAGAATAAACCTTCCGGGCATTAATACTGATGCAAAGCTTGATTGCTTTATCAGGCATATAGCGGATAGCATTAAACGGATTCAATTGATAACAGATATTCGGGATGAAATTCAAAGCCTGGATAGCATAGATGTTACCAGGAATGACTTTAACCCGCTAAAGGCTGCTTTATATCACAAGCAACATGGCAATATTGATGAGGCCTTTTGGTTAGTTTTTCTTGCTACTCACTTCGGAGAGGATGAGAAAAAAACAAAATGGCGTTGGGTTCAGGATCTATATAGCGGTTTAGGTCATGAAGTATTTTGGGATTGGAAGAAAACAAGTACCGACCCTAATGGTTTTCGTAAATGGCTTGATGCAAACAAGAATATACTACTGGGAAGGGGTGCTTTTGGAAATCATAGGAAATACCTGAGCCTGAATGATAGCCACACTGGTATGGCTGTTGCCACTTACATCAATTGGATTGGTCCCAAACGTAGCCATCAGGATTTAGTTAATACGCTACAAATAAAAGCCGGGGCAACTCCCTATGTATTATTTGATGCTTTATACAAATCAATGGATGCTGTTTTTCAGTTTGGCAGGGTTGGGAGGTTTGATTATTTATCTATGGTTGGAAAACTTGGCATGGCAAATATTGAACCTGGTAATCCATACTTATCCGGTGCAACAGGCCCGCTTATCGGGGCACGCTTATTATTTGGAGAAAATAATATGTCGGCTAAAGACATAAATATTTGTTTACAGGCATTGGGAGAACATTTAAGCTTCTATTTTGGTATGCAGATAATAGAAGATGCTGTTTGTAATTGGCAAAAGAGTTCACGTAAATATATCTCCTCCTACTTAGTCTAATTATTTAATATACTACTCTCAGCAATGAATATACAGGCAGGGTTATTCTTTACAATGCCAGCAACATATTTCCTGAAATCCTGCTCTGTCAAATCCTTCCTACCAACAAGTTCGTGCAACTTCTCCCACATAAAACTTTCCCTTTTTGTAGCCATCCGACGATACCATTTTAATATTGAAGTTCCCAAACGAACTTTGACACTTGAACTATTTTCAGAGTTACTGCTATTCTTTACTTGTAACAATGTTCCGTCCACTTTACAAAAATCCACTGCATCAATAGTACTCCCCCAACAACAGCACCATCCATCTTTACTTAACTTATCTGAAAGATATTCTTCCAATAATTCGCCAACGAGATTTTCGATGTTCATCATGGCTTGATGTCCTGCTTCTAATTGATTTATAAATGTTCCATCAGCTTTTGGCAACCTAACTTGTAGTATTGCTTTCATTATAGGATCCGGAAACGTTCCACTGGGCTTCTTTTTGCGTATGGAAGGTCGATTATTATACGCCGTAAGGTACTTCCTAACCCATGTTTCTACATAATCCTTAATTGGAATATCCTGTTTAAATCCAAGTGCGGGTAAGTTCCGTTTATCCGAAAAGGCTACCGTAATTACAGTTTCCATTTCAGAAGTATACGCCTCTTGCGCAGCCATTTTTGCTATTGCTATAGCTGCCTTAACACTTAAATTATCAAACTTTATATTTTCTTTCACACCAATAAATTATGGCATAAAAGTATGGTAATTAAGGAACTATACCAAATCCAAAACAGTCTGCTGTGTCTTTTTGGATTCTTGGTAGGACTGCTTTGCCCTCTTAAAGAAATCTGCTTCCCAAGTAATTTCTGATGTATTAACGTATCTTGAATAGGTAAACCCAGGTACAATTCTAATGGTAGTATTATTATGATGCTTAATAATAGTAGTGCCTATAGCAAACCCAAGGCCCACAGGCACAGCATTACCTATCTGCTTATACTGGTCAATTATGGCACCACAGATTTTCCAATTATCTGGGAACTGTTGGATTCTTTTATACTCTTGAACTGAAAGTGGCCTATCTTCCTCGGGATGCCCAAGTTCTGTAGCAGGCATTGCTGGGTGTGTAACAACAGTTGGGGAGGGTTTGTTCCAAGCAAGCCGCCTAAAAAAACCTGTCTTACCACCGCCAAGATGGTATGAATTTCCTAAAGCAATAAGCTGTATATCCTTGGGCAAATCTTTCCAATATTGGCCTTCCTTTAACATTCTAAAATATACCAACCGTTTTTCTGAAAAGTTAACATACTCTGCTTCTTTTGTATTAAGTCCAATTACAGCATCTTTAAATGTCCTCCATGGCTTAAGATTAAACTTAGGGTCATTTGAATGCGTCGGTTCTAAATGGGGTACAGGTTTCTTTAACCGGGTGCAAATCATAACCACCCTTTCTCTAACTTGTGGTGTTCCAAAATTCGCTGAGTTGTATAAATTGAATGTTACCGTATAACCGCCAAGTTCAAGCTTTTTCTTAATGTAGTATAAGGACGAGCCTGCAATATTTTTGTAATCTACAGGGAATGACTGGGTAACATCATCATTAATATCAATAGTCATTGTTGATGAAAGTAAGCCGCGCACATTCTCAATTATCGCATACTTAGGTCTCGCTGTCAATATGAGATCAATAAATTTCAAAAACACATTACCGCGCGCATCCTCAAATCCCATTCTTTTACCAGCAGTACTAAAAGCCTGACAAGGAGGCCCACCTACAATTAAATCGATTTCTTTATATGACTTTAAGCCAGAGTATTTAAGTATTTCCTCATAACTATAATCACGTATATCTCCAATTAAGCCTACTTTTTTATCATTTGTTATTATAGTTTCCCGGCTTGCATTATCTATCTCGCAGGCGAGAAGGATATTAATGCCTGCCTTTTCCAATCCAATATCTAACCCCATCGCCCCTGAAAAGAAAGAAAGACAGTTAAGCTTAGTCTCACTTTTCCCCCTCGTTGCTATTCTATCTTCAATAGTTCTTTTCTTCATAATTCCTGTACTACTTTAGCAATATTCCATTGTTAAGTAACTGATTTCGAGTTCTTAACATTTGCAAAAAAACATCATCATCCTCGGCTTTGCAAAGTTCATCATATATAGCTTTATGTTCTTGATTCTTAATTACCTTATCATAAGTCAATTTCATAAAATCCCCTATTCTTCCCTTTACAATCTCAGGGTGTTCGGCAACCTGGAAAGAATCTATTGTAGTGCTGCCACCAGATATTTCATGATAAGATAATGCCACATCGTGGCATAATATCATTAATTGGGCAAATTGCTTGATTTTATATTCCATATAGCAAATTTACTAAATTGCAAGATACCATTGTTATTTACTTGTTCCAATAATACAACACCTCGTTTTGGATGTCAGGGTAATTAGTATTCATGTTTGGATGAGAAATTGTGTGAGAAATAGTATGATAACTTAATACTTCATTTGGCGAAGGTTTCAATAAGCCTTGAATTTCTTTCTTTGTGCTTTTAGGATTAATCCATTGTTGCCACGTAAGCATGCGACCAAGTACATCTTGACAGGGGCTTAAACGCATAGTACTTTTGTTGCCCAAAAAAACAAGCAATGGAAGAGCCGACAGTAACAAGACAACGATTGAGC
>JBKQUY010000115.1:0-5511 GCA_052325425.1 Bacteroidia bacterium | reverse complement strand
TAAAGACGAATTATTACAATATCTTTATTATTACAACCATGAAAGACCTCACCAAGGAATTAATAATAAAAAACCTATTGAACTAGCAAATCTGTTACCGAATTAAGTAACTTCTACAGCAATGACGGAACGCCCCACCGTCACTGCGAGTCCGCCGTCCCATAAAAATATGGCGGACGTGGCAGTCTTAATAATTTCTTGCAAACTCATATTTGTCAGGTATATCAATTTAAACCATATATTTGAATCTGATTTACATCGCTATACATCAAAAAAATAAGAAAATGAAAAAAATCTCTTTTTCTGCCTTAGCTTTACTCTTAGCTGCTTCGGCATTTAGCCAAAAATCATTTGAAGGCCAAATTGATTGCATAAAATATGATGGCATTGATACGACTAATTTTTCTTATTATGTAAAAACACCTCATGTAAAAATTTTGGGGACCGACAAAGATAAAGATGAAGGCATTTATCTGATAGACCTTTCAACTAAAAAAACATTAGTGCTTAGTCCTTACCGAAAAATATATAAGGAAGAGCATTTTGACGGTACAGTTAAGCATAACGACAGCACTAAAGTTACAAAAACAGCAAATACAAAAACACTCAATGGCTATAAGTGCACTGAATACATTGTGGAAAATGCAAAAGATAACTGCAGGATTACTTACTGGATTGCGAGCGGAAATTTTGACTTCTTTCTTCCTATGATGAATGTATTTATTGTTAAAGATAAGTTTAACCAGTATTACATGGAGATTCCTAATTCTGCTAATATGTGCCCTATGGAATCTATTGAAACTGATATGAAAGGGACTACTATAGCTTTTATGAAAGCAATCAAGGTTACTCCCGGTAAAGTTTCTGATGGAGAATTTGCTATCCCTGATGGGTATAGTAAAATGGATAAATAAAGCCTACCCTACCCTCCCAAAAGGAATAGTAATGTAATTTATAATATACTGAATTCCAATTAATTATAATTATTTTATTTTTTAGGGTACAGTACAGGGGACACTTTAATGGTTTTCTTCTAAAAATCTACTGTATGTGGTTTAATATAAAACCACACCTTAAACCTTTTAACCGCAAAACCAAAAGAGCAAAATTTTCTGCGCTTTTTTATGTAGACAGTTGTCCGTTGTATAGGTGTCTACATATTCCCACTTTTGCATAATGGACATTAAGAAAAAGTTTGGCAAAAAACTAAAAAAGTTAAGATTAGCGAAGGGCTTATCACAAGAAGGTCTTGCTTTCATGTCTGATTTAGATAGAACCTACATTCCAAGTATTGAGCAAGGAGCAAGAAATGTTTCTATAACTGTTGCTGAAAAATTAGCGAAAGCTCTTAATGTTGAAATTCCTGAACTCTTCAAAGACTAACCAATGGAAGAATTAAGAAAATACATTAAGGAGACATTTGATATTGACGAGGCAAAGTTTTTGGAAATTCTAAAAACAAATCCGAATGCAAGACAGAACATTTACGGAATTTTAGGGGAGATGCTGTTTAAAGACTATATCAATGAAAAAGGATATGCAGCATTACGAATAAAAGAAAAACCAGAAGGAGGAGACAATGCCAAGAACGAGAATGCAAGAGGAGACTTTTATATAAAGAAAAAAATGATGCTAAAGATGAATGGTATGTTGTAGAGTGCAAAAGTGTTAAATCCAATTCAGAAAAAAGATTGGGTTATACAGATAGATAAAAAAATTAGCAGGAAATTAGAAAAACTGCACACTTTTTCTGGGAACCGTGTGCATAAGTGTGCATTTTTTATTGTTTTGCCATTCCAAACTCTACACTCACACTTTTTTGCCGGGAGGGGGGGGTAAAAAATGGCCTTTTTGGTGCCATATAGTGCAAAACAATGCAAAAAACCGACAAAAACCGCCAATAAAAAACCGGCTTGACAATTTTAAATCTTATAATGGAAAAAATCTGTGAATCTGTGGCTAAAAAACTCAAAATTGAGCCTTCACAATTTACTCAACATTATAATCTCTCTTGCATTTGTTTTTCTAAGACATTTGATAGAAATAATATAAAATAATAAAGGCGAGATTTACTCGCCTTTATTATTGAAATTTATTTTAAAGTTCAGTTATTTGCCCTGCTCCTTTTCTTTTTCCTCTTGTTTCTCTTTCTGATACTCCTTTATTTTTTGAACCTGTTCTGCAGATAAAACGGTTTTCAATTGTGTTTCTAAGTTTTCCCTGTTCGCTTTATTGGCAGCTTTTAATCCATCAGGATCATTTGCGTATTTCTCCTTGTTTTCTTTCCTCGTTGCAAGAAAACTTTCTACCATTGGCCTAACCTTAGCAGCCTGGTCAGGGGTAACCTGTGCCACACTGGTATATTCGTTCATGATTTTATCCGTCTGGCTTTGTTTGGGGGAATCCTGTTGGGCATTAACTGTAAACAGTCCTGCAAGAATAATTCCAAATGTAACAATGAGTTTTTTCATGATAATGTTTTTTAATTTGACGCTAATATACGCAAATAGTTTAAAATACCTATTTATTTTTTTGTCTATTCACTTTGATATTCATTATTTCCTGTTCAATATTGGAGATTCTATATGTTTTGCATACCCAATAATAATACCGGGTTCTCCATCAACTGTTTGAATGTTTGAAGGAACGCAGCCCCTGTTACCCCGTCAACAGCCCTGTGGTCGCATGATAAAGTAACTTTCATTACATGGCCGGCTGCTAAAACTCCATCTTTTACCAGTGCAGTTTCCTTTATACCTCCCACCGCCAATATGCATGCATCAGGGGGATTAATGATGGCTGTAAATTCTTCAATACCAAACATGCCAAGGTTAGATATGGTGAAAGTGCTTCCTTCCCAGTCAGAAGGTTGAAGCTTTTTATCCTTTGCTTTTTGAGAATAACTTTTGGATTCGGTTGAAATTTGCGAAAGGGTCTTACCGTCGGCAAAACGGATTACAGGAACAAGCAAGCCTTCCTCAACAGCAACAGCCACACCAATGTGTATATGCTTGTTAAACCTTATTACATCGCCCCTCCAAGATGCATTTACCTTTGGGTGGTTGCGAAGGGCCGAAGCCACTGCCTTTACAACTATATCGTTGAATGAAATTTTTACGGGAGCTACACTGTTAATAGATTCCCTTGCTTTTATCATTTCGTCCACAACTATTTCAATAGTCAGGTAAAAATGAGGGGCTGAAAACTTGCTTTCGGCTAATCTCCGTGCAATAGTTTTACGCATTTGCGAAACCGGCACATCGGTATAACTTTCAACGCCAACAAATTGCTGCGAACCTCCCGAATAATTCTCAATATCTCTTTTTACAACTCTTCCGCCATCGCCGCTGCCTTTAATAAATGTAGGGTTAATATTACGTTCTTTGGCCATTTTCCGGGCTAAAGGCGATACTTTTGAATGGCCGTTTTCAGCAGGAGCAGAAACACTATATGAAGTAACTGGGGGTTGAGTTTGAACTGGCTGTTGAACTGGGACAGCTATACTTTCTGCTATTTTAGGCTGTGGCTGGGCAACTGGTTCTTCTTTTTTAGCAATTGCCGCTGGCGCCTTTTTCGACTCGTTTTCAAGCAAGGATTTGATTACTTCATTAGGTATACCAACAATAGCAAGTATTGAATCTACCAGTGCTGTTTTACCCTTTTCTACCCCGATATAAAGCAATGTGCCTTCCTGGAAAGATTCAAATTCCATGGTCGCTTTATCTGTTTCTATATCAGCCAGCAAATCGCCATTTTTAACGGTATCTCCAATCTTTTTGTGCCATTCGGCTACAACACCCTCTGTCATAGTGTCGCTAAGTTTTGGCATTCGAATTATTTCGGCCATTTTTAATAATCTTTTAAATATTAATCTACAATAAAAGGATAATCACTTTGCATATACACGTCTTTGTATAACTCTGATGGGTCCGGATATGGAGACTCCTCGGCAAATTTTACAGCGTCTTCAACCTGTGTTTTTATCTTATTCTCCATTTCTTTTATATGCTCTTCAGTAACCCACTTGTTCTTTTTAAGTATATCGAGCGTGTGTTCTATCGGGTCTTTAGCCTTATATTCTTCAACCTCATCTTTAGTCCTGTAAGTTGCAGGGTCGCTCATAGAATGGCCACGGTAACGGTATGTCTTTATTTCAAGAAGTGTGGGGCCGTTTCCTTTACGGGCATTTTCCGCTGCTGATGCAATTGCCTCATGGACAGTTTCACATTTCATTCCATCAACAGGGAATGATGGCATACTGTATGCAAGCCCCAATTCATACAACTCTGTTACGTTACTGGTTCTCTCTACGGAAGTTCCCATAGCATACTGGTTATTTTCAATTATAAAAATAACCGGCAGTTTCCAGGTCATTGCCATGTTCAGCGCTTCATGGAAAGCGCCTTGCCTTACAGCACCGTCTCCCATAAAACAAAGAGTAACCCTGTCCTTATTATTATATTTATCGGCAAATGCAATTCCTGCGCCAAGGGGAATTTGCCCGCCAACAATACCATGTCCGCCAAAAAACCTGTTTTTAACATCAAATATATGCATAGAGCCGCCTTTCCCTTTAGAGCAACCGGTAGCTTTGGCAAATAATTCTGCCATTACATATTTGGGGTCTGTGCCTTTGGCTAAAGGGTGAGCATGGTCGCGGTATGCGGTAATTAAATTATCATCGGGCCTGATGGCACTGGTTGCTCCTGCTGCCACAGCTTCCTGGCCAATATACAGGTGACAAAAACCACGTATTTTTTGCTGTATATAAGCTTGCTGGGTTCTTTCTTCAAACCTCCTCATCAAAAGCATTGACTCGTACCATTTCAGGTATTGTTCTTTCGAAAATTTCCCGGTTGACTTTTTTTTCTCGGCCACTTTATCCATCGCTTTGTTGTTTTGTAAACTACAAAAATAATAGAAATAGCGAAAAATGCTATCATTTACTACTTTTGTTAGAAGATAATTGTGTCTACTTGCATGAAAAAAGTGCTTTTCCTGTTGATAGCTATTACTTTTGCAGGTAGTATTAATGCTCAATCATATAAGTATTGGATAGAATTTACTGATAAAAAAGGCAGTCCGTATTCGATAAGTAAACCATTGGCATACCTTTCTCCAAGGGCAATTTACAGGCGCAGTAAATACCATATTCCTGTTAAAATGAATGATTTACCACCTAACCCTGCTTATATTGACAGCATTCTTTCAAAAGGCGCAATACTCTATAATCGTTGCAGGTCTGGATCATGCGCCAAGCCGGCCGCTACCTACCGGAGTACCAGGAAATTCGCTCGAAGGTTTCTTTTCTGGAGCTTTGCAAAACCCCTGAACTGGCCTGCGAGGCGACGGTCTCAGCCCAGGAAGTTCTGGGCGTGGACGCCGCCATATTGTTCGCCGACATCCTTCTCATCGCCGAGCCCATGGGCTTCGAGCTGGAATTCAGCGACAAGGGTGGGCCAGCCATTCACAACCCCTTCCGACAGGCGGAGGACTTGAAGCGTTTGAAAT
>JBKQUY010000114.1:0-19629 GCA_052325425.1 Bacteroidia bacterium | reverse complement strand
ATCGGATGTAGTGATACAGCAAGCTTTACTGTTGTGGTTGGAGAATTTACCGCAATTAAGAATATAAATTCTTCCGATAATACTTCTCTTTATCCTAACCCTGCCCGCGACAACATGTACCTGGCGTTTAATATGAGCGGTTCCGGCGAGACTGCGGTCATAAAGGTAATAAGCGTAAACGGTGAGGAAATATTTTCAAAGAATACAACTATTAGCAATGGAATGCGCCAGGCAATTGATGTAAGCGCCCTTGCGCCAGGCAATTACTTTGTAAAAGTAGCCACAGCAAACCATGTTCAGGTAGTAAAATTTGTAAAAGAATAAGCCGAAAAGTTAATTTGCTGTTTCGTAAACATTCCTGCACCCATACTGATGACTATCGGTATGGGTGCAGCTATTTTTTTCCTTGTTGGGGAGGGATTCAAAAGTTTTTATTGCCTGAAATTGTCTCAGAAAGGACTTGAACCAGTGCTCCCGGCGAGATTCGAACCTGATGAGCTAATGTATTGAATTACAATCAGCTGTAAAACTCAAAAAATGCTTACTGAAACAATGGCCATATTTCAGTTTATCTGATTAATTGCAAATATCCATGGTAATTATATTCCTTGTTACTATAATCGGTAGCTTTAATGATGTAATAATATGTCCCATCAGATTCCTCAACACCAGACTCACTTCTTCCTGTCCAGTCAATGTTTGGCGAGTTTGATTCAAATACTCTTTCTCCCCATCGGTTATATATTTCAATATAGTAGTATTGCATACCACCAGCCGTTACATGAAATACGTCATTCTGTCCGTCTCCATTCGGAGTAAAAATATTAGGAATATATATGACCTGTAATACATAAATTGTATCCCAGGCCGTATCAACACATCCCTCTGAATTAGTGCCCACAAGGTAAACTACATAATCACCTGCGGGGCCATATTGATGATAAGTAGAATTATCAATGGATGAGCTGCCATCGCCAAAATTCCAGTAGTACGAGGAAATGTTTGTACTGTTATTTGTGAACGATACATATTGTCCGCCTGTTATAGTATCGGGAGTAGCTGTAAAAGCTACATTGGGCGACAAGGACGTAACCACTTCGCTCGAATCTTTTACAGTATCATTACAACCGTCGGTTACTGTGCATACATAATATGTTGGCTTCGAAGGATTGACATTGAATGGGCCCGTACCTGTTCCAAGACCATTGTTCCAACTATAATTATAGGAAGGCTTGCCACCATTTGCTGTTGCACTAATTGCAACTGTTTTGCCGGCGCATATAGTATAATTTGGCATATTAAGTGTAAGCGGCAGATATTGATAAATCGTCGCAACCGCCGAATCCCTGCAATTACCATTGTTTGCATATACTGTATAGGTAGTCGGAGTAGTCGGGCTTACCATTATAGTATCAGCAGTAGAACCAGTATTCCAAATATACCCGGCAGCGTTAGTGTTAGCTGTCAGCATGGCTGAGCCAATTTTTGAACAGATTGTATCACCCCCGGATGCTGTGATGCTCACAGTAGGGGTTGTATTTACATTTACAGTAAACGTAGTTGTATCATTACAGTTTCCTGCTCCTGTCCCAATAATAATATAAGTGGTTGTTGAATCGGGGCTGGCTACAGTGCTGTTACAACCCGAACAACTTAATCCGGAGGCAGGGCTCCAAAAATAATTTGTGGCCCCGGTTGCAGTAAGCGTTGTACTATTTCCAGAACACAAATTGCTATTTGTTGCAGAAACAGTTACATTAGGTTTCTGGTTTACCGTTACTGTTATGCTTGCAGTATCAATACATCCAATGCTGTCAGTTCCTATTACAGAATATATGGTTGTGGAGCCCGGATTGGCTGTAGTGTTGCTACAACTCGTACAACTTAATCCCCCTGGTGGGCTCCACGTATAGTTTATTGCTCCGCTGGCAGAAAGTGTGGTGCTGTTTCCGGAGCATATTATGGCTGGCGCTGCCGTTGTGTTTACAACAGGCATATCTATTGTAACAGTTACACTGTCTTTGGCTGTGCATCCCGAATTGCTGCCTGTTACAGTATACGTAGTCGTATTTACGGGAACTATATTAATACCGGAAGTAGTCGCTCCCGTATTCCATGAATATGTTGAAGCACCCCCTGCATTTAATACAATCGAATCTCCTTTACATATTATTGCCGGTTGTGGTGAAATGTTCATAGTTGGTGTAGGATTTACTGTGATTACAAAAGTGGTAGTATCATTACATCCGGCGCCAGAAGAACCTGCAAGGGTATATGTAGTAGTAATAGTTGGGTCTGCCATTACAGTGTCGCCGGTTGTAGAACTAAGGCCCGCAGAAGCTCCCCAGGTATAAGTTGATGCGCCTGTGGCTATTACGGTTGTTGATGTTCCCGAACATATTGCAGGGCTGGCTGGGGTGGCAATGACATTCAATGTGTTGACAGTAATCGTTACTGAATCGGTAGAATTACAGCCGGTTCCATTGGCACCTGTCACCGTATAAGTAATTGTAGAACCCGGGTCAGCATTCAGATTACTGCAAGTTGTACAACTTAATCCCGACGGAGGGTTCCACAAATATGCAGTCGCCCCGGTTACTGAGAGTACAACAGAGTCACCGGAACATAAAGGCGGAACGGGAGCTATGGAAAGTGTCGGAGGAGGTAATATTGTAATAGTAATTTGTGTTGTGTCCATGCATCCTTTACCACTGGTGCCAATTACTGTATAGGTGCTGGTAGCAGTAGGGTTGGCGACGACAATTGCCCCGCTTGTCGAACTTAACCCTGTTGAAGGACTCCAGTTATATGTATTGGCTCCGCTGGCAATAATTGTATCTGTAGCACCAGGACATATAGCTGACGATGGGGCTGATGTTAATGTGGTATTGGGTAGAGGATTTACCGTAATGACCTGCGTTGTGCTCGCGCTGCAACCGCTTGCATTATAACCTGTTACTGTATAGGTCGTAGTGGCTGTAGGTGTAGCTGTTACATGAACTCCTGTTGTTGTGTTTAAACCGGTTGCCGGACTCCATGTATAAGTATTGGCTCCGTTGGCTGTCATCCCTTCTGTATCTCCCGCGCATATTACTGCGGCAAGCCCGGTAGTTGTTACGGTTATTGTTGGGGTGGGATTGACAGTAATTGAAATGGTGTCATTCCCGGCGCAACCGCCAGATGTTCCGGTTACTGTATAAATAGTTGTGGAACCCGGATAGGCTGTAGTGTTAGCGCAACTACTGCAACTTAATCCCCCTGATGGGTTCCACGTATAAGTTGATGCTCCATTGGCATTAAGTACCACCGAATCTCCTGTGCAAGTTGATAAGGATGAGGATGATATAGTTACTGAAAGTGTAGGTGACACCGTAATCTGAACACTGTCTTTTGACGTACATCCACCAGTACCTTTGCCCAGAACCGTATAAGTAATTGTAGCGGTAGGAGTGGATTCAGTATTAGGGCATACCGTGCAATTTAAACCTGTGGCAGGTATCCATGTATAGGATGCTGCACCGCTGGCATTAAGAGATACACTATCGCCCGGGCAAATACCTGATGCAGATGCTGATATTGTAATAGAAGGGGTAGGATTTACAGTAACAACTACTGAAGTGGTATCTGAGCAACCGCTTGAATTGGTTCCGGTTACTGTGTACCGGGTTGTTGCGGTGGGGCTTGCAATTACGTGCACACCCGTGGTAGTATTAAGCCCTGCGGCAGGGCTCCATGAATAGGTGTTTGCCCCACTGGCTATTAACCCGATTGTATCTCCGCTGCATATTGTGGTTGATATGCCCGTTAACCCTATGCTTACTGTTGGAGACGGATTTATGGTTATAGCAACTGTACCTGTCGCCACACATCCTCCGGTTGTACCTGTTACAGTATATGTAGAAGGGGAAGTGGGGTTGGCAATAACCGTTGTACCCGTAGTCTGGTTCAATGCTGTTGCCGGACTCCAGGTATAGGTTGTTGCGCCTGTAGCTGTAAGTTTAGTAGAATCACCCAGGCAAATACCCGGAGAAGCAGCAGAGACATTTATTGTTGGTGGGCTTGTAACAGTAACAACCACAGTCTGTGTTCCATTACATCCACCCGCAACTCCTGTTACAGTGTAAGTAGTTGTTACAGTAGGTTTAGCGGTTACAGTATCGCCTGTGGTAGCGCTTAAACCTGCACTTGCAGCCCAGGTATAGCCACCTGCGGAATTGCCGGTAACAATAAGTGTTGACGAATCAGTTCCCTGGCATATAGAAGAGTTTGAACTGCTGATAGTCATAGTAGGTGAGGGGATAACTGTAATCACTATCGTTTGTGTACCACTGCAACCACCCAGTGTACCTGTTACCGAATAAGTAGTAGTAACAGTCGGGCTCGCCGTTACTGTTGCTCCGGTAGTTACATTTAGTCCGGTAGCAGGGCTCCATGAATAGGTAGTAGCGCCGCTGGCAGTAACCGGAACTGAAGTACCCTGGCAAATTGTAGCACTTGGAGCAGCATTTATTGTCATGGAGGGGCCGGCGCCTGTATATTCTGCGGTGTAAAATGCAGGATTGGGAAACTGCCCCCCTGCATACAAACTGCCATCAGAAACACATAAAGCGAATACATCGCTATTTATATTTGAGCCGCATGAAGTGCTGAACCCTATCCAACTAGTGCCATTCCATTGTGCAATACCTAAGGCATTATTATATGTGCCGGCGGTCCCAAAATCGCCTCCGGCAACAAGGTTACCGTTATACATAGTTAATGCATATACATTGGCATTATCCCCATTTGCATCTCCAAGAGTACAACCGGGGGCACTCATGCCAGCTCCAAGTTTTGACCATGCTGAACCATTCCACTCGGCTATATTGTTAAACCCCGGAGTTCCACCGGCAGTGGTAAAGTCGCCTCCAACATAAAGATTGGTTCCATCATTGGTAAGCGCCATTACTGTTGGGTCAGGATTAGCGGCAAGCTGGTCCGGGGTAGTGGCAATATTGTTTACAAGAACCGAACCTGTAACACCTGATGTTAAGGCAGACCATGCTGAACCTGTCCACTCCACTATATTATTTACAGCCAGTCCACTTCCGGTAGATGAAAACTGTCCACCCACATATAAATTACCGGACAGCACAGTAAGCGCCCATACATCACCGTTCACACCTGACCCGGTACCCGGATTAAGCGCTGACCAGGTTCCGGCACTCCATGAAGCTACGTAATTGCAGGTTGTTCCATTCACGGTAGTAAAATCTCCACCCACATAAAGTGTTGCGCCGCTAACAGTAAGGGCAGTAACAAAACTATTTGTACCGGTGCCAAGCTTTGACCAGGTAGATGAACCAACATTGTATGCGCCAATATTATTGTACCCTGCGGTACCATTTGCACTTGAAAACGAACCGCCTGCATAAATATTACCGCCTATATATGCCAATGCACATATAGACCCATTTACATATCCGAGATTTGACCATGTTGAACCATCCCATTTTAAAATATAATTCTTTGTGCCGTCAAATGGGTTTGGGTCTGTTCCAACATAAAGATTTGTACCATCTGAGCAAAACGCATAGGCAAAATTGTTTGTTCCGCCACCGGGTGCTATCCACTGAGCATTTATTTTGCTTACAAAAAGTGTAACGATTAAGCTTAAGCAGATAGTAACTCTCTTTGTATATTTATTCATTTCTCGGGTTAGGATATTTAATAACTGCAATTCATCATAAATGATGATATTGACTAAAATGTTTAATTTCAATTAAAAGTTTACGCTTTCCTTTTCTTGTCACCTGCCCTGCGGTAAGTAACTTCTTCTTATTCATGGGGTACTTAATTGATTGTTTCGGAATTCAAATCTATCCTACCCCAATTTCATTTTGAAACCCACCTTCTATTAAAGGTTAATAATCCACAAGTTAAATTATTATTAAGAAATTACCTGATTATTAATGATTTTTAAAAAATGCGGATATATTTTTCTTAATATATAGGTTAATATTCCAATAGCTGATTTATGGTAGATTAATAGGTGAAATATTTCGAATCGGCAGAAAGGTTGATAAAATTTTCATCAATTTTCTTATGATTCCATACGTTTCAATAATCTTTCCCTGACCCTTTCTTTTACTATATCAGTATACCTTCGGTTTTCAAGTTTGCTGTCCAACCATGAAATAAAATCAAAATAGGATAATGTTTGTTGCTCAGTTTTTATTTTAGAAAGTTTATCCAGGGAATTACGGGTTTCTTCCATAACTTTCTTCAGTTTATCCTTGTTATTGAGTGAAACAGTTTTCCTTATAAACTGCAAAACCAGTTGGTCGAACCTGAAGAGGTTCTTTCGTTTAAATATATATCGGTATGTTGAACGAAGTTCATATTCCAAAATATCTAAATATCCCAGTTCATAGTATAAAATCAGACGGAGTATCCTGAGATTATTTGAAACACCGACATCTTCTGTATGGGTATCGGCAGGATTATTTATTATGGCATTTATCCAGTTGAGTGAACGCGAATAATTCTCTAAACCGAAATTAAGAACTGCAAGATTAAAATAAATGGCAATTCTATTGGCAGGACCAAGGCTTTTATGGTAAAACTCAATTTTATTTTCAACCTGCTTAACCAATTCGCTGCTTTTTTCAAATTCTCCCAATTGCATATAAGCATCCAGGATATTTATATCGGCAAAAGCTTTGCGTCTGTCTGAAATATCCAGCTTTTGGATTTCTTCTGATATATGCGTAAGCAGTTCATTTTTACCGATAAGCGAAGATGAAGTAATGAGGCGGCTCAGTGCAGAAAGGTACCTTTCTCTCCATACCTGTAAGTTAAGCATATTGGGCGACTGTTTAAACAGGTTAAGTAACCTCAGGTCATTTTCATAGGTTTCTTTAATTCTGCCTGCCATATTATGGTATAGTGATAATATACGGAAGTAAAAAAATTGGTTAAAAAATGTATTGCTCTTGAAATTTTGAGAGTTTATTGTATCTAACATTTGAGTTTCGATATATTTTAACTGGGTACCGGTAAGGCGTTGTCCTACTTTTCGTTGGTATAAAGATATCCGGTTATTAAGATGTTTTATCGCATTTTCTTCCGATATCCTCTCAGTAAGCTTCATAGCTTCATTATGTAAACTTATAGAGGCAGCCATATCTCCGGGCTCAAGGTTTTGCAGGCGCAATACTTCTAATTTCAACTCCGATAATTCGTATTCGTCAGCCAGCTTGCCGGCTTTTTCCAGCAATTCTGAGCGTGCTGAAGTTAGTCCCTTGGATGATAGTATTTCTGATTGATGCAGCATATTTAATATGCGTCCATACACAGAACCTCTTAAATGAAAATCGTGCAGGGCATCGAGTATAAGATAATAGAGGTTGTGTTTGTTTATTTTAAGCTGTGAAATGAATTTTTTATCCTGATATTTTTGCGCAATTATTTCCTCATTAATTGGGTCTGTGTCATTGATGAGGGAATAGAGCTTGAGCAGGTTAGAGCCACCTTTATGCTTGGAAAGCTGGAGAAAAATATACCTCTTCTCATTTTTTTTTAGAGATTTTATCAGTTTTACGAGGTTTGAATTTTCCATTGGATTATTAACCTTTTATTTTCCGGAAATTAGCTTTAATACAGCAAAATTAGAATATTTAATGAATAATTCACAATGAATTAATGAATTTTTAATAAATGGATTATTAAAAGTGACCATAAAACAAGTTCAAATATCTGTTTGCTGACAGGTAAATTTGTACATCTACATAAATAAGGTGAGATTAAGCATGAGAAATAGCATGAAAATCTATGGGAAAACCAGTGAGCTATTTGTCGTAAAATTAAATCAGAAGATTGAATAATAATGCAAGTAAGAATAGTGAATCTGTTAAATAATAAAACTAAACTGATTCAGGTGTGGAATAACAGGTGTTTAATGTTAAATAACTATATAAAGTTATAGAATAAATAATGGTAAATAAATACATAGGAAAATTTCTTTCTATTATTGCAGCACTGGGATGCCTGCTGCTTGCCAGGAATGGCAGTGCACAGACTACAGTTACAATTGGAACAAGTGGCTTTAGTGATCAGTTCTATCCTTTTCCAACAGGTACAGGTTCATGTTCTATTGATTATTCTTATTCCGGTTCAGAATTTCTTTATGTTAATGGTGAAGGAAACACACCGGTGTTACCAGCCACCTCCCAATCAATTACATCAATTGCGTTTCACTCTGTCTCGTCGGGAGCAATACCTGGTGTATCTATCTATTTGAGAAATACTGCCAGCACATCATTAGGTGCTGAAAATTCTACTTATAATATTACAAATGCAACTTTTAATACCTATACATTAGTGTGGAGCGGAAGTTTTCCAAATGCTTCAGCAGGCTGGAATTCAGTTAATCTGACTACTCCCTTTACTTATAATGGCACCACGCTTGACATGATTGTAGTATGTAATACAACCAGTGCATTATGTACCACGCCTTGCTATTATATGACCTATACCGGGGCTGCTGGCAGAGGCAGGGCTTCGTACTTAACAAATGAACCCACCGGTTCACAATTTAGCACTTCGGGTACTAATAATATGACAGTTTATGATTTATCAAATGGAGCAGGTACTTCTTGTCCTTCTTCCATTGGTGATGCACGCCCGGATATGGAGATAGGATTAATTGGTGTACCAAATGCATTCACAGCCTCGGCAATTACTGCTACTACCGCAACACTCAGCTGGACAGCTCCTGCATCGAATCCGCCCGCGACCTATGATATTTATTACAGCACTTCCAGTACAGCACCAGCAATAGGTACTACCCCAACATTTTCGGCATATTCCGGCACTTCTAAGAACCTAACAGGATTAACCTGCGGTACTACATATTACGCATGGATTCGTTCTACAAGTGCAACTAACATTTGCGCATGGCAGGCGTTACCAAGTTTTACAACTTCTGGCTGTTCCACAGTTACTTTAGGTTCAAATGCGCCTGCTGCTGGAACACCATGTGCAGGAACAACATCTGTTCAGTTGCAGGATTTCAGCCTCGCAGTTACAATTAACGCCGGTAACCTGACTGATGTAAGCTTTGTAACAACAGGAACCTATGTCGCAGCCGATATTTCATCGTTTAATTTATATTATACTACTACAAATGTTTTTTCTACTGCTAATTTGCTTGCCACTATTTCATCACCCGCCGCCGCGGGCACTCAAACATTTCCTGCATTTGGCAGCCCCACACTTAACAGTGGCTCAACCTATTATTTTTGGATAACTGCCAATATTGCGGCCGGTGCAACATACGCACATACCATTGCCGTAAATGGAATAGCTGCCTCAAACCTGACCTCTACCAGTACTACAGCCGGTGGCCCTACCAACGCCGGTGGAACACAAACCTTTTCAACACCCGCTGCAGTTACAGTATCGTCTGCCGGAACATATTGCGGCAGCACATCGCTTGTAGCAACGGGTGGTGCCGGTGGTACTTTATATTGGGAAAACACATCGGCAACCGGAACAAGTACTGCAAGTGGTACGCCTCAAACGGTAAATACTTCCGGTACGTATTATTATGGCGCGAAAAGCGGCGCCGGATGTTGGACATATTCAAGCGCTACAGCAGTGACTATTAATACTATTCCTGCAGCGGTAACGGTATCCACTGCGGGCACCTATTGCACCAATACAACCCTTGTTCCATCAGGCGGAGCGCCGGGAACGCTTTATTGGGAAAACACTGCCTCCAATGGTACGAATACAGCCACTACCGGGAATCAGACTGTAACATCTTCGGGCACCTATTATTATGGTTCAGATAATGCCGGGTGCTGGACATACGGCGGTGCCGCAGTTACCATCAATACAGCAATTGCAATTACATCTCAACCCTCAACTACGGTGCAGAATATATGCCAGGGTGGTTCTGCAACAGCATTGTCAGTATCGGTAACCGGAACATCTCCGACATACCAATGGTATAGCAATGCTGCAAATTCCAATATCGGAGGTAAATTGATTGCAGGGGCAACTTCGAGTACCTATACTCCTCCAACCGGTACATTAGGCACAACCTATTATTACTGCATTATAAGCGGAGCCGCACCGTGTGGTTCGGTGACCAGTAATGTTTCCGGGGCTATAATCATTAACGGGTATCCTGCTGCCGTAACGGTATCCACTGCGGGGACCTATTGCACCAATACCTCTCTTGTTGCGACGGGTGGAGCAGGTGGTACAATCTACTGGGAGAATACAACCTCGAATGGTACGAGTACAGTTTTAGGCGGCACTCCGCAAACAGTTAGTGCAACCGGCACCTATTATTATGGTTCAGATAACGCCGGCTGCTGGACTTATGGCAATGCCGCAGTAACTATAAATACTGCCGTAACTATAACTGTTCAGCCTTCAACTACCGCGCAAAGTGGTGGAACAGGATTTGCTGCAACGGCTCTTTCAGTTACGGCAACCGGAACCGGTTTGACATACCAATGGTACAGCAATACTGTCAGCTCTAATAGTGGTGGTACTTTAATTAGTGGAGCTACATCGGGCAGTTATACCCCGGTAACAACAACGGTTGGTACATTGTATTATTATTGTGTAGTAAGCGGGGCAGCTCCTTGTGGTTCAGTAACGAGTAATGTGTCCGGTTCAGTAACAGTGCTGCCAATTCCGGCAGCTCCGGTTGTTGATGCTGCGACAAGCATTGACTGTAGCAGCTTTATAGCCAATTGGACGGCTTCCAGTGGTGCAACCAGCTATTATCTCGATGTTTCAACTTCCAATACTTTTTCAAGTTTTGTAACCGGGTATAATAATCTCCTGGTTGGGAATAATACAAGCTGGTATGTAGGTGGGTTAAATGCGTCAACAATATATTATTACCGGGTAAGAGCCAGCAACAGTAACGGCACAAGCGGCAGTTCCGGTACTACTACAGTTACTACTCTTGCAACTGCCAGTTGTTCAAGTAATTTGACATGGCAGCAAGTAGGGGGCGGAAGCGGAGGAGGAATTAATTCAGGCGACCCTGGAAACGGTGATTATGAAGTTGCAGCAATATGCCCGGATAATGTGCATAATGTACTCTACATAGGAGGATATTTTACCCAAGTAAATAATTCATCTTCAGTTGCTGCTGCCTGTATTGCTTCATGGACTCCCAATACAACATACCCATATACCTCAGGAACATGGGCGAATATAGGGAATATAGGGGGAGGAACCCGACCTGCCTCAGGGGACAATGCAAGTGAAGTTTATGCTATGGCTTATTATAACGGAGTGCTTTATATTGGGGGAAACTTTACTACTATCAATGGCTCATCCACTGATGGCTCTGGTCATAGTTACAACAACCTTGCCAAATATACGATAGCTACCGCAACATGGTCGGCTGTGGGAGGCGGTGGAGTATCAGGCGGTTCAAGAGTTGGATTGGCTTATAATTACGGTAGCGGAAATACATATGGGGGCGGTTACCCGGTACAGGCTCTTGCTGTAGATTATAGCGGAGATTTATATGTAGGAGGGAATTTTACATCAGTTGCAGGTATAGGTGGTTTTAATAACATCGCCATGTGGAATGGTTCGGCATGGTCTAATCTTGGAGGAGGCATAACAGGTTCAAATAACAACAATAATGGTGCCAATGGCGGTAATGGTTTTAATAATGCGAGCTATTTAGGCCCAACTTCTCCAACAGTTTATGCCCTTGATGTGGTTGATAATACTCATGTATATGCGGGTGGGCAATTTACATCTCCCGGAAATAACATTGCCATGTGGAATGGAAGCAATTGGACTTCGTCCTCAGTGGGTACTACCGGGATACCTCAAAATGCATATTTTAATGGAGATGCCGGATGCTCAGGTATTGACGTAGGATATAGCTATTCTTTATGCCCTGTGGTTTTGTCGCTGGCAAATAATGGAACCTTGGTTTATGTGGGAGGAATTTTTAGTGAGGCAGGCTCTACCTCCACTGATAACCTGGCTCTTTGGAACCAGGCAGCTTCAACGTGGTCATCAATCGGCGGTGTATGTTTACAAACTAATGATGAATCAGAAGTTACCGCTCTTTCAGTAAATAATGGCATACTATATGCAGGTGGCGACTTTCAGGAAGTACAAACCGGAACCCTATATCCGGGAGGTATAGCTGCTTATGATGGATGGATGGAATTGCCTGATAATGCAGCTACTGCCGGTTTTCAATCTACCGTTTCGTGCGCTTGTGGTAATAACGGCGCTTCAAACCCTTCAAATATTTTATCTATTGCAGCCCTGAGTGGATTTCCAACACCCGGTTATAGTATTCTTTTCGCAGGAGGTGATTTCAGTTATACCACTACCGGAAATGACGTGAATAATTTTGCCCAATATGCGGGCTTAGCTGTTCCTTTACCAATTACCCTCCTTTCTTTTGATGCCCGGTATAACCCTGACAACTCGGTTGTTGATTTGAATTGGGTTACGGCGACTGAAATAAATAATAAATTGTTTACTGTAGAGAAAAGTATGGATGGTGAGAATTGGACATTTGTAACTTCGGTGCCGGGAGCCGGTACCAGCAGTACACAATTAAATTATTCAACCATAGATGAAACCCCATGGCAAGGCACATCTTACTATCGCCTGAAACAAACAGACAATGACGGGCATTATACCTATTCTGGCATCAGGCCTGTGACAATTGAAGAGCAATTAAATAAAATGGCCATAGTGCCAAACCCCGCAAGTAATAATACATCAATAATCTTTGGCTCCACCGAAGTTTGTATGGCCACACTCAGCGTTTATGATTGTGTGGGAAGACTGATTGATAACAGGCAGACACCTGCTGAAATAGGGTTAAATAATATCATGCTTAATGTATCGGGCTTTGGTGGTGGAATATATTTTGTAATTGTATCTATGCCGCAAAAACAATATACAGCTAAAATGATTATTGAACGGTAGTCATTTCTTGCCAATAAGCCACAAGCAAATAATGTAGTATAATACATTCATTTTTGTAGATTTGTTAAAATAAATATGGAGAATGAGGAAATGCGCCCATCCTGTTGTTGTTTTGTTTTTTGCGGAGTTGCTGTTTGGTTCCTGTTCAACGTATAAGCCAAAATCTTCCGAGGTAGTATCATGGCAACTTTCTGACCCCAGCAGGCTCAACCCTGTTTTAGCTTATGATAATGTTTCGATAGATATTGATAATAATATCTTCCAGCCTCTTTTAAATTTCGATTACAAGACTCTTAAGCTTGTTCCCGTTCTGGCCGATAGCCTTCCGGATGTAAAAATTGCTCCGGATGGGCAGATGCTTATTACGTTCGAAATAAGGAAAGAAGCAAAGTGGGATAACGGCTCTCCCGTTACAGCAAAAGATGCCTTATTTACTCTTAAAACAATTAAAATTCCTTTAATCAACGATGAGGCCCTCAGGCCATATTATGATATGGTTAATGATATTATAACCTATGCCGGTAATCCAGGAAAATTTACCATTGTATATGGGGCAAAATATGCTTCGGCTGTTACAGCTACAGGGACTGATACCTATATATTGCCTGAATATGTATATGACTCGGCTAAATACCTTGAAAATTTTACGTTCAAACAGATTTGCAGCGATACCGGCATAGCCAGTGAACCAAAGGTTATTGCATTTGCAAAAGAATTTAATTCAGTCAAATATTCCCGTGAGCCAGGATATGTGTCGGGTAGCGGTGCTTATAAATTTGTTGAATGGACAACGGGCCAGAGAATTGTGTTAAAGAAGAAGGATAATTGGTGGGGCGATGTATTGGTAAGTAACAATTGTTTTTTCGAGGCATATCCTTCAACACTTGTTTACCAGACTATTAATGACATGACCTCCGCTCTTGTTTCGCTTAAAGCAGGAAACATTGATGCAATAAACTATATTAAACCTCCAGATTTTTCTGATTTATCAAAGTCTGAAAAATTTGCGGCAAATTTCAACCTATATAACATTGTAAAGTTTGGTTATACTTACATCGGATTAAACATGACAAACCCCAAATTTTCTGACTTGAATGCCCGCAAAGCCATTGCACATTTGATTGATGTGCCGAGAATAATCAACGATGTCTATTATGGTTATGCTAAACAGGTTATCGGCCCGGTTTCTCCGATGGATTCATTAGACTATTACAATTCTATAATGCCATACATCTTCAATATAGATACAGCAAAAGCCTTACTTGCTGCTGCCGGTTGGAAGGATAGCGACGGGGATGGAATTCTGGATAAGGTTATTGACGGAAAAAAAACAGACTTTACAATTGACTTTTTATCTAATTCGGGAAATGAACAAAGAAAAAGAGTTGGATTGATATTTAAAGAAGAAGCCCGCAAAGCAGGAATATCTGTAAATGTAATTCAGCAGGATAATAATATATATATGGAAAATCTTAAAACCCATCATTTTGAAATGTACATGTATGGATGGGTATTGCAACCAGGCCCCCAGGATTATAAGCCGATATTTTATACTACTTCGGCTCTTAATAAAGGTTCAAATTTTACCTGTTTTGGCGATGCAGAATCAGATGCTCTGATAGATTCTATCCGCATGGAATTGGACCCTGTGAAAAGTTCTCAAATGATAAAACGATTACAAAGCATTATGCATGAACAATGCGGATATATATTTTTATTTGCCCCGGAAGCCTTAATTGCCATCAACAAGAAATTTTCCAATGCTTACCCGTCACCTGATATTCCTTGTTATTGGGAAGCCGGCTTCAAAACAGACAAAGATTAATTAAATGCATAATTCCTCTTCAGCATGCTGAAGTATACAGTCAGGCGGATATTTATTTTTATTCCAACATTTATCGCTATTTCTTTAATTACATTCATTCTTGGGGCTAATGCCCCGGGTGATCCGGTTGAAACCATATTAAATAAGCAGCAAGGCGAAGAACAATCTGTAAAAGGTCTAACCGATGAATCAGCATATATTTCACTGCGCCATAAACTTGGACTTGATTTGCCCATGTTTTATTTCAGTATTACAAATGCTTCTGCAAGCGATACACTTTACAGGATAGCGAAAAAAGACACCCGTGAAAATCTTGCCCATCTGGCATATATTTATGGTAATTGGAATAATGTTGTCCGCTACTATTCTGCAATTGAAGAGTTTAATAACTTGCTGAATAACATAAAAGGTGACAGTTCAGGAGTGAAATATCTTTCTGACGCAAAATCGGCAGCAAATGCTCTGTTTATAAATTACAGGTACGATAAAATCAACAACACTCTTAATAAACTTGATAATATTGCAGGCAGGAAAAACAGCCCCTTACAGCCACTTTCAGCAGAACTTACTGTATTAAAAGCCACTGAAAAAAATATGGTTGATAATCAAGCGCCCTACCGTAAATATATACCTGTAATCCATTGGTATGGCTTCAGGAATCAATATCATCACTGGCTGGTCAGTTTCCTGAGAGGAGATTTAGGAATTTCATACCAGGATATGCGACCGGTTGGCCCTATACTTTGGGATGCCATGAAATGGACTTTAGGTATTAGTTTCATATCCATTTTACTGGCATATTTTATAGCTATTCCTGTTGGAGTAAGGGCTGCGGTAAAAAAAGGCAGCAAAAGTGAAAGATTTACGACATCGGGATTATTCATGCTTTACTCCCTGCCCAATTTCTGGATAGCGACCTTGCTGATTATATTCTTTTGTGGAGGAGACTGGTTGTCCTGGTTTCCTGCACCCGGTGCAGCACCAATTCCCGCTGATGCACCGCTGATGTATCATATTACACAAGGTTTATACAGGCTGATTTTACCTCTTTTTTGCTGGACATATACTTCTCTTGCTTTTATATCGCGCCAAATGGAGGGAGGTATGTTAAACGTTATAGGGCAGGATTATATACGCACGGCTAAAGCAAAAGGACTTCCAGAAAATATGGTAATATGGAAACATGCTTTTCGTAATTCACTCATGCCGGTAATCACTTTATTTGCCAATGTTTTTCCATTGTTGCTTTCGGGCTCTGTTGTTATAGAGCAGATATTTTCCATACCGGGTATGGGACAAATTAGTTACAACGCGTTAATGGCTGATGATTACCCTGTTGTTCTGGCCTGCACCATGTCTGCCGCCTTTCTTACACTTACAGGCACATTGGTTGCCGATATACTTTATGCTGTAGCTGACCCAAGAATTTCATTTACAAAGGTAATGGCCCGAAAATGACGAAACATAAATTTTTCCATGTTCTAATTAATCCGATGAAACAGGCGGATGAGGCTTTGCTTAAAGCAACAAGGGCTGAAACTCCACAGAGTTATTGGATGCTGGTAAAGAAACAATTTCGCAAAAACAGTATAGCGGTTCTTTCATTTCGGTTGGTTTGCTTTTTGTTTGCAATAGCAGGGTTGTCAGATTTCATCGCTAATGAAAAGCCATTGGCATGCAGTTATAATAATCATTTGTATTTCCCTGTGTTCAAATCTATTGCGGTGGATATGGGATTAAGTAAATGGCCGGGCGAACTGCAAAATACGGAATGGAAAGAGTTAAACTATGATTGGGCGCTTTTTCCACCGATACCCTACCTTCCAGGAAATATAGATGAGCTAAATGTGCATTCAGTCAGCCCTTTTGGAAAACAACATGTCCGATCAATGCATTGGCGGCACTGGCTTGGCACCGATGAATTGGGGCATGATATTGCTGCTGTTATGATACATGGTACAGGCATTGCTTTATTTGTTGGAATAGTATCGATGAGTATCGCAGCATTAATCGGCCTGGTACTTGGCTTACTTGCAGGGTATTATGGTGACGACAGGCTTCAAATGTCCCGCATAAGCATACTGTTTAATATTGTCTTTTTTGTACTTGCAGTATTTTACTCATTCGGGCTGCGTTCCTACGCTTTAACTGATGCACTTGCAGATTCTTTTCCCGAGTTTTTAGGGCAATTATTATTCAGCATTATTGTTTTTATGGCGGTAATGGCAATAGGAAATATTCTTGCAATACCATTGAAATGGTTTCCATTTCTTGGAAAAAGAATTAATGTACCGGTTGATATTTTTATTTCCCGGTGTATTGAAGTTATGGTTTCTATTCCGACACTTTTCCTTATTATAGCTATTGTTGCAATAGCTAAACCCTCATTAATGCTGGTAATGGTGGTTATAGGCCTGACATCCTGGGCGGGTATAGCCCGTTTTGTACGTTCAGAACTGTTAAGAATAAGAAACCTCGAATATATGGAAGCTGCACGGGCGCTTGGGTATTCTGAATTACGGACCATATTCTTCCATGCATTACCCAATGCCCTGTCACCTGTGCTTATTGCGGTTACTTTTGGCATTGCAGGCGCTATTCTTACCGAAGCAACATTATCGTTTTTAGGAATAGGGGTTCCGGCCGACACACTTACCTGGGGGGCTTTGCTTTCCGAGGCTCGCTCAAAGCCTGCAGCATGGTGGCTGGCAGTTTTTCCCGGAGTCGCAATTTTTATTACCGTTACTGTTTATAACCTTTTGGGTGAAGGATTGACAGAAGCCATGGACCCGCGTTTGAGAAGATAGGGTAAACTTCCCTATTCACCTTATTTTGCTTAAAATCTGGAAAGAATGATAACCCCTTAACAACTAATTATCTTTTAATATTTGGTACGGGCAATTTAAAATAATCAGTTGGCTTTAGTTGTCAGAAAAAGTATTGGGACAAGTGATCCCGGCGAGATTCGAACTCACGACCGACAGATTAGAAATCTGTTGGTAGGTCATTGAGATATGGATACAAATTAGATTTTTTTAGATAATAAAACCATTGATAACAAAGGGGATTAGGCACATGTAGTACATTTACTTTTGTAAAATTGAAATTCGGTCAAAAACTTACATTTTGGCTCATTTTCGTGAAAAACCGACCTCAAAAACCGACCTCACCGACCTCATGTATTTTCCCAAAAAGAGATCATTAAAACCGAGTATTTAAAAAATTTAAAAAATTATTCATTCACTTTCAGTAACCTCCAAATATCTTACTTATCCTGTTGCAATAAAAGAATAATCTTTCATATATTTACAATACGATGTCTGCTGAATACTTCTATCAGGAAATGAAATCCTACATGGAGGAATATTTAAAATTCCTCCGTAAATCAAAGGTAATACCCAAAGAAATAGATACTCAATACGATGTTCTGTTTTTCTTTATTGAATTAATCTATCATCACGAAATGTGCACGGGGTTTGAGGATATTACGGTTGCTATGACCAATTCCAGGCTCAGGACATTCTATACCCGGCAAACAAGCAAACTGCTGACGGAAAAAGCCTGCAAGAGCATTTTAAGAGGCTTCTTTGAGTTTATTTATGACAAGTATGGCGTAAAGAGTGATAAGGTGATGAAGGCTGTTGGAAAGAAATAATAATTCTTCAAGTAAGGGTAAAAGAAAAGCCCCACATTTACAGCAGGGCTTTCTTGTCTGGTGAAGTGAAATAATTACTTAACAGCCTTCGCCAATCCTGCTCCAGCCTTGAACTTTGCAACTTTCTTTGCAGCGATTTTAATCGCCTTGCCGGTCTGAGGATTTCTTCCGGTTCTTGCTGAACGTTTTGCAACCTTGAATGTTCCGAAACCTACGAGAGCCACATGTCCACCACTCTTCAGGGCTTTGGTCGTTTGGTTCACGAATGCATCAAGTACTTTTGCTGAGTCTGCCTTTGTCAGTTTGCTTTCCTTAGCAATTGCTTCCACTAATTCTGATTTGTTCATTTTTATTAGGTTTTATAAGGTTAATAATGCCCCAATTTATACCAAATACCAATACCAACGCACGTTTTAGGGGAAAATAATGGGAAAATTATTGAAAAATGGAGTGATTTGTTGGTAAGATTAAAAGTTGTTTACGCTTTTATAGCATCTGAAACCTTTATCCTCTTAACCATGTCAACAAACATCTTAGATGGCTTGAATGCAGGTATATAACACTCTGGAAGAAGCATAACCTTATTCTTGCCAATATTGCGAGCAGTTTTTGCTGCACGTTTTTTTACCTTAAAAACACCAAAACCTTTAAGCACAACTTTATTTTTATTTGAAACATGCTCTTGCACATTTTTCATAAATGCATGAATGGTAGCTTCTGTAATTGCTTTTTCAATGCCGGTCTTTTGCGATACCTCCTTTATAAGTTCTGCCTTTGTCATAAATATTTGGGGTTATATTGCGTTTGTTATCAATTTGACGATAATGTTGATTAAAACCTGCGTTAATACTCTTATAATTGCTATTGGCTTCCTGGTTAACTTCTAATGTTTTTACATTATGTTTATCTTGAATGAAATTAATAATTTCTGTCAACATTCCCTTATAAAATCGGTTGTAAAATTATTTGATTTTGTTCATAAACAATTCAATAAAAAAATTAAAATCATGTTATTAAGCTCCAGTACATAAAAATCAAACAGTAGGAATGTTTTAAATGAGTGAATGTCTTTTATAACAACCGGCTCCTATTCAGTAAAGCATCATAATTACTTTAATCAGGTGAATTGATTTCGGAAAGGAAGTTAGTAATTCAAAAATAGTTTCAC
>JBKQUY010000113.1:0-86387 GCA_052325425.1 Bacteroidia bacterium | reverse complement strand
TCATGTAGCAAATCTGCAAGTTTTTCGCCTTCTTTACGCTGTTTCTTGCAGATTTTTATTGACTTTTTTTAGTTGAAAACACCCCAAAATAAAGGATTGTACTAGTTTTTGAGGTTTGACTAATTAGTCCATTTTACTCGTTGTTGGTTAAGTAATTATATCGGGCTTTTATATATTCAGTAATGGTATAATAACCTTTGAATTAGTGGGCGTCAACAGGTAAAGCCACTCTCTTTTTAAACTTCTGTAAATATAAAAGAGGTATGCAGCAAAGCATGAAAACACCGACAAACATATATACATCGTTATAGGATAGCACCATAACCTGCCTGGTAACAATGCCATCAATAGCCCTTGATGCCATTTGCTGAGCTTGTCCCTGGCTAAATCCTCTCGACATAAACTGGTTTACCATCATGCTCATGCGCGAATTAGAAGCGCTGCTGTAATTATTTATATAACTTACGAGGTTATTGCGATGAAGGGCCAAGCGGTGGTTAAGAAGAACTGTGCTGATGGCTACGCCAAATGAACCGCCTAACTGACGCATCATATTATTCAATCCTGTGCCTTGTCCCAGTTCTCTGCCCTGAAGGTCCTGTACGGCAAGTGTTGTAAGGGGAACAAAAAGAAGCGACATCCCTATACCGCGTATAATCAGCGGCCAGAAAAAATTACCCGTGCCTGATTGCAGGTTTGAATTTGCCATCAGGTAAGAGAATACGAAAAACAAAGTCATGCCAATGGTTGACATAATCTGGGCCGGTATTCCCTTCTTTAGCATAGTACCGATAAATGGCATCATGCAGATAGTCGCAATTCCTCCCGGGAATAATATCTCGCCTGTTTGCAAAGCGGTAAAACCAAGAAGGCTCTGGCAAAAAACCGGGAACACAAACACCGATACATACATGGCAAAGCCAAGCATAAAGGATGTAAACATGCCAATGCTAAAACTCCTGTGCCGCATTATCCTGAAATTTACCACGGGGAAATCATAATGTAACTCGCGCCAGATAAATGCAAACAGGAATATTACTGCTGATGCGGCGAGGAAGCATATAAATGTACTGTGAAACCAATCTAACCTGTCGCCGCGTTCCAGGAATAATTGCAGGCTGCCGACAGCGCATAGAAGGAACAGTATGCCCCACCAATCTACTTTTTCACCTTTCGGACTTCGGGCGGGCTGATTTATAAATGTTATAACCAAAAAGACCGCGATTGCGCCTACAGGTATATTTACGTAAAATATCCAGGGCCATGAAAGGTGGTCGGTAATAAAACCACCTATGGTTGGGCCGACAGTCGGGCCGAACACAGCTCCAAGCCCGAATAAAGCGGTAGCCATACCCATTTCCTCGCGAGGCCATGTTTCAAGCAATATTGCCTGCGCGGGTGAAAGCAGGCCGCCACCGGCAAGGCCCTGCATAATACGGAATATTATCAATTCGTTAAGGCTATGCGCATGCCCGCAAAAGAACGAAGCCACAACAAACATGATGATGGAGAAAAGAAAGTAGTTCTTTCTGCCAAATTTACTGCCTATCCAGCCCGACATGGGCAATATTATAACATTCGAAACAGTGTATGCGGTAACCACCCAACCCACCTCGTCAAGCGTAGCGCCAAGGTTGCCCATAATATCGGGAAGGGAAACGTTAACAATGGTAGTGTCTATAAGTTCGAGCAAAGCGGCAAGTATTACCGTAATGGTAATAATCCATTTTCTTGCTCCTACCTCTGCCATGTTTTGAAAAAATTAAGGTGCAAAGATACAATGAAAAAGATTGTCACAGATTTATTAATGAGGCTGTTTAAATTTAAACCAGCTTATTTTATGGGCCTTCGACAAGCTCAGGCTGACAATATCGCGTCATGTTGAGCTTGTCGAAACATATTCCTTATTGATAAAATTTAAACAGCCTCAGAATATTTAAAAGGATAATTCCGCTTTCATTCTGCAGATCTGTGGCAATTTATTTTTTGGATAGCAATGTGTTATCCTCTGCGCAACTTCGTGCTCTCTGTGTCTCCGTGGTAAGAATTCAAATCCCAATAATGGCTTAGGCTACTATGCAACATAGATGCCCTGCGCATATATTCTTTTAATACATCAGGCGGTGAATGCGTTTCATCTTCGGAATGATAAATTTGCTCTCCATTTATTCCTGCAAGGAAGTTATATAGGCATTCAGGAAGATATGTGGTATTATACCCGCCTTCGAGCACTGCAAATACATTTCTAAACTTACTCTTTAATAATGTACCTATTTTATAATAAGTATTTGCCGATACGCGTAATTGCAAAAGAGGGTCTTGTATATGCGCGTCAAACCCGGCAGACACGCCCACCACATCGGGTGAAAATTGTTCGGCAATGGTCATAAAATTATTTATGGCATGCATAAAAATATCGTCTCCGCTTTCGGGAGGCAATGGTACATTAGCGGAATATCCTTTACCATTTCCTTCTCCAATTTCATCCACAAATCCGCCACCGGGAAATGCCGGGTATTGGTGCAAGGACCAAAAGAGCACCTTGTCGGTATTATAAAATGTCGCCAATGTTCCATCTCCGAGATGGCCGTCAAAGTCAAGTATAAAGACCCTTTTCCCTTCATTAACTAATTTTTGTGTAGCGATGGCAATGTTATTGAATAAGCAAAAACCGCTGGCCATATTGGGATGGGCATGGTGTCCGGGCGGGCGAACAATGGCAAAATCATTTGTTGAAGATGCCATTATAGCTGCGCCTGCCGCATATTTAGCAGCCTCAAAGCTTTTAGCAGATGTAAAAGTGTCCGCGTCAAGCTGCTCACTGTTTTTACAGGCTTCTTTTATTTTATCAATATAGGTTTTAGGATGCACCAATTCAAGAAAGGGTTCGCCGTCAATAATAGTTGATTCCGGAATATTGCCAAGTGATTCCAACCTCTTTCTGTTTTCAGGATGGCTGGGAGGCGTGGTATGCTCAAGAAATATTTTATTATATATTATTTTCATTTAACTATGAGATAAATCACCTGCAAAATTATCATTTATCATAGTTTGTAAAAGAAGATAAAAATATCTTTGCCTTTTTAGAAATCATATGAATTTATTTGACAGGATAACAGTAGGTAGAACGGGGATACTCTGCGCAAACCGTATAGCACTTGCACCCATGACTAATTCGCAAAGCAATGCCGATGGAACATTGAGTGACAATGAATACAATTGGTTAATACGCAGGGCAGAGGGTGGTTTTGGGATGATAATTACCTGCGCATCCCATGTTTCTGCCGATGGGCAGGGATGGGAAGGTGAGATGGGTATATGGGACGACAAACATCTTCCGGGCCTTACAAGGTTAGCGGAAGGAATTCATGATACTGACAGCCTTGGTATAGTGCAGATATTTCATGGAGGTTCACGTGCTCCGGAAAAAATCACAGGGCTTGTTCCCTGGAGTTCGAGCGCATATACTATACCGGGTAATCCACCCAAACAGGTACGCGAAGGAACCGTCGAGGAAATTCTTCGTGTTATAAATGATTTTACAGAAGCGGCAAAACGGGCATATAATGCAGGGTTTGATGGAGTGGAATTACATGGAGCGCATGGATATTTATTTCACCAGTTTTTAAGCGCCGATACCAATAAAAGGACTGATGAATGGGGTGGTTCTTTTGAAAACCGTTCCCGACTGCTGAAAATGACCATACAAAATATACGAAAGTCTGTGCCCTCGGCATTTATTGTCGGAGTGCGGTTATCTCCGGAAGACAGAGGGGTATTTAAAGGAATAGATTTTGATGAGGGTTTGTTAACTGCTAAAATGCTTGCCGACGAAGGCGCCGATTATATACACGTTTCAGCCTGGGATGCATTTAAAAAGCCAGATAAATATAAAGCCAGAGATAAAACAATAACCCGCTACTACCGTGATATACTACCTGAATATGTTACAATAATGGTTGCCGGAGAAATCTGGACCAGGCAGGATGCTGAAAAATGCTTAAATAACGGGGCAGATATGGTTGCTTTGGGAAAATCAGCCATTGGTAATCCCGATTGGCCTAAATTAGCTGCAAATGCTGACTTTCAGCCTGAAAGGCCGCCATTCTCTAAGGAACAATTAAATGCAGTAGCCGTAAGCGATGCCTTTGTTAATTACCTGAGAAGATATGAAGGTTTTGTTAAATAAGCTTTCTAGTATTTGCTTGCCGCATTCAATATTTCAATTGAAGCAGCATCTAATTTCAGTTCTGTTGATTTAACAAGGTCCTCCATCTGTTTAAGATTTGTGGCGCTTGCTATCGGTGCAGTAATTGCAGGCCGTGCCATTAACCAGGCTAATGCCACCCGTGCAGGATTTGAATTATGCCTCTTGGCAACTTCATCAAGTCCAGCCAATATGCTCATACCACGTTCGTTCATATAATTTGATACTACCCTTCCGCCATGCGCTCCTTTATCCGCATCAGCCTGGCTGCGGTACTTCCCTGTCAGGAAACCCTTTGCTAACCCATAAAAACTTATAACACCAATACCATGCTTTAAGCAGAATGGTTCCAGTTCTTTTTCAAAACCGGCACGGTCGTAAAGGTTATAAAGCGGCTGTAATGTCTGATAAGCGGGATAACCAGATTTTGCACTCACTTCAAGTGATTTGGCAAGCCTGTCAGCGGTAAAGTTTGAGGCGCCAATAGCTCTTACTTTACCTTGTTTTACCAACAAATTGTATGCTTCGAGTGTTTCCTCAATGGGTGTATTTGCGTCATCTTCATGCGATTGGTATAAATCAATATAATCGGTTTGCAGGCGCTTTAGAGAAGCCTCAACCGCCTGCATTATATACCTTTTCGATAATCCTTTCATGTTTTCACCCATGCCCATGGTATGCCCGACTTTAGTTGCTATGATGACATGCTTGCGGTTACCGCTGCGTTTTAACCAGTTGCCAATAACGGTTTCAGAATCTCCCCCCTTGTTTCCCGGCACCCATCTTGAATAGACATCCGCCGTGTCAATAAGGTTGAGGCCGGCGCTTACAAAAGCGTCAAGTAATTTAAATGCCATCGCATCATCCACCGTCCACCTGAATACATTGGTACCTAAAGCCAGCGGCGCTACTTTTATTCCTGATTTCCCAAGTTCGCATTGTTCCATAAAAGATATTTTATTCTTTATCAAAAGTAATACTTTCCCGCAATAAAAAAGTCCCGTTCCGCAATGCTACGGGACAGGACTTTCATTTAGTACGCCCACCAGGTTATCTTACAAACTCAGTGTGTTCAGGAATGTGAAAAAAGTAATCGTTGTATTTTTTGCATGAATCCATCTGGTCGCAATAAAACATGCGGATACTGGTATGTTTTTGTCCGAATGCCTTGCAGAAGTAATATCCTGCTTCGGTCTGTGTCATGCGTTTGAGATACCCTTTTTCATTGAGTGTTTTATAAAGGCAAACAATCGGCAATACGCTGCTCCTTGTTTTCGGTATAAAAGTAAATTTGCCGTCATCGTCTCTCCTTACCAATCCCATACGGTTTAAGTAAGAGAAAATCTTTTCACCTGTGGTACTGTTTTTAAAAATATCAAAGAAAGACAAAAGATACTTTTCTCCGTCTTCGGTAAGTATATCATTGTAACCTTTCAATACTTTAGGTAAGAACCCCGGATTTTTAAAATCTGATGAGATGTAGGCGTTTCCGAAATTTGCTTTCATGGTTTTAATTTTTTTGGTTTAAGACTCTTTTTAAAACAATATTCGAGATTGACCCAACAAAGCTAATTTACCATTCAACTGTAAAAGTTAAATGTATGTTACTAAAAGTTTATTAAATCAATTCTATTGATTATCAGTAATTAGTGGTTACTTATGGCTTTAAAATTTTTTTCTCTCAATCTCTTCTATCGTCTGCCTGATATGTTGCGGAATAGTTACTGTTTCACTCTTATTAAAGTCAAATAATACCACCACATCATGCCCTTCCGCGCAGACTTCATTCTTATCATTTAATATGCGGTGGGCAATTCCGAAGCTGGAGTTTTTAATAAACTCAACCCTTGCTTCAATTATAATATTACCCGGGTAAAAAAGAGGCTTTTTGAAATGGCATGAAGAAGATACAAGCAATGGCCCCAGTTTTTTTGTCAGAAAATCCCTGTCGAACCTGGTTATTTCCCAATAGTTTACACGGGAAGCCTGCATAAATTTAAAGAACATTACATTATTAATATGCCCGAACATATCCAGTTCGCTCCAGTCAAGACGGAGTTTCAATTTAACCGGAAAGTTCTCTGTGGTTGAGCGTGCTGTTTGTTTTTCTTCTGTATTCATTATAAACTCTATTTATTGTTTTTCAACCGCAAAATTCGCAAAGGAATACGCAAAGAACGCAAAGCAAGTGTATAATTTTTCCCTCTGCGTTCTTTGTGGGCTGTTTTCTTGGCGTCCTTTGCGGTTATGTTTTATATAATTTTTCATACTATTCCTGGTTGTGTTATCAAATTTCCTTAACTGAAATACGCACGTGCGCCGTTCTGCCTTTATCATCCGTGCATGAGACTTTTACATTTCCCGCATCAGGGCTGAAAAAGAGCGACTCATCAGGTTTAGTCTTGCCGTAATATTTGTCGTTTACGTACCAATAAATAGTAGAAACATCATTGCCCGCATTGCATTTCAGCATAATATTATGGCTCTCGTTTTTCATCAACAAATATTGCATGCCGTTTACAGGCGATTGTATGGCAAGGGAACGGTCGCTGTAAACACGCGGGCATTTGGGGTTGTGGGGCGGTATCTTTACGTATGGGATTTTATACAACTCGAAATAGGCAATCATTTCAGGTGAATAACTGGGATAGAGCTTTTCAACATAACCGGCTTTGGGTAAGCAACTGCGGCAATAGGATATTGTTCCTTTCGCATCGGTATAAACCATTTTCATGTGCTCGCAGGTTTCGGTTGACGATACGCCGGGTATATAATAATCGGGAACAAGGTTATTGCACCAGGTATTGGGGATCTTGCCTGTTTCAGAGCATACCCACCTTACACCAACATGAGGAGGAAATTTAAGCCAGTTAAAATCATTGTAATAGTTTAGTGTGCTGAATAATTGTGTCATTAAAGGGACAGCACAGCTTGCACCGCTTAACTCCGGCGATTCAGCAGCATTAAAATTACCAACCCAAACTCCTACAGTATATTTATCGTTATACCCTACACACCAACCGTCATGATGGCCATACGATGTTCCCGTCTTCCATGCAATCTTAGGGAAGTGTTCTGCGTCATCCATATTGGCAGGCACATCGGTACGTTCCATTTCGGTAAGTATATGTGAAATCATAAAGGAAGATTCTTTGGAAAGCAATTGAACTGGTTTAATTTCGGGTTGGTCCTTTGTATAGCGGAGGGGGGCGTATTGGCCACCATTGGCAAGGGTTACATAGAGACCGGTCAGTTCTTTCAGTTTTATACCGCATCCACCAAGTACAAGCGACAAACCGAGCTTTTGCTGCTGGCTTACCAGGGAATGGCAACCACCGTTTTCCAATACATTTATATAGGTCGCTATATCCATATTGCTCAGCATTTTTACGGCAGGCACATTGAGCGAGTTCAGCAAGGCATCTTCTACAGTCACTTTGCCCCGGAAAATCCGGTCGTAATCCTGGGGCTGGTAACCATTGAAGTTAGAAGGCACATCATAAAGTATAGTCTTTGGCGTAGCCAAGCCCTGGTCGAAAGCAAGGGCATAAAGGAAGGGCTTTAAGGCGCTGCCGGGTGAGCGTATGGCATCAACTCCATCAACCTGTCCCTGGTGTGCCATATCATCAAAGTTCGCCGAACTTACATACGCCATAACCGCGTGGTCTTTATTGCGGACAATAAGTACGGCAGCATTGGTAATATTCCATAATGTAAGTTTCTGCACATATTCAGTCAGCACATTTTGAGCCTTCTTCTGCATGTTCAAGTCTATATTAGTCTGAATATATGCCGTGCCTTTATATTTTCGTGCAAGCTCTATGCAGAATTGCGGGGCAATCCGTGGTATGTCAATCCGCTTAGCATACAATGGCTCTGAAATAGCCTGCTCTATTTCCCTGTCTTTAAAAAGTTTTGCCTTACCGAATCTTTCCAGCCATTTATTTCTTCCCGCTATAATGGCGCCATTATTATTGTCGAACCTGTAATGGCGGGGGCTGTTCGGTACAATCATCAGGGTCGCAATTTCAGCGGGGCTGAGGTCTATGGGTAGTTTGTGAAGGTAAATCAGAGAGGCGGCTTTTATCCCTTCAACATTTCCACCATAAGGCAACAGGTTAAAATACATTTCCAATATTTCTTCTTTTGAAAAATGGCTTTCTAATTGCAATGCCCTGAATATCTCCTTGAATTTATTATAAAAACTTCTCCGCTCCGGCGATAGCATACGCGCCACCTGCATGGTTACGGTTGATGCCCCCGAAACTACTTTCCCTGCACGTATATCCTGGAAGAAGGCCCTTGCCAAAGCAAACAGGTTAACACCCGGATGCAGAAAGAAGTATTTATCTTCTTTAAAAATAAAAGCCTTTTTCAATCCTTCGGGTATATCTTCTTTGCGAATCTGTATCCTCCATTTGTCATCTTTACTTAAAAATGCGGACATAATGGAACCGTCGGATGAAAGCACTACGGTAGAATAACTGAGTCTGTCTGTATTTAGAGGATAGAGATTGTCGAGCAATTTGAAAAGCAGGTATGATGCAAGAATGAATATCCCAATGCCCCAAAGGATTTTCTTCCGTCGGGCGCGTAAAGCAGATAATATATTCTTTAGTCTATGCATTTAACAAAGTACATAGTTACAATTTTTAATCTTTAATAAAACAGAGATTGTGAAACTTTATCGTGCTTTAAAATGACATTATTGAAATTACATTACAATTGCAATATTTGTTTTTATCAGTCCGTTACTCACCGATTTCTTTCCGCCGTTCACCGACTTTATTGGTTTTATTGCCTAATTGCCCTAACAGGGTGGTACCGGACAGATGTACATTTGTATCAAAATTCAATAGTATGGAAACTCAAGATAACAAATTCACAGAAACTAAAAAAAGCTTTTTCGAGAACCTTGAAGAAAAGCACGAAGCTCATATCGCAAGACACCATTCGGGCGCGGGAAGATTCTTTGGCGGGCTGATAATACTGGCAGTGGGTATAGTGCTGCTGTTAAAGCAGGTTGGCACAGTAGTTTTCCCCGACTGGCTGTTTACCTGGCAAATGCTATTAGTGGTTATTGGCTTTTATTCAGGTGTGCGTCATGGTTTTCGCCTCGGAGGATGGATTATTCTTATGCTTGTGGGGGGAATATTTCTTTCCGAATATTTTTACCCCAGCCTTAACCTTTCAGATTATATATGGCCTATTGTTATCATAAGTGTGGGAGTGCTTATGATACTTCGACCAAGAAGGCATAACTGGTATTGGGGCGACAGGGAGTACTGGAAAAACCAGAAATGGCAATGGAAAGCTTATTATAAATATGGCCAGCAGCCACCTGCTTCAGGAACATTATCCCAGGACGATTATATTGATTCTGTTTCCATTTTTGGAGGGGTTCATAAGGTAATAGTGTCGAAAGATTTTAAAGGAGGCGATATGGTGAACATTTTTGGCGGGGCGGAAATTAACCTTAGCCAGGCTGATATTAAAGGTGTAATAGTTTTAGACGTGGTGCAGATTTTTGGCGGAGCTAAAATCATTGTTCCCTCTGACTGGACTATCCAGTCGAAGATAGTTTCAGTTTTTGGCGGAGTGGAGGATAAAAGGAATCCTTCTGTTATTAAGCCTAATCCTGAAAAGGTATTAATTATAGATGGTACATCTATATTTGCAGGGATTGATATACTTAGTTACTAAAACAGCTATTAGCTGATGGCTGATAGCTAAGACAATGAATAACATAAAACAAGAAATGAATAATAACAGATAGCCAAAAGCTAACAGCTAATGGCCAATAGCCGGAAAACATGCAATCGCCAGAACTATCAAACAAAAAGATAATACTTCTTATAATTCTCTTATGGATTGTATGGGGTGCAATGCAGGCCTGGGTATTGGCATGGAGCGGGTTCCCTTTACAAACTGCCATAATTGACAGCGCGGTCAGTAATGGTTTGCTAATGGCAATTGGCTTATCAATACGTAATGTGTTGCGTTATTATCGCCCCGGCCAGGGAAAGCTTTTCTACATGTTTGCATGGAATTTCTGTATAGCGGCTATCTGGGTAGGGGTTGTAAAGTGGGCGCTTTCCCAGCTCATTTCCGACCCTGCATATCTCGCTTTCCTGTACAAATCATTGCCTATACGGTTCTTCATTGCATTCCTGATGACAGGCTGGATGGCTTTAATTCACTGGCTGCTGTTTACATTTGAAGAGAACAGGGAAAATGAAAAGAGAAAAGCCGATGCCGATAAACTTACCAAAGACGCTGAACTATATAAACTTCGCCAGCAACTTCACCCTCACTTTTTATTTAACAGTTTAAATTCCATCAGCTCGCTGACAGGAAGCCGCCCCGAAGAGGCACGCCACATGATACAGCAACTGGCTGATTTTTTGCGGGGCACTTTGAAAAATGACGAAAAAATGCTGGTAACACTGGAAGAAGAACTTCACTACCTGCAATTATATTTGGATATTGAGAAGGTTCGTTTTGGCCATCGCCTCAGCGCTGAAATAAAATATGACGAAACAAGCCTTAAAAGCAAAGTGCCGCAAATGCTGTTGCAGCCTATTGTGGAGAATGCGATAAAATTCGGGCTTTATGATACCATGGGCAATGTAACTATAACCATAAATGCAAAATCAGTTGACGGGCAAATGATAATAGCCATTCAAAACCCTTTTGACCCGCAAACATCGCAGACAAGGCAGGGCACAGGTTTCGGGTTAAGCTCAATTCAGCGTAGGCTTTACCTGTTATATGCCCGCAAGGATTTAATTGAAACAAAAGCTGAAAACAACTTATTTACTACAACTGTTATAATTCCGCAAGAAGCATGATTAAAACAATACTTATTGATGATGAACCCTTAGCCAGGGCAATATTGGCAGAATACCTGCAAAGCTATCCCGACATATCGGTTGTGCAGGAATGCGGCGACGGCTTTGATGGAGTAAAGGCCATTGCACAGCACCAACCTGACCTTATTTTTCTTGATGTGCAAATGCCCAAAATCAATGGCTTTGAAATGCTTGAACTCCTTGATGCACCTCCTGCTGTAATCTTTACGACAGCTTTTGACGACTATGCCATGAAAGCCTTCGAGGCCCATGCGGTGGATTATCTTTTAAAGCCGTTCAGCAAGGAGCGCTTTGACAAAGCCATGAAAAAATGGAAAGAGCATTACGAAAAACCTGATAGAAAAGAGGCAATACAATTACTTATGGATAGCGCCACACGGCAACCTGACCAGCATAACCGGGTAGTGGTAAAGACAGGAAATAAAATCCGCATTATACCTATGCATGAAATACATTACCTCGAAGCGGATGACGATTATGTAAAAATACATACTGCCGATGGTTCGTACCTGAAGAATAAAACCATGAGTTATTTTGAAGAAGTAATGGACAAGGCGCAATTTGTCAGGGTGCATCGTTCTTATATTCTGCAGTTGCAACAGGTAACCCGTATTGAACCGTATGAGAAAGACGGACACCTTGCCATACTTAAATCGGGCGCAAGGGTACCTATAAGTAAAACAGGGTATCCCAAGCTGAAATCAGTTCTCGGAATATAAATCCCGCCACGGATTTCACTAATTAAATAGGACAAGTAAAATAATTAGTGGCGAAAGAAAAACAAATGAATACCATATATTATGAACTCTGTTGAAATATTTAAAACAAATGTCAAGGGCAAACGAAATGCCAATTACCTGTTAGGAGAGATGAAAACCCTGTTCCCCGGCCATAAAATAAGCATTGACCTTGATGACAGGGATAAAGTATTGAGAGTGGAAACCAACAGGGGTAGAGTAAAATCAGAGGAAGTAATAAAATTGCTTGAGCAAAGAAATTTTCATTGCGAAATATTGAACAACTAATGGCAAGTAAAAAACTAAAAATGAAAAGTAAAATGCATTACATGAATTTAATTGAAAATGGAGAATTGGGAATGGGAAATTATTACAAAAATATAGTAACAAGATTGAAGTGGAATTATCCATTTTCAACTTTCAACTTTCCATTTTCAATTGTTTTGTTTTTCGCTTTTCACTTTTCACTTTGTACTGCCCAGATGACGATTAAAGGAAAGGTAGCCGATGCAAAAGGCAAGCCTGTTCCTTTTGCAACAGTATATCTTAAAAATACTATTACAGGGGCGCTTACCGATACGGTTGGACGTTATACCATACATTTTAATAAAAAAGAAAACGTAGTTGTAATTGGAACAGCAATTGGTTACGATACCACTTTTTACAACCTTGTTCTTGATACAGGCAAAACTTATATTATCAACCTGGTTTTAAAATCCAATTCGAGCCAGTTAAATGAAGTAACCATATCACCGGGTTCTTTTGAAGCCAATGACAGGAAAGTAGCAGTACTTACTACCATGGATGTATATACAACAGCGAGCGCAAACGGAGATGTTGTGGGCGCAATTCAAACATTGCCCGGCATTCAGAAAGTATCTGACCAGACAGGATTATTTGTCCGTGGCGGCGATGCAAGCGAGTCGGCTGCAATTGTTGACGGCCTTGTGGTACAGGACCCTTTCTTCAGCCCTGTACCGGGTGTTGCCCAGCGCAGCCGTTTTGGCCCTTATGAGTTTAAAGGTATCTCATTCAGCAGTGGGGGATATAGTGCAAGGTACGGGCAGGCTCTTTCAGGCATACTTGAACTTAATACCAATGACTTGCCTGAGGATGCAACTTTTAACGCTAATGTAAATATGGCGGGAGCGGGAATATCTGGTACTCAATTATGGGAACATTCAGCCCTGGAAGGCGGTTTTAACTACACCAATACACAACCGTTCTATGGCCTTACAAAGACCAATTTAGATTTCTTTCAGCCGCCTGTTGGCTTTAGCGGCTCGCTAAAATATATATGGACAAACACAAAAGGCGACATTTTAAAATTAGACGGGAACATGGACGAATACAAAAGCGGTATTGATGTAGTTGACCCCGACCAGCCCGATACAACTCTTGCCTTTAAACTCCAGAATTTTTACAGTTCTTACAGTTTGTATTACAGGCATCTTATAAACGATAAAACTTCATTGGTGGCAGGTTCATCATACAGCCAAAACGGAGACACAGTGCATTGGGGTGGCCAGAATTTTGACAAGCAGGATTCGAGGCTGCAAGGACGCGTTGAAATTGACAGGCAGTTTGGCGACAATTTGTTTGCCTATGCCGGAACAGAAGTGCAGCATTATTCAGAAAAACAGCAGTATGACAGCGCTAACCTTGCTTTTACCGAAACCCAGGTAGCAGGCTATATTGAAGGGGAGTGGAAACCGGCGAAATGGTTTGGAATTAAGCCCGGTATACGTTATGAATATAGCCAGCTGTTGGCAAAGAGTGATTTGGCTCCACGTGTTTCCGCCGCAGTACGGTTAAATAAATATGGGCAGATATCGGCAGCTTATGGCATGTTTTACCAGGACCCGCTGGATAAATATTTGTTATTTGGCGACACCCATGTAAAGTTCCAGGAAGCGACACACTATATTCTCAACTACCAGTATATGCAAAACGACAGGACATTCAGGGTGGAAGGATATTATAAATCATACAGCGATTTGATACATGAAATTACCCAGGGGCCATTCGACCCGAATCCTTATCGTCCGTTTTTCTGGCCGGTTGATAATTCAGGATATGGTTATGCCAAAGGAGCAGATGTTTTCTGGAGGGATAAAAAGAGCATTAAGAATTTTGACTATTGGATTTCTTACAGTTATATTGATACCAAAAGGTATTACGAAAATTTCCCGACAGAAGCCATGCCCAGCTATGTTTCGCCCAATTACCTGAATGTAGTAACCAAATACTTTATAGAAAAGCCCGGCATAAACCTGTCATTGACGTATGCCTATAATTCAGGTCGGCCTTATTACAATCCCAATAACCCTGTATTCATGGGAGACCGCTCACCCGCTTACCAGGATTTATCGGCAAGCATGAGTATTTTATTCAGGGCAAAAAAACTCTTCGGGGTATTTTATATTGGGGTTGATAACGTAACCAATAACCACAATATACTTGGTTACGAGTATTCCGATAATGGCCAGTACAGGTATCCTATACTCCCTGCTTTATACCGGAGCGCATTTGCCGGTATATTCTTATCTTTAACGCCTTTCAAAAAGGATGAACTATAATAATAGAACGCAGATGACGCTGATAGTTATGATGAACAAAGATAAACAGGTAATTATAAAACGGTGAAATTAGTCATATCTAATCATAAACAATCAGCGTTCCATTTGTTTAAAAAATAAAAATCATGAAAAAAACACTTTTTATTCTTGCAATTGCACTGGGATTGCTTACAGGCAAAAGCGGCCAGGCACAATCGGTTGATACCATGCTTATACAGACCTACACTGCTTTTGATACTGCCAAAACGTATCCGCAATTGCTGATGGCAAGCAACCAATTTAAGCTAATTGCCAAACAATCTCCGACATATTGGCTCGCCAATTATTATGCAGCATGGAGTATTGCCATTCTATCGTTCCAGGAACCCGATAAGGATAAGAAAGACCCTATGCTGGATGAGGCAGATGCTTTTTTTAAGAAAATTGAACCCATGGATTCAAGCAACGATGAAGTTGCATTGCTTGGTTCATTACTTGCATCGGCAAGGCTTTCTGTTGACCCTGCAAAAAGGCACGGACAATATGGAAAAATATCAGAGAAATACCAGGCGATGGTGACCAGGTTAAATCCAAATAACCCGCGTTTATATTACATGCAAGGCAACAGCAAATTTTACACTCCCAAAATGTGGGGCGGGGGAGTAGAAAAAGCCCAGCCTCTATACGAAAAAGCTGAAACACTTTTTGCCAACGACAGCCAGGATATTCATAAACCTCATTGGGGCAAAGCCATTAATGAAAAGATGCTGGCCCAGTGCAAGGAGAAAGAGAAAAAATAATTGTGAATGGTGAATGGGCTATTTAATTATGTTACTGTTTTAATTCGGTAATTTGTGGCTGATTAAGTAAAAAGTAATTCACCACTCATTTTATCTCGTTCCCGTTTACATCGAAACTTCTTATACCTCCCAGTATTCCCCCGTTTGTGTATGGTATTTCGCGCTGTACTTTTCCGTTTTCATAATATTCTTTTGAAATACCATTTTTCTGGTCGTCGGCATAGGTAGTTTCACGCTGTATTACACCGCTCGCATAATATTCTTTTTCAATTCCGTTTTCTTTACTATCAGTAAAGGGCACTTCAAGGCTGACTTTTCCATTTTCGTAATACCATTTTTCCACGCCATTTTCCATTCCATCCGTGTAGGTTACTTCTTCATTTACTTTCCCGCTCTCATAATAGCTTTTTGCCGTTCCGTTTCTTTTATCATAGGTATAAGGTGTTTCGCTCCAGAGTATTCCGCTTTCAAAATATATTTTTTTTACCCCGTTTATCTTATTATCGGTAAAAGGTATTTCGCACATTACTTTCCCGCTTTCGTAATACCATTTTTCTGTTCCGTTCAATTGGCCATTGGTATAGGGAGATTCAATATATAGTTTCCCGCTCCTGTAATAGAGCCTTACCATACTATCAGGCTTGCCATCTTTATAAACAGTAAGGCGGTAATAAACAGCTATATTGCTATCGGTAGTGGGTTTACCGTCATAATCGAGGTATTCCATCCACTTGCCTTCTTTTACTCCATTAGTTAATTTGTTTTTGGCTTCTGCTTTATTGGTGAATCCTGGCTGTGCGGTTTGCTGCCCAATAGCAATAGTTGAAAGGGGAAAGAATATAATAAGGGTCAAAAAAAATCGCATTTTTTTCGGAATAATATGCGCTAAGTTACACTTTTACTGTAAACAGATGAAAACTTACTTATTATAGGGTAAAAATGCATAGATTTTGTTTAGCCAACTAAAACGAAAATAATTTTATACTTTTGGAAAAACTAAAATACTATGGCAATAAACCAGGGACTGATAATAGAATTTAAGCAGGAAGCTGCCAATACCCGCAAAATGCTGGAGCGCATACCGGCTGATAAATATACATGGAAACCCCATGAAAAATCTACAGAGCTTTTAAAGCTTGGCGTGCACCTTGCCAGGTTACCCATGATGGTATGCAATGTAATAAACAACGATGAACTTGACTTTGCAAAAACACCTCCTGTACCGCCGCCCGCAGCTAAGTCGGTTCAGGATGTGCTTGATTTCTTCGACAAGAATGTTGCAGATGCGGTTAAAGCATTGGAGGGCGCAAGCGATGAACATTTAATGAAATCATGGACGTTACGGCAAGGGGAAAAGGTATATTTCACTATGCCAAGAATAGCGGCAATACGCAGTTTAGCCTTTAACCATTCCATACACCACAGGGGTCAATTAAGCGTTTACCTCAGGCTGCTGCATGTTCCGGTGCCGGGCATGTATGGCCCCAGCGCTGATGAAAAAATGTAATCCTTTTTAATACTCACTAAGTGGTCGTTTAAATTTAATGCCATCTTATTTATAGGCCTTCGACAGGCTCAGGCTGACAATATTGCGTCATGTTGAGCTTGTCGAAACATATTCCCAATGTATAAAATTGAAACAACATCCTTCCCCTCTCTATCTGATAGAGAGGGGAAGGATGCGGAATTTTTTAAACTGCCGGAGGAACTGGAGGAGGCACTGCGCCAAACAGGTTAGTCATTTCAGGAACCTGCCCTGCTGCTATCCATGAAGCCATGCCTGCTTTCCAAACCAATGTATCGCGCAGCAATGTGCCCGATTGAACCATTTGCGCCAATTGTTGCTCATTAAAAGGCCCTGCCTGCTTACCTGCAACCACTGCAAAATATTGTATTGCCTGCGGAACAGGTGGAGGCGGAGGAGTAGCCTGTTGCTGCATCTGGTTCATGGATTGGCCCATAGTATTAGCCATCATATTGCCCATTCCAAAACCTACGCCGATGCCCATGCCTGCGCCAGCCAAACCACCGGGGTTAGCGGCGGCAGTCTCGATGGAGTTAGCCATATTCATTTGTGCCAGCTTGCCCATATCAATCTTATTGAGCCTGCTGTACTGGAATATTTCTTTCTGCAATTCGGGTGGCATAGATACGTTTTCAACCACCATTTTGGTAAGCGCGAGGCCATATTCTGCAAATGTAGGGTCCAGTTTTTCTTTGGCAAAAGTTGAGAACTCATCCAGGTTAGCCGAGAACTTTTCAACGCCTAAATTGCTCTTGGCAACGGCGGTCGTAAGGTTGGTCACCATAAGGCTGCGCAATTGCCCCGCAATGTCTTCGGTAGTAAAGGCGCTGTTGGTTCCAACAATTTCTTCGAGGAACTTTTTAGGGTCAGCAACGCGGAAAGCATAGGTTCCGAAAGCGCGGAGTTCCACCATGCCGAATTTATCGTCGTTGAGCATCATCGGGTTCTTGGTTCCCCATTTCTGGTCGGTATATTGCTTGGTGTTTACAAAATACACTTCCGCTTTAAAGGGGCTGTTAAAGCCATACTTCCATCCTTTTAATGTAGTAAGAACGGGCAGGTTCTTTGTTTCGAGAGTATATGTGCCCGGCTGAAATACGTCGGCTATTTTACCTTCGTTTACAAATACCGCTGCCTGTGCCTGGCGCACAACAAGCTTGGCTCCATTTTTTATTTCATCCTGCCAGCGCGGAAAACGCCACAGCAATACATCGCTGGAGTCGTCTTTCCATTCAATAATATCAATTAATTCGTGTGATATTCCACTGAAAATTCCCATGTCAGATAAATTTAGTTTAGGCGAATTTAGTCAAAAAATGGTAGCTGCATGTTAATTTACTGCTTATTGCTACTTTAGGAGACAAATTTTGAGTCAGAAACTATGAAAAGACTATTATTAACAGGCGTTTTAAGTATAACTATATTATTATTATCGTGTAAAAACAATAACGAAATGAAATATGAAACCAAAGAATTGCCGCAATTCAATATTGTAGGTATTTCAGTGCGCACCACAAACCAGAATGGCCAGTCGCAAAAGGATATTGGAGAATTGTGGGGAAAGTTTACGGGAAGTAATGCTGCCGGGCAGATTCATAATAAAGAATCAAATGATATATATTGTGTTTACACCGATTATGAAAGTGATTACAATGGAAAATATACAACCATCCTTGGTTGCAGGGTAAAATCACTTGATAGCATACCTGTGGGAATGGTAGGTATAACGGTGTCTAAAACCAAATACAGGGTATATACTTCTGTTGGAAAATTACCCGGTTGTGTGGTGGATACATGGATGAAAATATGGAATACAAAGATTGACAGGAAATATGCCGCCGATTTTGATGTTTACGGTGCCAAGGCACAAAATCATGATAGCGCCGAAGTAGAAACCTATTTATCGGTGAAGTAAGGCATAGATGTTCTTTAGTTATTGGATTCGGTTACTTCTTTAGCTTAAACTTTTAAGAATTTTTGACTATATTTGTAGTATGGAAGTGCAATTAAATGATATATTAAAATTGAGTTTGTCAGAAAGGATTTTATGGGTTGAGGCGTTATGGAATAGTATTGCAGCAGAAAAAAAATCAGCTGAGTTACTTGAAATAAGCCCGGAACATAAAAAAATACTTGACGAGGAAATTGCCTTATACAAAAAGGACCCTGAAGCGGGTTCATCATGGCATGATGTAAAGGCCAGGATTCAGAAGAAAAAATGAGTTATACATTGCTCGTTCGCTCCAATGCTGAAAAACAGGCCAAGGAGGCCCATGACTGGTATGAAGAAAAAATAACAGGACTTGGGAATGATTTTCTAACCTGTTTAGATGCCTGTATTAGCTCCATTATAAGAAACCCAAAAATATATCAGAAAAAGTACAAAAAAATCCGTATGGCGATTGTAGATAAATTTCCATATGGAATTTATTATGTTGTTGAGGGTAATAGTATAATTATTTTCGCCGTTTTGCACTTTAGCAGAAACCCAAAATATCTTGAAAAATAAGATTATCTATTACTTTCACTTTTATTGAAGTAGCAGAATTCTTAAATCCCTAACTTTGCCCCCCTCAAAATCAGGCCCCATGACAATTGATATAAGAAGCGACACCGTTACCCGCCCTACACCGGAAATGCTGAAATATATGTTTAGCGCCAAGGTGGGCGATGATGTGTTTCATGAGGACCCCACGGTAAATGAGCTTGAGACTAAGGCGGCTGCTATATTTGGGAAAGAGGCAGGGTTGTTTTGTCCTTCAGGCACTATGACTAACCAAATTGCCATTAAAGTGCATACCCAGCCGGGGGATGAATTATTGTGCGATGTTACAGCCCATGTATATAATTTTGAGGGTGGGGGAGTTGCGTTTACATCTGGTGTGCAGCCAAGGTTAATACCCGGCGACAGGGGCCGGTTTACAGCCAAGCAGCTTAGCGATGCGTTACATCCTGATGCCGACTGGCTTCCGCGCACTACATTAGTTGTGGTTGAAAATACGAGCAATAAAGGCGGTGGCAGTTATTATAAGTTGGAAAATGTAAAAGAGATTGCAAACGTATGCCAGGCTAATAAAATCAACCTGCATTTAGACGGGGCCCGCATTTTTAATGCACTTGCTGAAACAGGAGAGAGCCCCAAAGAATATGGAAAGATATGCGATTCGATTTCGGTATGCCTTTCGAAAGGGTTAGGCGCTCCGGTAGGTTCAGTTTTGTTGGGAAAAAAAGATTTTATTGCAAAAGGAAGGAGAATAAGAAAGCTATTGGGTGGCGGTATGCGCCAGGCCGGTTACCTTGCTGCTGCCGGAATTTATGCCCTGGATAATAATGTGAAACGGTTGAAAGATGACCACGGGCGGGCAAAGCATTTAGGCAGCCTGCTTGCCGGGAAAAGTTATATTGAAAATATGTTGCCTGTCGATACCAATATTGTAATATTTACTTTGTCCGATAAAATGCCGGCAGATAAATTTGTATCTGAAATGGCAAAAGAAAATATCCTCGTTTCCTTAATGGGAACGCAGATGGTACGCATGGTGACCCACCTTGATTTTACTGATGAAATGCTTGAAATAACTGAGAAAACATTGAAAAAAATATAATATGGCCTATCATTTTTATACTTCCGAAGTAATTGATATAATTGATGAATCGCATAATACCAAGCGGTTTTTCTTCCGCATACCTGAATTGCAGGAGTTCAAATTCGGGGCAGGGCAATTTGTAATGCTTAACCTGCCCATTCAATCGAAAGTTACTACCCGGTCCTATTCTATTGCTTCTCCGCCCAACGGCACTAATACTTTGGAATTACTTATTTCGCTTAATGAAGAGGGTTTAGGGACACCATATCTATTTAACCGGGATATGTTTAAACAGGTTAAAGTTGGTTCACAATTACCCATGTCGCAGCCTTTGGGTAAATTTATGCAACTGCCGTTTACTTCCATTGAAAGTGATATTTGCCTTATTTGCACAGGCACAGGCATTGCCCCGTTCCGTTCATTATTGCTCGATATAAAAAACAGGAATGTACCTCACCACAAGATTGATTTAATATTCGGAAGCAGGAATGAAGTGGACATTCTGTACAGGAGTGAAATGGAAGAACTGACAAATACACTTCCTGGATTCAGATATACAACGGTTCTTTCACGCGAACAAAGTCCATTATACAGAGGAGAAAAGGGATATGTCCATGCGGTTTATGAGAAATTATTTTTAGATAAACGCCCCGCCACATTCTATATATGCGGGTGGAAAGAGATGGTTAAAGAAGCCCGTGAAAGATTGCAGAATATGGGATATGATAAAAAAAACATCAAGTTCGAATTATATGATTAGGAAATAATGGAACGCTGATAACGCAGATGATTATGATGAACAGTCTTTAAATCTAATAATATCTTAAAAAAATCGGTGTCATCGGCGTTCCATCGGGGAATAACAACAATTTCTTACATTTGCATATATACCTATTAAAAGATAAGCTATGAAAACTGTATTTTTCCGTGAGGCCTTGCGAGAGGCAATGGTAGAAGAGATGCGCCGCGATGAGCGTGTCTTCCTGATGGGCGAAGAAGTGGCTCAATATAATGGAGCATATAAGGTAAGCCAGGGAATGCTGGAGGAATTCGGAGCGCGCCGTGTAATTGATACTCCCATAGCTGAGCTTGGCTTTACGGGCATTGGCGTTGGAGCCGCTATGAACGGACTTCGTCCTATTATTGAGTTTATGACCTTTAATTTCTCACTTGTAGCCATTGACCAGGTAGTTAATTCTGCCGCTAAAATGCTTGAAATGTCGGGAGGGCAATTGCCCATGCCTATGGTATTCAGAGGGCCGACAGGCTCTGCGGGTATGCTTGCCGCGCAGCATTCCAATGCATTCGATAGCTGGTATGCCAACTGTGCAGGGTTGAAAGTTATTGTTCCTTCAAACCCTGCCGATGCTAAAGGATTGCTTAAATCAGCCATACGCGACGATGACCCTGTTGTTTTTATGGAATCGGAACAGATGTATGGCGATAAAGGCGAAATACCAGACGGGGAGTATCTTATTCCTATTGGCGTAGCCGATATAAAACGCCAGGGCGCCGATGTTACTATAGTATCTTTTGGCAAAATAATGAAGGTGGCTTTGGCCGCTGCTGAAGAACTACAGAAAGAAAGTATTTCGGCGGAGGTTATTGACCTGCGCAGCATACGCCCTATTGATTACGCAACGGTTATAAACTCAGTGAAAAAGACTAACCGGCTTGTTATACTGGAAGAAGCATGGCCGCTTGGCTCTATTGCTACCGAGGTTGCCTTTAAAGTACAGAAGGACGCTTTCGATTATTTAGATGCTCCGGTACACCGCGTTATGTCTGCCGATGTGCCATTGCCTTACGCGCCTAATCTTATAGAAGCTGCATTACCCAGTGTTTCAAGGTTGGTGAAAGCGGTAAAAGATGTAATGTACGTTGCATAGTACATAATAAAATCAGAAACCTCCAATTGCTCAGGTAGTACTGCGGGGCTTTAGTTGACGGCTAAGATAAATATTTCAGTTTATGGTTTTAGCCTGAAACATATCATAAAGTCTATTTTTGTTGTTGGTTCTATTATCCGTCAGCTCAGGCAGACGGCAATTGAACAGACCTACTAAACTAAAATCAGCCGGCAATTAAATAGTATTTATCCTCTTTAGGAATTCTTCTTTATAAAGCCCGCCTACAGGAACATCTTTATTGTATTCGAGTATAACCTTGGTATGGTCAATAGATATTATTTTATCAATGCGTACAATAAATGAACGGTGAACACGGACAAAGTAGTCGGGAGGAAGTTTTTCCTGTATGCCTTTCATGGTAGAGCGGATAATGTACTTTCCGCTTATAGTGTGAAGTGTAACATAGTCTTTCAATGCTTCCACATATAGTATATCTTTCATCACAACTTTAACTAACTGAAAACTTGATTTAACGAAGAGGATATCTTTTGATTCCTTATTTTGAACAAGATGATAAAGCAATTCATTTTCCTTGCGTAATTTCATTTCCTCGTTAAAGCGATAAAGTGCTGTTTCAATGGTAGCACGCAAATCATTAGCTTTAAAAGGTTTCACCAGGTATCCTGAAGGCCCCGATGTATTAGCTCTTCCAATACTGTCTTCATCAGAATATGCAGTAAGATAAACAATAGGAATCTGGAATTTTTTACGGATTTCTTTGGCAGCGTCAATACCGGTCATCTCACCTTTGAGCATTATATCCATAAGAATAATATCCGGATTTTTTTCTTCAACCATTTCAATGGCATCTTCTCCTTTTACGCAATGGCCGACTACAAGGTAGCCAAGCTTTGTAAGGGTTTGTGAAAGGTCGCGTGCAATAATAACTTCATCTTCAACAATAAGTACGGAGGTCTTTTTCATGGAGATTTATTTGGATTTTTTTGGGGGTTTCATTTTCGAAATAAAAGTAATAGTATATTTTGTTCCTTTAGGGCCTGACTCTTTTTTCATCACACCATTTTTTAATTGTGTTACAAGGCTGTCAACCAATTGCAGTCCCAATGAAACATGTGATTGTTTTTTTCTTTGCACAGACATTCCAATACCATTGTCGGCGATTACAAACTTAACTTTTTGTCCTGTTTGCTTAAGTACCACCAATATTTTACCGGGTTTGTTTCCGGGGAAAGCATGTTTAATAGAATTGGAAACAATTTCATTTACCAGTAAGCCGCAGGTAATGGCATCGTCGTATTCCAAAAAAATCCGGGATGTATCACAATTAATTGTAATATGTTTTCCGGGGTCGGAATAGGAGATAAAAAGATTATGAGTAAGGTCTTTCAGGTATGCTGAAATATCTATTTCTTCATTTGTGTCGGTATGATATAAGCTTGAATAAATAGAAGAAAGGGCATAAAACCTGTTCTGAAATTCCCGCATAACGGGCACCAAATGCTTATCATTCATTTGGTTGATCTGCAGGTTAAGTATGCTGGTAATTATCTGCAGGTTATTTTTTACACGGTGGTTTACTTCTTTCAGCAGCCATTCTTTTTCCTCAATCATCTTCTTAAGCTTCGCCTCAAGATTTTTATGCTCCGCAATTTCCCATTGCAAATGTTCATTTACCGATTGCATAACCTGCTTGGCTATTTCACTTCTTTCAATCTGTTCTTCCAATGAAGCATCGTGGCATAATACCATAACTGCAGGCTGTTCGCCCCACTCAATGGGAATAACCGATGCTTCCACGCTCTTAGGCTCCGGCTCGGTAAAATGCCTGATTTTAACAAACCTGCCCGTTATGGCCTCGAGTCTCTCTATCTTTGGCTTATCCTCCTTTATCATAGCGTGGTATTCAGGTAAAATAAATTCCATCACATTCCGTCCCCTAAGCTCCTCTTCTGATTTGGCGCCAACATGCTTAATGCCATTCTTGTTAGCAAATAGTATTTTACCCGATTTATCATGTACGCAGATAGTTTCAGGAAAGGCATCAACAATATTAAGGTAATTGGCAAATAACCGGTCGGCAATTTTGCGCTGGGTCATATCCCTCAGCATCAAAAGCCTGCATTCCCTTCCGTCAAAAAGAATGGGATGCGCCCTTACTTCAGTATGTATATAAATCCCATCGCCGCGTTTTAATTTAAGTTCATAAAATACCTTGCGGTTCTGGCGTAATTCATCTATTGCAAGCTCAATATCATCTTTATGAACAAACTTCAGCGTTTCAGTTCCTATTATCTCTTCCCTTCTAACCTTAAATGTTTCCAATAATTGGTCATTTACAAGCAGAAAACGGCCATTTTCCAAAATAGCAAGTCCATCAGTTGTAAGTTCTGATACAGTTTTAAATAAATCCTGGGGAAAATCGCTTTTTTTCTCTTTCACCTCAATATCCTCAGAAGCACCTGAAACAATAACTTTTTTTAACATTTAAAAATTACAGATTGGAGCAAATATACAGTTTTTTTATAAAAAATACATTGTACCCACAAAAAGCTTGGTCGTAAAAAAAATAATATTCGTCTTATTTATGCCTCAAAATCGAGAAATTTCTCTTTGGCCACCTGTATAGGTATGCTGATGCACTTTTTCTCCATATAATCAATTACTTTTTCAAGTACTTCTTTTGATTCTGAAGATAATGATTCGATTTCTTTTGAAAATACTTTTAACATTGCGCGCTCCCTGATTTCACGTATTCTTTCAGGAACTTCGCTCAACGCAAGTTCAATTTTCCGGCTCTTTATATCGGAATAAAACTCATTTACGGCATTATTAATAATAGCAGCAGCAGCAGCCATTTCGCTCTTACGTTCTTCCAGGTTTTTGGAGGCAATCTCATTAAGGCTATCTACATTAATTGCTTTAACGTTTTCCCTGGCAACAACCTCGCTATCAACATTATATGGCAAACCAAAATCTACAATCATTTTGGCGCTTTTTTCTCCATTTACCAGCTTTTCAAATACTTTATTGGTAATGACAGGCTTAGCACTCTGAACACAGGTAATCAATACATCAAAACCTTCATCATATTTTTCTATTTCCTTTAGCGGAAGCGCCTTTATGTTATACTTGTCAGCCAGTTCTTTTGCATTTTTCAGGGTGCGGTTAAACAAGGTAAACCTTGTAAAACCATGCTTACTCAGGTATTTAACCAAAATATCGGCTGTCTGGCCTGCGCCAACCATAATTATTCTTGAATCAATGCCCACTTTCCATTCCTGCAATTTACGGCAAGCCAGCGACATTACTGAAACAGGCTTGTCTGAAATTCTGGTATCGGTATATACCTTTTTTGCAGTTTCAATAGTCTTACGAACCAATATACGAATCGAATCATCCACTAATCCTTTCTCAAGCGACCAATCATAAGCCTGCCTGACCTGTGTAATTATCTCTCTCTCTCCTACCACTAATGAATCAAGGGATGAGGCAACTTCGAATAAGTGTTTAACGGCAGCTTCACCCTGGAGGAAAAGAGCTTTATCCAAGGCTGATTTAACTTCCTTTTCTTTCCATTCCGGGTGAAAAAGTTCTACCACCTTGCGGGTAAAATTGTTTTCAAGGGGCGATGAAACTGAAAAAATAAACTCAAGCCTGTTACATGTTCCAAGATACATCAACCCTTCAGCCTTAAGCTCGCGTTTTATGGTATTCAATCTCTCGGTTAAAAGAGGCTCATCTATAAAGAAATCACCCAGGTTATTAAACCCCGTGGAGTGATGTGTAAATGCTATAATTGCGTACCTGTTCACAAATCTTCGTTTTTTTCAAGTACAAAGATTGCGCTAAAACGGCAGGAAAGTGTCATAGAAATGTCATACTTTCTTATGATTTATATCATGAAAAGAATCAAACACCTTGTCAATAACCATTTTCAGCTCATTTTCTTTCTCAGCTTTGGCCCAGATAAGGATATAAAAAAAGTGTTCCGGTGTTGCAATGGTCTCTATTCTGTAAAAAAGTTTTACTCCATTTACATACCCCGTCATCCGGGTGGCATAAGCTGAATCTCCGTTAACCATCAACAGTTTTGGTTGTTCCAGTTCCGCGCTGTCAATCGTCGGACGGGACACCGTCGAATCGTAATATGCTTTCAATGTTTTTTCATTTAAGCCATCGCGCGAAGTATCAAACGCAAGAAGGTACAATGCCACCGAATCATTTCCATATTCCATTACAGATTTGCCCGGAAACATATTATCGGAGGCATTCATATAAACAGGCACCTGCAGGGTAAATAAATCCTTACGGGATTGAACCTCTTTAAAAGGAACAGGATGCTTGCATGCCATAAAAACCAGGCACAATCCTGATACTATTAATATCAATTTACGCATTGCGGAATTATAATTTTCGTTGTTTAACGATTTGCAAATATCTTATCTTTGGGCTTATGTAAGGGTAAAAATTATTTCGCGTTAAATTTTTTAGAAGAGAATATACTTTGTGAAAACATCGGGAAAAATATCATTGCAAAAAAATCAGAAGCTTGTAAGCTTATTCATGCTCTTTCTTTTTACAGGCTGTGCAAACAGTTATTTTATACGCGGGGTTAAGGATACTTATTTAAAAGGCAGGATGAGCCCCGATATTGACGGGTATAGTTATTTCGACAACCGCACCGTAAAAACAGGAACACCGCAACCCTGGGCTATAGCAAAGTGTTACAACAAAGATACCATACCGCAGGATTGCCTTGATTATTTTAAGAAAAACAAAACCGAAGCATATTTAATAATCAGGAACGATTCTATCTGCTATGAACAATACTGGGATGGCTATTCCGACACTTCACACACCAACTCTTTTTCATCGGCTAAAAGCATTGTCAGCATATTAACAGGAAGAGCCATAAGTGAAGGAAAAATAAAAAGCGTGCATGAAAAAGTGAGCGATTTTATTCCATCTTTTAACAAAGGCATGGATACCCTGCTTACCATTGAAGATTTGCTTACCATGGGTTCGGGCATAAACTTCAACGAAAACTACCTTAGCCCTTTTGGTTATCCTGCCAAAGCCTATTACGGAACTAACCTGATGAAGCTCACACTTTCCTATCATGTAAAATCAAACCCGGGTAAAAAATTTGAATACTTCAGCGGCAACACAACGTTATTGGGATATATAGTTACAAAAGCTACAGGCGAAAAGCTGGCAGACTACGCATCGGAAAAACTATGGCAACCTATGGGCGCAGAAGAGCCCGCTTACTGGAGCCTTGATAAAAAAGGCGGCATGGAAAAGGCCTATTGCTGCTTTAACTCCAATGCACACGATTTTGCCCGCTTAGGTAAATTGTACCTCGATTCGGGCAGGTGGAACGGGAAACAGCTTGTGCCACAAGAGTATGTAATTGCATCCATTACCCCAAAACTGGTTAATTATTATGGTTACCAGTGGTGGATTACCCATTGCGGAAAACATTATGTGCCATACGCTGCCGGCCTTTTTGGTCAATATGTTTATGTTATACCCGATGAAAACATGATAGTTGTGAGGCTGGGCAGGATACAAGCCGGAGATGATGCCAAATATTATGCCGGGGCGGCAATTTATATGTACGGGAAGAAAAAGCCATAAATCCCTATATTTGGTTTTTAAAATTCATAAAACCTCATGAAAATAATTCTTAAATTCATTAAAGGGATTGTATATCTCCTTGTCGCAATTGCTATAATTGTAAACCTGATTATATTGCTTACAGGGCGCTTTTATCTCTACAAAACAATACCCAATACCATATTCAAAGGCAGGCTGAACCCCGATATTGATGAGTACCCCATTTTTGCCAACCGTACCGTAAAAACAGGGAAACCCATGCCCTGGCCAATGGCAGCCGATTACAATAAAAAAGCTATTCCGGATACTTCATTAGTGAAAATGAAGGATATGCAAACAGTTGCTTTCCTTATTATTAAAAACGATTCCCTGCGATACGAGCAATATTGGGACAATCATTCCGACACCTCGCACTCCAACTCATTTTCTATGGGTAAAAGCATTACAAGCATACTTACGGGTATTGCAATTGCTGAGGGAAAAATAAAAAGTGTGGATGAACACGTTAGCGATTTTATTCCACAGTTTAAGCAAGGCATGGATAGCCTTCTCACCATAAAAGATTTGCTGACCATGAGTTCGGGAATGGATTTTGGCGAAAGTTATGTCAGTCCATTTTCTTACCCTGCCGAAGCGTATTATGGAAGTGACCTGATGAAAGCAACTTTAAATTACAAAGTAGTAACAGAGCCCGGTAAAGCTTTCAAATACCTGAGCGGTAACAGTACATTGCTGGGATATTGCGTTACAGTCGCTACCGGCAAAACGCTCTCCGATTACGCATCTGAAAAACTATGGCAGCCTGTTGGCGCCGAGCATCCCGCTTACTGGAGCCTTGACCATGAAGGCGGCCTTGAAAAAGCATATTGCTGCTTCAATTCCAATGCGCGCGATTTTGCCCGCATAGGGCAATTGTACCTCGATTCAGGTAAATGGAAGGACCATCAGATGGTGGACTATGATACCCTAAAAGTGGTTATGGGCAATGGTATTCATTTAAAAACAAAATGGGCATATAAACAAGTTGTTCCCAAAGATTACGTGGCTGCCTCTACCACACCGAAATTAGTTCCTTATTATGGTTACAACTGGTGGATATTGGATGTTGACGGGCATATTATTCCCTATTGCCGTGGCCTTGCCGGACAATATATTTTTGTTATACCCGATGAAAGAATGATAGTGGTGAGGCTTGGGAAAAAACGCGGGCCTGTTGAGAAAAGAACTATTGATGGCAAGTTATATGATATCCCAACCGATGCGTTTATTTATTTAAGAGCTGCCTTCGCAATGTACGGGAGATAGTTATGAATTATGAGTTAAGAGTTATGAATTAAAAATCATACCTGACAAATATGAGTTTGCAAGAAATTATTAAGCCCCGACGAGAAGTTCGGGATTACTCAAATTATTTTGGGAAGCAAACTGCCACGCCCGCCATATTTTTATGGGACGGCGGATTAATGACGATAAATGTCATAACTGAACTCGCAGTTGCAATTTGTGGGGCGTTCCGTCATTGCGAGGCTTTGCGAAGCAATCTCAGAGGCTTTATTGATTTTTGCAAACCCATGCTCTTTCAGTATAAATCCAGTCTATTAAAAAATTTATGCCGATTAAGAAAATATGTTTATTCGCAGCGTTATTAATATATAATTTCCTGGTTGCCCAAACCACCCAAAAATTTACCATCAGCGGCACCATTAAAGATTCTGCTACAGGCGAGGCGCTTATCGGAGTAACAATAGGAGTAAAAGAATTACCCACCACGGGAGTCAGCACCAACGAATATGGATTCTATTCCTTAACGCTGAACGAAGGAGACTATACCATCATATATTATTATCTCGGTTATAAACCCGATTCCGTAAAGGTTCCCCTTCACCGGAATGTAAAAATGGGAATACGTTTAGGGACGGCCGGTTCATCGTTGCAGGAAGTAAAAGTGCAGGGAACAAAATCGAATGAAAATGTTACCAGTACGCAAACGGGAGTGATACAGCTCGATGTGAAAGCCCTGAACACAATACCTGTGTTTTTCGGGGAAAAAGATGTGCTCAAGACCATGCAGTTATTGCCGGGAGTTTTATCGGCCGGAGACGGGAACAGCGGCTTTTACGTGCGCGGCGGGGCGGCAGACCAGAACCTGATATTATTGGATGATGCACTGGTATATAACGCTTCTCACCTGCTTGGCTTTTTCTCGGTATTCAATTCCGACGCCATTAAAGATGTAACCTTGTATAAAAGCGGTATGCCTGCGCAGTTCGGAGGGCGGCTGGCATCGGTAGAAGATATCAAGATGAATGACGGCAATGACCAGAGCTATCATTTAAGCGGAGGAATAGGGTTAATAGCGTCGCGGCTGAATTTCGAGGGGCCGATTAAAAAAGGTAAAGGCTCCTTTTTGCTTGCCGGCAGAAGGACTTACGCCGATTTGTTCCTGAAACTATCGAGCAACCCTGCCCTGCGTAACAGCAGCCTCTATTTTTACGATTTCAATGCCAAAGCCAATTATACGCTGGGCGATAAGGACAGGCTCTATTTATCGGGTTACTTTGGCAAAGATATATTGGGAGCCGATAACCTGCTGGGAATAAACTGGGGCAATGCCACAGGCACCCTGCGCTGGAACCATATTTTCGGGGCTAAGCTTTTCTCCAACACTTCCATCATTTTCAGCAACTACGACTACAACATTGACCTTACCGCCGCCGGCGTTGACCTCGGCATAACATCAACCATAAGGGATTGGGGCTTTAAAGAGGAGTTTCAATATTTCCCCGATTCCAGGAACAAGGTGCTCTTCGGTTTAAATTGCACTTACCATACCATTGTGCCCGGCAACCTCACTTCCCTCGATTCAAATGTGAACAGTACCAATATAGAAACCCGGTATGCGCTCGAAAATGCCATCTATGCTTCAGACCAGGTGAAAGTAAGCGAACGGTTCAGCTTTATGGCAGGTGTGCGGCTTACCACTTTCAGCCTGCTTGGGCCGGGAACTTTCTATACCTATAACTCCGCGGGCACTGCGGTTGACTCTGCTACCTATACAAGCGGGCAGATAGTTAAAACATATATTAACCCTGAGCCCCGGTTCAACATGAATTACATGCTTACCGAAAATTCATCCATAAAAGCCTCTTATGACAGGAATGTGCAGAACATGCACCTGCTTTCCAATTCCACTTCCTCAAACCCGACAGATATGTGGATACCAAGCAGCAATAATGTGCAGCCTGAAATAGCAGACCAGGTTTCGGTTGGTTATTACAGGAATTTTGATGACAACAATTATGAATTTTCGGTTGAAACTTATTACAAATGGTTGCAGAACGAGATAGATTACAAAAACGACGCGCAACTGTTGCTGAATGAAAATGTGGAGAGTGAATTGCTTTACGGGAAAGGCAAATCGTACGGGGCGGAATTATTTTTCAAGAAGAAGTTTGGCAAACTTACAGGCTGGCTGGGATATACATACTCAAGAGTTTTTTACCAGATTCCGGGCATCAATAACGGAAGTCCCTACCCGGCAAGGCAGGATATACCCAACGATGTTGATATAGTAGCAATATACAACCTGAATGAAAAATGGTCGTTTTCGGCAACGTGGGTTTACAATACAGGCTACCCCGTTACCTTCCCCAGCGGAAAATATGATATTGATAACAATATAGTCTATTACTATACCTCACGCAACGGCTACCGCATGCCCGACTATGACAGGATGGATGTGGGAGCGACCTATAAGTGCAAAAAGCATGGCCGTTTCCAGGGAGAATGGGCGCTCTCTATTTATAACGTATATGACAGGTGGAACGCTTATACCATAACCTTCCAGACCAACCCCAATAACCCGCAGGAAACACAGGCTGTGCTTACCTCGCTCTTTGGAATAATACCTTCTGTTTCGTATAATTTTAAATTTTGATAATAGAACGCAAATGACGCAGATGAGTATGATGAACACAGATATGATAAAAAGATGAAAAGACTTAAGCACAACTTAAAAAATTATTGCGCCACTAAGCCTGCCCGCCCCGCCGCTATGGGCGGGATTACTCTGTTTTTTAAGGGAAGCAATAAAACAAATACAAGTGGACTTAGCTTAGCGGCTACGAGGGGGACCCATAGTGGTTATGGAATAATAACTTACCCAATAAATAACACATCTAATAAATGAAAGAATTAAAGATAATTTTTATACTGTTTATTGTTTTGGTAATTGGTTGCAATCATTCAGGAAAGAATATTTATAAATATTACCCAAATGGTAATGTTCATGCTATGTATGTATCTCAAAATGATAACTTCAATGATACCATTGTTTATATTTATTATGAAAATGGAAAATTGGAAAATAGATACATGACGAAAAATGGGCTTATTAATGATACCACTTATTATTATTATGAAAGCGGGAAATTAGGAGAAGTCGCAGTATTTGATTCTGGTAAGTATAATGGAATAGCACACATTTATTATGAAGATGGAACACTTTCGGCAATGGGGCACTTTAGAAATAATCTTAAAACTGGAGAATGGATTTCTTTTGACAGCTTGAAGCCTGGGAAAGTAGTTAATATTGATGAGTATGTTATTATAAACAATAAATCAATATTAAATAAATATTTAAGATTTGAAGACTCTACTGGTAACCCCCATATATCAGGTCGTTATTATTCTGTAGTGCCTAAAATAACCGCTATAGATAATAATGATACCATTTATTCCTTCATCGTATACCCAATTTGTTCTTACTCTTGGATGGGTATCCCAAGAGTTATATTTGGGGAATCAGGTGCGAAATTCTCCGACTTTTCTAAAGCAGATACTATTTATCCTGACCCTCAGACTGGAATGTTTTTAATTCCTAATGTTAATGTTAAAAAAACACCTAACATGAAAGGCATTCTTCAATACTATAAAAAAGCTTATTCCCCAAAAAGGAAGGATAGTGTTATAAGGGCGGTAAATTCTTATTTCTATTTAGCTAAAGATGTTTCTCCTTCTAGGTAAAGATTCAAATTGTCCCATCAAAAAATATCAAGAGTAAAATGATAGAAAAAATATAAAAGCCCCTTTTTAGGAAAATAAAGAGAATATTAAAAGATAAAAATAGTAGAAGGGTAAAAATTTAACATTGCACGAAAAATCATGAACGGGAAAAAATCATATATAATAATATTCATCTGTGTTATCAGCGTTCTATTCTTAAGCGCGGGTTGCCAGAAAGTAATCAATATTGATTTGAATTCAGCATCGCCGGCAATTGTAATAGTGGGCAACATAAACGACCAGCCGGGGCCTTACACCGTAACATTGAGCCAGACGGTAAACTTCAGCGAGCCCAATACATTTCCTGCTGTTAACGGGGCATTTATCACCATTGCCGATAACGCGGGAACAGTTGATACCTTGTTTGAAACATCAATCCCGGGAACATATAACACTAAAAAAATAATGGGCGTTGCAGGCAGAACCTACACTTTAACGGTTATTTCCAACGGGCAGACCTATACCTCGGTAAGCACTATGCCACAGGCTGTTGCATTCGATACGCTTATAGTAATTCAGCGCATTGGAGGAGGCTACAGGGGTGGCAGCGATACAAGCTACAGGGCAGAAGCGGCGTTCCAGGACCCTTCAGTTGGAATGCACTATTACCGCTTTATTGAAACACTAAATGATACCGTGCTCTCAAATATAGATTGCATAGATGACCAGCTTTCAGCCGGTAAATATATTACCTACTCTATCCGCGCGGAAGGACACTCCTTGCTGGTTGGTGACAGCGTTAAAATTGAGATGCAATGCATTGACCAGGGAACATATCAGTATCTCAGCACCATGGGTGAGGCTTCGGGCTCAACCAATGTAACGCCTTCTAACCCGGTTTCCAATATTTCAAATAATGCTTTAGGATATTTCAGCGCCCACACTTCACGGTACAGGTCGGTGCTGATTGTCCGTTGAAAAATAAAACACACTCAAATTATTCATTACCACTCTAATCCGCAGATATAATAGATACATATCATTCACTTAATATTAAATTCATACTATAAGAGTAACCTTGTTATATAAAATTAATCTGTCATGCCATCAAATACTGTAAATAGTACAAAAAGTCCATCCGGTTCCTCAACTGCGTATACAAGCAAGGATGCGTTTCAATCCTTCGGCTTATTGATTATAATAGCAATTACAGCGCTTGTAATATGTATTGCGGGATGCAAGCTAAACGGAGAATCGGGAAACGGCGCTCCTGTTTCACATTCCATACTTACTGGCGCGGGCTCGACCTTCGCGAACCCCATTTACACCAAAATGATTGACGAATACCGTGCCAAAACAGGCATTGAAACAACATACCAATCTATAGGCTCTACCGGCGGAATAAAAAAGATTATGAGCAAAGAGGTTGATTTTGGAGCTTCCGATGCATTCCTTACCAACGATGATATGTCCATGTTTACTTCTCCGGTGGTAGAATTTCCTACCTGCCTTGGCGCCGTGGTAATAACCTACAACTTACCGGGCATTCCTGAACTTAAACTGACGCCTGATTTAATAGCACGTATCTATTCGGGAAAAATAACCAACTGGAACGACCCGAAAATAAAAGCTGAGAACAGAGACGCTAAATTGCCCGACCTCGCCATAACCGTTGTACACCGGTCAGACGGAAGCGGCACCACCTTTGTCTTTACCGATTACCTTTCAAAAGTTGACAATGAATGGAAAACCAAAATAGGAGCGGCTAAATTGCCCAACTGGCCGGTCGGAGTTGGCGGTGATGGTAATGAAGGAGTTGCAGGAGCTGTTAAGCTTACACCCGGTGCAATTGGCTATAATGAACTGACCTACGCGCTTCAGAAAAATATGGAATTTGCTCTGATTAAAAACGCGTCGGGTAAGTTTATCAAAGCCTCGCTGGAATCAACCAGCCTTGCAGCCAACGTTGATATTCCTGCTGATACCCGCATAAGCATTACCAATTCAAGTGTTGAGGGCGCTTACCCGATAAGCAGCTTTACCTGGATAATTTTATATAAAGAACAATCCTATAGCGGAAGGGGTGCGCAACAGGCAGAAGACCTTGTAAAAGAACTTGACTGGATGATTCATCCTGACGGGCAACAATTCACTATATCATTGTTTTATGCTCCATTGCCGCCAAAAGCTATTGATGCTGCCGAAAATGTTCTTAAATCAGTTACGTATGAAGGAAAACCGATTTTACAATAAAAATAAAATTACAAAATTTTAATAATACACTCTTTATTTTTTACCACTCAGCTTTTTCATTTCAACATCGCTTGTCCACTTAGCGATATTTTTTGCATATATGCCACTTACACTGTCAAACCCGCCACCCACATATAATGAGTTTTTGAAAACCGCCATGGCATCAATAGCCCCGCCAATATTAATACCTGAAGAACCTACAGGAGACCATTTTGAGCCGTTCCATCTGGCTATACAATTTATAGGTATGTGATTATCTACCGTGTCAAAATTGCCACCAACATACAGTTCATCATTATACACCGCGAGGGAACTTATATATGTCTTTATTTTGCCGGAAACTCCCGACCCAAGTGCAGACCATTTTGTTCCGTTCCACATAGCTATATTTTTTGTGGGAACTCCGCCTGCTGAATCAAACTGACCTGCTACATATAATTTTCCATTATAAACAGTCATAGAATGAACAGTTCCGTTTATACCTTCACCTACCGTTGACCACTTTGTGCCATCCCACTTTGCAATATTGTTTACTGCTATGCCTCCGGTGCTGTCTAAACCGCCTGCCACATAAAGCTCGTTATTATAAACAGCAAGGGCAAACACACCATCGTCTTCATCGGCGGCATATATTCCTTTGCCAACTTTTGACCAATCTGTTCCGTTCCATGCTGCAATTAAATCCATGCGCTTACCGCCGACAGTATCAAAAGCGCCGCCAACATATAAAATATCTTTATATACTGCCATTGTGTAAACTCCCCATTCATGGTCTATAATTCCTTTTCCCACCGGGCTCCAATATGCTCCATTCCACATGGCAATATCGCGGGCTTTTGCTCCACCCATCATAGTAAATTCCCCGCCCGCATACAAATTACCTTTATACACAGCCATTTCACTTATAAACCCCTTTGAACATGAGCCTACAGAGTTCCATCTTTTGCCATCCCATTGTGCAATATTGTCGGCATCAATATCACCTGCTTTGCTAAACCTACCGCCTGCAAAAAGCATGGAATCATCAGCGCATAATGACCAGGTTGTATTAGGGGTGTTTCCGTTAATACCTAAACCAACCGGGCTCCACTTTTGGGCTTTTACAGAAAGAACCCCTGTTCCTATTATGAGTAAGCTAAAAAATATTTTACTTTTCATACCTGCGTTTATCTGGTGCAAATATAGGCGGAATAGCTTTGAGGTTAAGGTTGAAGTTATGGTTGCGAGATAAGTTTTCCATTCCTGATTGTAACCTGCTGTCACCATTTTCGTTTACCCCTCCCCCCTATTTTTAGAACCTATTTATATTATTGTTTTTCAGCAACTTATAACGTTATTACAATTTTAACATTTGTCACTATTTGTCACTATATGACACTATTTGACACCAAGGCTTTCTCCGCCGCTTCAGGCGGAATTGGAGCAGTTGATGGCGCTGCACTGCCGCTTATTGGAATAACAGTTTTCAAAGAATTGAGGCGCTCGTCTAATTTCTTTTTCCGTTCTTCATTTTTTACAAGCGCCTCTATAAGTGAGCTTTCCCCTCTTCCCCAGGCTGGGTTTTTACCGCGAATTTTCCATATTTTATCAAGAGCCTGTAAGCGGACATTATCGCCCGGTTTGCAGTAAATGGTTTTAAGGCCTTCTTTCGTATTTACCTGTTTTTCAATTTCTATTTCGCCTTTGGCAATTTCCCACAACATTTTTTCTATTTCGCCGGTAACCGGTAATTTCCTCTTTACTTCTTCTTCAATAAGCTGCCTGCGAACTTCATCCTGTAAAGAGATTCCATTGCGTATCCGTTCGCCCACAACTTCTTTAGCTACAGCTATATAGCGCTTTACCGTACGTTCGCTTACACACCATTGGTATGAGAATTCTTTAACAATAGCGCCATACGATTCTCCTTCTTCAATCCATATTGCAATTTCCAGTATGCGAGGATCTGTTGTTAACTCATCGCTCCCGTCAGCTACCGGAGCGCCGGGATTTTTAATTTCTCCGCTATCAGCGGAATTTGTAGTTTCCATAATTTTTAGATTTTTTTATCCCGGTAGAGACGGCATGCATGACGTCTGCAACAGAATGCCGCCTCTGCAACAAGATGTGGTTTGTGAATTTGTTTGTTTAATTAGTGGTCAATTATTTTACGGCACAAAGATAAACATATTATTTAGTATTAATAAACATTGAAGCAGAAAAGTTATCAACAACTGGCTTCCTTTTTTATTTATTCCGTCAGCTAAAGCAGACGGCAATTGAAAAACTACAAAAACTTAAGCTAATAACAAGATTGCCGCTTTGTTGGGAGACAGAAAAAGGCAGGCAAAGTAAAAAATTGCCATAATAATCAGATGTAACGCCTTTCCCTCAAGGGAGAGGTAAGGAAAAGGGCAATATCGCATAAAGCAGACGGCAATTGAACAATTTCAGGAACTGAAATATAAAAGCCCCGCAAATTTGCGGGGCTTTTCATTAAAGTTTCAATAATAACTTATAACTAATAATTCATACCTTATAACTCTCTTTCTTAGTTCTTAAAAAACTGGTAATAGAAAGTAATACGAGCTACTAAATCATAATCTGATTTCTCCGCTGAGGTAAGGTTACTGGCTCGGCTATTAACACCATCATACCAGATATTGGGCATAAAGTGTAATTGTTTAATAGGTTGATAATCGAGAGCCAGGATGAAAAGTTTTTCTGTAGCAGGAGTAACGAGTTCTACCTGCCTGCCCTCCGCTTCTACAATTATACCACCAGACTGGTAAACGTAATTGGGATTATATTGAGAAAATGGGTTATAAGCATCATACCGGAGCACAGCAGTTAGTTTTGGGTCTCCTGTCTTTTTATCCCTCATTAAAACCGCTGCAGACATAAGAGAGAAACCTGTTTGAGTACAGTCTGAAGTATCACCTTGCGCCGGTAAACCAGGTCCGCTTGTCACAGCCACCATATTTTTATCCAATTGTTCAAAATATTCCACACTTATATTAAAATTCTTTATTTTATATCCAAGAAAAGCCCTACCGGTAATTTCATATTGGTGCAAATCGTGCTGTCCATCAGGCATAGGTGTCCATGAAAATGTGTGCCCGTCACCATAAAGGTCAAGCAGCAACTTATCATTAAGCATCTTAATATAGATATCCCCATAATATCTTTTCCATATTGAATTAAAACTATATGCCCCTGAGTAACCAGTATTTCCAGGTCCATCCGGCACAGCGCTGGTGCTATTGCCTACCATAAAATTAAACCCTACACAAGCTTTCTCTATGCCTGCATCGTCTTTATTTCTCCAGATTTTACCTCCTATGCTCGCTCCCAAATCATTAGAAGGAGTTATGCTTCTCATATCCATAATGGTTCTTTCAAGGGAACGATATCCCCAAAATGGCTCCTCGGTAATGGCAAATGAAGGAGTGACAATTGAGCCTACGGAAAGCCTGATTCCCTTTATTAAAAAATCATTCCATTCCATATTGCAGTATTTCAGGTATAAAGACCTATAATTGGTGCCTCCGGCAAGGGTAGTCATCGCACCTGCGTTAGCAAAATCAGAAGTTTGCTCGTAGGCCATAACAGCATGCAGCGAAAACTGCTTATTAAAAAAATAATCGTACCCTAAGTAAACACGTTCTATTGAAAAGGCATTTGTACCCCTGGATATATTTGAATATTGGGTGGGTGGAGATGGAGCTGCAGATGAGTCATTGGAATGTAGCTTGGTATAATAGCTGCCAAATATATAACCCCAGAAGTGCCCCCTTGTCGAATCAGGAGATTCACGCGGGGTAACTGTAACCGGGTAATTATTAAAATCGGCAAACTGGGCATTCGATATACTCCAGAGCGATACAAAAATTGATGCAAGTAAAAGAGTCTTTTTTATTTTCATAAATGTTAAATAGAATTTGGTTGTTAATAATTACTGACTTTTTTTATTTTAAGCTATATCTGATTGCAAAAAACATGTAGCCATCATGGCTATACTATGGCCTTTCGTCATTGCGAGGAACGAAGCAATCTCAGTATTTTCAGGAAGACTGCCACGTCCGCGAATTTTTTTAGGGAAGCGAACTCGCAGTGACGGTAATTCTAACAGGTTTGCCATTATAATTGAAGATTATGTTTAATTTATTGATTTGTTATTCATTTATTACTTTTTATTTTCAATTACCGTTCTATGTTATCAATAAGGTTTTTCATTTCAACTGTAAGGGCCTAGCTAAAAACTCATTTGGCTCTTACATTTTGTAAGAGCCAAATGAATTTAAAAACTTATTTTATACTGCAAAGAGCGGTACACAATTTATTTTCCAACCACTATCTTTTCGCAAAGGTTAATTTTTTCTCCTGCAATTTTCAGGAAATAAACCCCGTTTGAAACATCGCTGGTGCTGATAGTAAAAGTATTTGCTCCCGATTTCAAATCAGCGGGAGTTTCCTTTACCATCCTGCCGGTAATATCGTATAAACCAATATTAGCTTTATCATCACCGGTTACTGTTAATTTTACATTTAATTCGTTTTTTGCCGGATTTGGCCATACTGCTACTTCATCAGCAGGCTGGTTAATTGAATTTACTGCTGTAACATTCCATAATGAATTTGGTAAGTCAACAGCGCCTGATGAAGAACTGGAGGAACCGCATTCAGTAAGGCCATACATATCTTCCATAGTCTTCAAAAGGTCATATAATGTGGCTTTGGTAGTGTACTGTCCGGCATTAATTAATCCGCTGCAAATCATAAGAGGGATATTATTTGAGTGCAGTTCATCATCCTCATCCCAGGTAACTATAAGAATTGAATTGTTTTTTGGGTCATTGCACCAGCGCACTAATGGCATCATTTGTGCTTTAAACCAATTATCCCCAGTTGGAATGGCCGTAGTTGGGCTTGTAGATGGGTCATGCATATCATTGGTAATATTGGGTATTACCCATGCCATAGTAGGCAATGAGCTATAATGATTGGAATCAGGGAAAATAGGGCCGCTGGTGTAACCGCCTTCGTAAGAATAAGGTACATCTGATGTAACTGGAATAGTATCAGGATTTGTGTTAACTCCAATCCAATTAATCCAGGGGCAATGCTTGGTATAATATGGCGGAGCATCGCCATTAATCCATCCGAGAGAAGGCTGGTCCTCTGAATAACCTATAAAAGTATGTTTAGCTTGAATCATAGAAGAACCTAAGTTACAATCGTTAAAAGGTCCGTTAGAACCGGATTCATCTGCGGTAATACCCTGGTTCGAACCTGAAAATAATTCAAGATAGTTAGGTTCGCTTGGGTGGGTAATAGCATAAAATTGTGTGAAACTAGCGACATTATTTGCATTCGGTAATGTTCCTTTAGATAATGCTACAAAATTTGGAGCCAGGTTACCATAACCATTTTCAATAATGTCAGAATAGGAATAGTTCTCCTCCATAACCACTATTACGTGGGCAGGCTTTAGCCATGATGGCGGAGCATTCTGGGCTTTTACAGTAAAACTGCCGGCTACTAAGCCAAGCCCTAATACTGATAAGGTAATTGTTTTCATTTTAATTTCTTTTACAGGGTTGATTGTTTAATAAATTGTGCCGCAAAAATACACTAGGTAAAAGGCTAATAGTAGGGATTACTGTTAAGAAATTGTTATGTTTTTTTAAGATATTTTTTAACCTTCCCTTAACGCATTGTAATATGCTGATAATCAAATAATAATAAATTACTGTTATAAATTTCATGAGCTAAATCATCATTTAAAATCATCCTTTATTTTATTAATATAATGTTTTATTAATATTTGCTTAACATAGGGTAAAATTCAGTTCGCTTCTTTTGCGCTCACAAAAAAGCGCCCCCTTGAAATTTCAGCGCTTGATTGGAATGTAAAAATACAAACAAATAACAATTATCATGAAAAGAAAACAAATCTACTTATTATCATTGGCGTTTATCGGCTTAATGGGCCGTTCAAATGCCCAGTGCGGCTTTAAAGCTTTAGGGCCGAATGATTCATTAAACCGTATTGCATTCGGTGAAGCCGAATATGAAGCAGTTGCGGTTGACCCTACAACCAACAGTCCATTAATTGCCGTTCGCGATGGAAATAACCTTAACTACTATGGTGCATCAGTGAGTACTTATGCAAGTGGCACATGGCAATTAGTTGGCCAACCCGGTTTTACTTATGGTAAAACAGCCAACAGTTATGAGATTTATGATGAAGCTCTTACTGTAAACAAACATGGAGTTCCTTACCTGGCATGCGAGGCCAAAGGTTTTTCAAACCATTGCGCGGTATATTCCTTTAACGGAACCACATGGGATACCGTAGGCAGCCAGGTTGCAAGCTTTACCATTCCTTGCCAGTATATTGCCATTGCTACCGATTCAGCGGGTACTCCTTATGTTGCTTATGAAGATCTGGGAACTACCAAAGTTGACGTATTGAGGTATGATGATACAACCATGATGTGGAAACCGGTTGGCGGTTCACTTGGTATTTCGAAAGGCCAGGCGCAATATATTTCGCTTGCTTTTGACAAGGTTCACAATATACCTTACGTTTCTTACGAAGATATGTGGAAACCACACGCACGCAAGCTTATGGTATTATCATACACAGGTGGTGCATGGTCAACCCCGGGCGGTACTGCTGATACCGGAGGTGTTAGCGTTGGCGCTGCCATGTGGACTTCGATTACTTCAGATAAAGCCGGTAACGTTTTCGTTTCTTACGAGGATTTCTCAGATGCAGGAAACATTGGTGTTATGGAATATAACGGAACAAGCTGGGTGGCAGACACTGCGACAAGAAATAAATATCTGGCAGGACCTGTTAATTATACCTCTATTGGTGTTGACTCAGTTGATAATATTTACGTAGCATACCTCGATTCTTCAAGTTATGGTTATGAAGGTTTAAGTATTGCAAAAAATACTGCAGGCAGTTGGGATTATGCCGGCGGCTCTTATAAAGTTTCCCAGGACATTTCCGCTAAGAATGTTCTTTCCGTTTCACTTGCCATGATGAATAATGGCTTACCTTTTGTAGGATACGAGGACAAAGGAGTGGGAAACCATGCCGAAGCCTTTATGTTTACAGGCACAAGCTGGCAACTGATGGCGACTGAAGGCATTTCAAACGGTGCGGGTTCAGGCCACAACGGATTGGCAGCATATACCTCAATAGGAATATCTCCTGCAACTGATGTTCCCTATATCTCATACCAGGATGCCAACAATAGTTATAAAGCTACTGTAATGAGCTATTCTTCCGGCGCCAATAGCTGGAGCGTAGTGGGCACACCGGGTATTTCGCTGGGTACCGCAAAATTCACCAATATTGGTTTTGATGCTGCCGGCGACCCTATCTGCATGTTCACCGATGGTAAATCAAGCACCAAATATTCCATTTCATGTATGAAGTATTCAGGCGGGGCATGGGCTGCTGTTGGAACAAATTCCAATACGCTCAGCGGCGCTGACGCTTATTATGTTTCAATGGCAATTGCAAATGATACCATATATGCTGCTTACGAATTGGCAAACTATCACATGGCAGCTATGAAATGCGCTGTAAACGGTACAACATGGGTAAATATTGGCGGTGCCGATATTACCGGTGACAGTGCAGCTTACGAAAGCATAGCAATTGATAAAAACGGGGTACCCTACATCGCATTCCAGGATAACACAGCCAATGGGAATGGGATTTCTATCGTTAAATATGTAAGCGACAGCGGATGGCAATTTGTAGGCGCCCGTAACATTTCGAGCGGGGAAGCTGTTTATCCTTGCATAAAAATTGACCCTACCGATAACAAACCTGTAGTAGCTTATTCTTCTTATGGCGCAGGCACAGAAGCTAATGTTGAAAAATTTGACGGGAACCCACAAGCATGGAATTTTGTTGGGGCTCCAGGCTTCTCAAATGACTGGACAAGCTATATGTCTCTCAGCATTGATAACGGAGGCGCATATTATGTTGCTTACTCAGACTGGGGTAATGAAGTTCACAACCAGGGCCAGGAAAACTGCACTGTAGAAAAATTCTCACCTTGCTGCGACACAGCATGGAATTTCTTACCGGTAGCCGGTTCAGGTTCACAGAATGGGGCTACTTATGAAGCCTGCGCACTTGATAATGGCGATAATTTTTACATTGCTTATGTTTCTTACGGCGCTTTTGCCAAGGAACTTGAGTGCCCAACCGGCGTAAACGAAATTAGCGGAAGCAACCTTGCCAAAGCTAATGTTTACCCTGACCCAAGCCATGGCACATTTACCGTTGAATTGGAAAATGCTCCATTGAATTCTTCAGTTAATATTTTCAATGTGCTTGGACAAAGCGTTTACCAATCTAAGTTAACCTCTGATAAAACCCAGGTTAACCTTAACCAGGCTCCGGGTATCTATTTATACAGGATACTTACCGAAAACGGACAGGTTATTTCGACCGGTAAGCTGATTGTTCAGTAATTGAGAGGGTTATAATTATTAAAAGGAAAAGCAACGTTTTATATGTTGCTTTTCCTTTTATACCGCAGGAAATCAGGGTTACGAAAAAAGAAGAAGTGATTTCTACGGTATAACTGAAAGTAAGCAGTTTTTTTGGAAACCTGCCAACTTTCAGTAAACAATTAATGAATATTTAAAACAGGGAAAGCGGTTCTTTTGGTTTTTGTTTCATACTATTGCCCATATAAAATTTTCAATCACCGGACATAAACATAAATTCAACATCATGAAAAAGATTTCTACATCAATACTGCTGGCGTTTTTCACATACTTTTGTGCAAGCGCCCAGCTTTTTTACCCCGGCCACCACATCATTGTATATTCAACCCACCCGGTTGATACTACTGTTGCCAAGCCCCATAACAAAGCAACAGCCCTTATACGTTCTGCGGGAGACACTCTTATGTCTTACATCAGACGCGCTAAGTACACACTCGACATTGCTCTTTACGATTATGTTGAAGACAGCACCTGGTATGAAGGCGGCTATGTTCCTCCCATACACAATGCTATTGACAGCGCTTTTGCACGCGGCGTAAAAATCCGCTGGATACATAACCCAAGTGATTCATCAAAAGGATTTACCGCTGCAATTACCCCAAACTATGCCCTCGCATTAATTAATAAGGCTATTCCTACCCTTCCAAGCCCGTCATATAGCGGTATTATGCATAATAAATTTGTAGTCATTGACGGCCGTTCTTCAAACCCTAATGACGCTATTGTATGGACAGGTTGCATGAACTGGGAACCAGGCCAGATTTGCAAGGATATAAATAATATCATTATTTTCCAGGACTCGGCTTTGGCGCATACCTATCTTACCGAGTTTAACCAGATGTGGGGAGATACTGCTGAGGGCAGCCAGCCGGGTAACGGAGTGTTTGGCCCCAAGGAAAAAAATATTACAGAACATAATTTCTGGATTGACGGGCATTATATAGAATCATACTTCAGCCCTGCTGATAATACAAGTTCTCACATTATTTCCACCATACAAACTGCGCATAGTGAGATTGATTTTGAAATGTTCACCTTTACTTTGCAGGCTGATGATGCCCCCATTGTTGCCGCTGTTAATGCCGGCCTTGATGTGCATGGTATTATGGACCAATCGAGCCTGGGATATAATCCATATAATGATTTAAGCGGCGTAATGGGGCCTAACCTTTTAATATACAGTGGCCTGCCGGGTTACTATTCGAACGGAATTTGCCATAGCAAATATGTAATGATTGACCCATGTGATTTCGGTTGGCCTGCAGACCCAAAAATATTAACCGGTTCACACAACTGGAGCGAGTCTGCACAAGAGGACAACGATGAAAATACTGTAATAGTTCACGATTCATTAATTGTTAACCAATATTACCAGGCATTCCATGCAGACTTTTTAGCTGTTTCAACAGCGGCAGGCAATGCCCAAAATCTGGTACCTGTATGTGTGCCGGCAGGAATAAAGGATATAAAAAATTATGACGAGGTGACTATGTTCCCTAACCCTGCCAGCAACAGTTTAAAGGTAGAGCTTAATATTCCCGGTGACAACATAGTGTATTCGGTATATGATATTACCGGGCAGGTAGTATCAACAGGCAAGCTTGATGCAAGGTATGTTAATACCATTGATATCAGTTCCCTTGCTTCAGGAATATATTTATTGCGCGTTCAGATAAGCAGTACCGGGCAGTTTACAGGGAAATTTATTAAACAGTAAAAAATCAGTTAAGATTATTTAATTGAACAAGCCCCGCAGTATTCCGGGGCTTGTTTGATTATAAGCAAAGCCTGAAGGTTTATGAAAAAACAGATTGTAACAATTTCAATCATACTGTATTCTTGCTTTAGTTCCTTTGCGCAGATTTTTGGCCCAAACCATCATATTATATGCTATTTTACACGGCCGGTTGACACTACGGTTGCGCGCGGGGAAAAAGCAATAGCGTTGATACGCACTTCGGGCGACACGGTGATTGATTATATAAACCGCGCCAAATATACCCTCGATATTGCCATGTACGACTTTGTGGAAGACAGCACCTGGTTTGAACAGGGAAATATACCCGACATTGCCGGCGCCATAAACAGGGCTTATGCAAGGGGTGTGAAAATACGCTGGATATGCAACCAGGTTGATTCTGTTTATACCCCCAATATCGGGCTTGACAGTATTAACCCTGCAATATATGTGCTGCATAGCCCATCGGGAGGTAATTACGGCATCATGCATAATAAATTCATGGTTGTTGACGGCAGGTCGTCAAATCCAAATGACCCTATAGTGTGGACAGGTTGTGAGAACTGGGAGCCCGGCCAGATTGATAAAGACGCCAACAACCTGGTAATAATACAGGATTCGGCTTTTGCCCATTGCTACCTTACCGAATTTAACCAGATGTGGGGAGATACGGTGGAAGGCGGAATATATAACCTGGCCAATTCAAAATTCGGGCCATATAAAAAAGATATTACTCCCCACCATTTTATTATTGACGGCCACGAGGTTGAATCGTATTTCAGCCCTACCGATACCACCAATAACCACATTATATCAACCATGGCTTCGGCAAAAACCGAAATTGACTTTGGCGTTTTTGAATTCAGCTATACAGCCGACGCGACTGAAATTACCAATATGATAAATAAGGGAATTTATGTTGCCGGCATTATGGACCAGTACAGCCTGCAATACACTCCCTTTTCCACATTAAGCTCAGCTATGGGTACAATGCTGAAGGTTTACTCTGGCAGCGACTCTCTGTTTCATAACAAGTACGTTATTGTTGACCCCTGCGACATGCAGTCTGACCCGAAAGTTTTAACCGGCTCGCATAACTGGACCAATGAAGCGGAAGAATATAACGATGAAAATACTGTAATAATTCACGATTCAACAATCGCCAATTTGTTCTACCAGGCATTTTACCGGGAGTTTTACAGCCTCGGAGGCCAACTGGTGCAACATTGTATTCCATTATCTGTTCCCGAATTACCGGATGCTGACGGGGATGTGAAAGTTTTCCCAAATCCTAATAATGGAAAGTTCACAATTCAGTCGCCAGTAAACAGTAGTCAGTCATCAGTTCAGATATATAACGTTTTGGGTGAAAAGGTGTATTCATTGTCAACTGTCCATTTTCCATTGTCAATTGATTTAAGTGGCTCTCCCGCGGGAATTTACCTGTACAGAATTGTTTCTGCGAATGGGGATAATATGGCCACAGGTAAATTTGTAATTGAGTAATGCACGTCCGCAAATCTCGTACAACCTTCTGCTAATACTTTAAGAGCACCATTCTTTGAAGAGTGGAATTACGGGTAGATGGATTAAGGAATACAGTACTTAAATGAGTTACAGGAAAATTGTCGTAATTCTTCACAACTGAAATGTCCGGGTTCATCCGCTGCAAAGCTTTGGAATCGGCAGAATCGGCATAAATATATGTTTTACCCTTAACCAGATAACCGGGCAGGCTGTTCTCACGGACAGGTTCAATAAATGGTATAGCAGTGTAAAAAGCCATGCTGTTTTCTGCCCAGGAATTATATATCAGGAGTTTTGAGTCTTTAGATGCTATTTTATTCAAATCCTGTGCAACATGCGAGCCGGCCTGGTAATTTAACAGGTTGGGGTAGAAATACAGGTTAACTATCAACCCAAGAGTTACAGAGGCAATGACTGTTTCAATAACAACCTTGTTTTTAAATTCAAATTTTTTGTTGAATAAAATAAACAGAAAAGCAACTAATGAGAACACCACAGCGGCATTCAAAACCATGGAGGAAGGAAATATAAAATTGATAATCAGTAATGCAAGACCATACATAACAAACATTACAAATACATTCAGCCCCCAAAAAGCAGAAAATAAGCGCGGCCTGCTCTCAGCCTGTGTATTACGGTTTATATAATTTGCGGCAATAACTGCTGCCAGCGGGTGAATAACAAATGTATAATGCGGCAATTGATATTTGGACAAAGAAAGAAAAAGAAAAATCATGAAAAACCCCCCAATCGTTATAGCTTCATTCTTATCCGGCTTATTGAAAGAAATAATTTTATTTTTTACTTCTATGAAAATGGCCGGAAGAAAAAGTGCAGTCCAGGGTAAAAAGCTCCAGAAAAAGCTATGCACCAGGAAAAAAGGGTCAGGGTCATTGTTCCATGTACTTTCTCCGGTTATCCGACCGAAACTCTGTGTCCAGTAAAAAAACTTCAGCCCCGACGGGCTTTTCATGCTATAAGCATATTTTTCCGGATGCAAATCAAATTGCTCATATAACCCGTAGCTCATGGGTAACAGTATAAGCGCAATTACAACTAAAGCAACCAGGTACTGCCAGCGGAAAAAATTTTTCCATTGCCTCTTATACATAAACTCTATTGAAAAGGCAGTTACCGGAACTATAAGACCGATTGGGCCTTTCGCAAGCATTGCCATCCCTATTCCGATAGAAGCCAGCAAAATATTCCTGAATTTCAACCCGGTGTTAAATTCTGCAATTTGCCATATCGAAAAGATTACCCACCCGGTAAGCAATGTATCGGTGCGGACATCGTTTGTCATCAGGTAACTGGCGCAGCAAGACGCCATTATCAGCACGGCGATTTTTGCCGCGCGCTCCTCATAAAAAAGTTTTGTATAGCGGTAAACGGAATAAAGCCCCAGAATAAGGCAAAGAACCGATGGCAAGCGGTATGCCCAGTCGTGAATACCGAATAATTTAAAAGACAAACATGCGGACCAGAAAATCAAAGGCGGTTTATCCAGGTAATCATGCCCCCGTTCCAAAACCTGGAGATAATTGCCTGATATAAACATTTCTTTTGAAATCAGCGCATATTGCGTAGAGTCTAAATCCATCAGGTTTATTTGCATGCCAATACAATATATAACTGCAATGGCAATTAATGCTGCCCAAAAGAATATATTGAATGACTTTGACTCAGGCATACCGGGATTAAATCAATTGTAACAGGAAACAATATTAAGGAAAAACTGAAAATGGCCTATTAAACATATTTGCCTATAGTTTTGCATTTCTCTAACCACAACAGCGTTAACTGCTCATAGTTCGTAATGTATGTGAAATGTATTTGACTTTTGACATTTTTTTAGTATCTTCGTTTCTTTTATTATGTCCTTTAACTTATTTAAGCAAGTAATTATTTGAAAAAACTACTTTACATAAGTTTTCTTTTACTTGTTTTTCAGCCATTTAAAGCTGGAGCGCAGTTCATATTCAATGGTAATCCAATTGCCGCATCAACTACGTCATCCGAATGCTCTGCCAATGTAGCGACTTATTTATTAACCGAAGACCAGGGCAACCAATCGGGTGAAATCTGGTACACTACACAGGTTAACTTAAACCAGCGCTTCGATATACAATTCCAACTGTTTCTCGGCACTAAATGTTATGGCTGTTCCAAAAGCGCTGATGGAATATGTTTTGTATTTCAGCAACAAAGCACCACTGCAGGCAGCCTGGGCGGAGGTATGGGGTTTGGAGGTATAACTCCTTCTGTTGGGGTGGAATTTGATACTTACCAGAACGGCTGGGACCCCGCATTTTGCCATACTGCTATTGAAAAAAACGGCGATGTTGACCATACAGACGGCTCAGGCAACCAGCTTTCACCGCCTGCACAACTTGACCCGGGGAATCCAACCATACCGGATGGCAACTGGCATAACGTGGAAATTATCTGGGACCCCATCTCAAAGACCTTAAGTGTTTATTTTGAATGCAGCCTCCGCACATCATATACCGGAGATATTGTAAACGACCCTACTATTTTTAACGGGAACCCAAATGTATATTGGGGCTTTACAGCGGGAACAGGAGGTGGATACAACACGCAGGAAGTATGTATTACCCATTCTTATCTTAATAACCTGCGCGATACTACAATATGCGCCGGTTCCCCGGTAACCTTAACCTCTACAGGCGGAGCGTCTTACTCATGGGCGCCTGCTGCCGGGTTGAGCGGTGTTACAGGCGCATCGGTAACGGCCACACCTACGGCTACTACTACATATACTGTGTCCATAACCAATAGTTGCGGATTGGTTACTACTGACAGCGCTTTAATAAGAGTTTCAAATACCGTTCTTACCCCGACAAGCACCAGCTCTACCTGCGGTAACCCCACTGGCAGCGCTGCTGTAGCCGCAACCGGGGGCATTGCTCCCTATACGTATGCGTGGAGTAACGGGCTGACAACAACTTCCATTACAAATTTGAATGAAGGCTCTTATACAATTACTTCCATAGATTCATTGGGATGTAAAGCTACTGCCACAGTGGCTGTTGCCGGCACTCCGCCATTACGAGACTCTATAGCGGCATTCACCAATGTATCGGTAGCATGCGGCAATAATGGTACGGCAACAGTTGGAGTGAAAGGCGGTGGCGGAACTTATACCTATTCTTGGAATTCCATCCCATCACAAACAACCCCTGAAGCCACTAATTTGCCGGCAGGTAACTATACGGTAACCGTAACCGATAATAATAGTTGTGTAACTACTGCAACGGTTGCAATAGCCCAGCCCGGAGCGCTTACTGCTTCCATACCGGGTTCCACCAATGTTTCATGTTTTGGAGGCAATAATGGCAGCGCGATTGCAGGAACAACAGGCGGTAACTCGCCTTATACCTATTTATGGAGCAATGGAGAGACTTCGGCAAAGGATACATTATTGCCGGCAGGAAATGATACTGTTTGGGTTACCGATGCCAACGGCTGCACCGTAAAAGCCACTACGGTAATAACACAGCCAACCAAACTGAGTGATTCTATGGCTGTTACCATAGAGGTATTATGTTTCGGGGAAAATAACGGAAGCCTTACTGACGGTACCTCCGGAGGAACAGGCCCTTATACTTATTCATGGAATACCGCTCCGCTGCAGGCCACACAAACAGCCAACAACCTTGCAGCAGGCAGCTACACGGTAACAATAACCGATGCCAACAGTTGTAAAGACAGCGCTGTCGCGACTATAACCCAGCCTAAACCACTTACATTGGTTGCATCTGGCTTCCCGGCTACATGCAATGGCGAATGCGATGGCTTAGCGACTGTGATACCATCGGGTGGCACCGGCCCTTATTCATATTTGTGGAGTAATTCTACCAGCGCTACAACAGCCAATGTAAATAATCTTTGCGCCGGAAGCTATTCAGTCATGGTAACCGATTTCAATGGTTGCTGGCATGATACTACCAACCTGGTAGTAACCCAGCCTTCGGCAATTACTGCATTTAATAAAACCACCACTATTGCAAATTGCAATAAACCTGATGGCAGCGCAAGCATCTCAGGCAGCGGGGGTACACCGGGCTATACTTACTTATGGAGTAACGGTTCTACCTTGCAGAATATTACGAACGTAACACCGGGCCCATATTGTGTATTGGTAAAAGATAAGCTTGGATGCCAGGATACGGCATGTGTAATAGTGCCCAACAAACCGGGGGTTGCAACGCAGATAGTAGCGACAACAACAGTAACCTGCAACGATAGCGCCAACGGAACTGCCACCGATACGGCAGTTGGAGGCACATCGCCCTATACTTATAACTGGCTTACAAACCCGCCTCAGAGCACCCCAGCCGCCACCGGGCTTAGCGCAGGCATTTATTCCGTGGTTGTAACCGATGCAAACGGGTGTATTGATACTTCGGTAGCCACTATAACGCAACCCAGGCTGGTGACAGCATCGGCACAGGCCTCATCTGCTATTATATGCATAGGGCAGACTGATACTTTAACTGCCAATGCCGTGGGAGGTACCCCGCCATACATATTTACATGGAGTACCGGGGTTACCAATTCTTCCTGCGTGGTTTCTCCCGCGGTTGATTCTACTTATAAAGTAACAACTGCTGATGCCAATAACTGTCCGGGGGCTGCCGTTCCTGTTACGGTAACTGTAAACCCTCCGTTAAAATTAATGACTAATCCCCCGGTTGCCATTTGCCCGGGTAGCGATACTACAGTAACTGCCACTGCAAGCGGAGGAGACGGTACCTATACCTATACCTGGAATCCCGGCGGTATGGCAGGGCAAAGTGTGACTGTTTCTCCTGCGGCTACATGTTATTATACGGTAATGGTACATGACAATTGCACCACCCCGGTTGATACAGACAGCATGGAAGTAATTGTTGACCCTTTGCCCAATATTGCCTTCAAGGCAGATACAACCAACGGCTGCTCTCCCTCATGTATAAGCTTCAGCGACATTTCCACCATAGCTTCCGGCGGGCTGAAATCGTGGGAATGGAACTTTGGAGACGGAAATAAATCTCCCAGCGAGAACCCGAAATATTGTTATACCGTACCCGGAGTATATACAGTAAGCGTAACGGTTACCTCCGACAGCGGTTGTTCCTCATCCCTCACCAAAGACAGCATGATAACTGTCTATAGCCACCCCCGAACGGAATTTGCTGCCGCTCCCCAGCCTACAAATATTACAAACCCCAATATTACTTTTACCGATTTGACTTCCGATAAATATGGAATAATCCAATGGGAATGGAACCTGGGAGACAGCATCAGCGGCCCCGTTATGGATACCAGCAATCTGCAAAACCCTCTCCACACGTATTCTGATACAGGCACATTTTGCGTTAAGCTGCTTGATATAAATAAACATAGCTGCGCTGATTCATCAACGGCTTGCATTGAGATAAGCCCCTTGTTTACATTTTATATACCCAATGCCTTTACACCGGGTAACGGCAACGACTTAAACACCGTATTCATCCCCAAAGGAATAGACTTCACAACTTTTGATATGTACATTTTCAACCGTTGGGGAACGCCGATTTTTCATACTACCAGTATTACCAATGGCTGGAACGGCGGGGTTAATAATGGCAGCGTAATGTGCCCGCAGGATACTTATGTATATGTTATACACGTTACCGATTTCAGGGGAGAAGTAAATACATATATAGGCAAGGTAACACTGTTGAAATAATTAAACAGACAAAGTTTCTTTTTTTTGAATTCCGCTAAAAACTCAGAAACTGTTTAAATTTAATTTCAGCTTATTTTGCAGGCCTTCGACAAGCTCAGGCTGACAATGAAACAGTCATATTGAGCTTGTCGAAACATATTCCATAGCGATAAATTTAAATAGTTTCTAAAACAGGCCTTCGACAGGCTCAACATGACTCCATTTTTATTTCAAAGCACCTTTAAGGGATAGGAATAATAAAAAGAAAAGCCCCACAGTATTGCGGAGCTTTTTTTACAATAGAGTTTATATCGATTAAATGTTTATAAGCAGGCTAATTATTTCAGTATCAATATGTTAATAAAACATGTTCTTTATTTACATGGAGTTTGTAATGTCAGTATAAACTCTAATTATTGTTTTTTAACCGCAAAGTACGCAAAGCTATATGCAAAGAGCGCAAAGCAAGATCGCCATTTTTTTCTTTGCTTTCTTTGCGGGCTGTTTTCTTTGTGTCCTTTGCGGTTATGCTTTATATTCTTTCACACTGTTTCTTATTCGGTATAAGCTCTAATAAAGACATTATTTATTTTACCGCTACCGAAAGTTGTTTGTCAAGCACATCCATTACTGTGCGCACAGCCTTTGCGGATGAATCGAGCAATGCTTTTTCAGCAGAATCCAATTTAAGTTCGATAATTTTTTCGATTCCGTTTTTACCAAGCACGACAGGAACGCCAAGGTAAATGCCTTTGTGTCCGTATTCTCCATTAAGCAGGGCGCAGCAAGGGAATATGCGGTTTTCGTTTTTAACAATGGCTTCAACCATTTGAGCTGCGGCAGCTCCGGGGGCATACCATGCCGAAGTACCGAGGAGGTTTACAATTTCTCCTCCACCATTCTTTGTCCTTTCAATGATGGCGTCAATCTTATCCTTAGGCAGTAATTCGGTGAGAGGAATACCCGCTACCGTTGTGTAACGCGGCAATGGAACCATAGTATCGCCATGTCCGCCAAGCAACATTCCCTGTATATCTTTCGGTGAGCAGTTTAATGCATCGGCTATAAAAGCCCTGTAACGCGCGGTATCCAATATACCAGCCATGCCGAATACCCTTTTTGAATCAACTTTCGCGGTAAGGTATGCGCAATATGTCATCACATCAAGCGGGTTCGATACCACCACTATTTTAGCGTTAGGCGAATATTTTATCACGTTCTCGGTAACCGAGCGAACAATGCCGGCGTTGGTAGCGATAAGGTCATCGCGGCTCATGCCCGGTTTACGCGGCAGGCCAGAAGTAATTACAACTACTTCTGAATCTTTGGTATGCGAATAGTCATTGGTATAGCCAAGAACCCTTGTGCTGTAATCATTAATAGGAGCGGCCTCCCACACATCGAGCGCTTTGCCTTCGGAAGTGCCTTCTTTAATATCAATCAGAACAACTTTGTTCACTATATCCTTCTGGGCGATTACATTAGCACAGGTTGCCCCAACATTGCCTGCGCCTATTACAGTTACCTTCATGGCTTTTAGATTTTTGTTGGGGCAAAATTAGTAAAGAAACAATATAAATGGACAAATTTATTAATGGCTTGAGTATGAGAAAAATCATGGCAATTGTTCTGGATTTACCTTATAATTCCACCATTAACTTCACGTTAACTTCGCGGGCGGTAAGGTAATTGGGTACAGCGTATTTGTTTCCGTTCACATCTTCAATCCAGTTGTAGGATATTACGTTGTTCGACTGCAGCAGGTTAAAGACTTCAAGCCCCATCCATAATGATTTGAAATATCTTGAAAAGCCGGTCTTAACCAGTCCTCTTTTACCAATTACCAGGTAGGATACGCCTAAATCAACCCTTTCATAAAACGGGGTGCGCAAGGTATCGCCATAAACATTGGAACTTGGCGGGCCAAATGGCAATCCGGTGCCGAATAACAAATTAAGGTTGACTTTCAGGTTGGGGAAGCGCGGTAAATAATCCTGGAAGAAAAAGCCAACGGTAACACGCTGGTCTGTGGGCATTGGCAAGGCGCCAACGGTATGCCTCACGCTGTCAGCCACGGTTGTATTGGCCGTAACGCCGGAAATAATCTGCTGCCCGTAGCTGTTAAAATATTCCTCGGTATAAGCATTTTTAATGGTATAGCTCGCCTGCATCACCGATACGCTGAACCATGATTCGAGGCCCCTTACAAAATCACCGTTTATCTTCATGTCAATACCCTGAACATGGCCGCTGGCAATTTGATTGGGGAAATAGGTCACCATTACATTATTCAAATCGTAGGGTTCCACACTTACAAGGTCTTTATAATAGGCTTCCGTAATCCACTTGAAGGGCTGGTTCCATAACTTCATGTTCCAGTCGGCTCCGGCGACAAAATGAATAGATTCCTGGTCCTTAACATCATATAGAAGGCTTCCGTTGGGTTCAAGCATTTCCTGGTAATAGGGAGGCTGAAAATAAAGGCCGGACGAAGCCCTGAAAAGTATGTCAACCTTTCTCCAGTGGGGCTTAAAAGCAAGCGTTGCACGCGGACTTATGACTGTTTCCTGGTTTATATCCCAGTAGTTTGCCCTGACACCTCCCGTAAAAATAAATGTAGATGTATCAGCAGTGTTCCACCGCGTAATATTTTCAACAAATCCCATTAACCGGTTCGATTCCAATGTATCATATCCTTTGGCCACGTTCTGCAATTGCAGGGAATACGGGCTATAGGGTAATGAATAGCCGGCAGAGTCAATTAAATTCCACTGGCTTACCTGGCTTACAATGCTTTCATGCTGGCAGGTGGCGCCCCAAAGCAGCTTGCTGTGGTCGGTGTAATCGTAGCTGCCCGCATGTTGAAAACTATACACATTCGCGTCCATATCGTCGCGGGCGTGGTTGACATAAGCCCCTACTCCTATTCCGTAAGCGGCCTGCCCCAGGCCCGAACTGCCCAAATTGGAATTAAGCTGGCTGATTAAATACTGGCCTATAATATCATAATTCTGGTCTTCCTGGTCGTTGTATGCCGATGTGGTGAAGCGCAGGGTAAGCTTATGTTTCTTATCGTGGCGGTAAATATTTTTATCATATACCGCCGAAACTGCCCCCATTGCGGTCTGGAACATATCCGCTTCCTGGCCCTGGAAGTAAACCTGCAACTGGTATGCCTCGCTTATGGTGCCAAAAGAGGTCAATTCACTCTGCGGAACAAAATTGTATTCATCCAGCGAATACTCACCCAGCACATCTATTTCCCAATGGTCGGTGAGGGCGTAGGTCATATATAACTGCCCGTCGGCGAATTTTGGTTTATAATCGCCTTGTATATCGAGGGTTTTAAGCACATACTGGTTTGATTTGTAGCGTACCCCGAAAATCCATGTAAACCTGTCGCTTTTATCAACTCCTTCCATGTGCATGCTGCCTCCCAGCAAGCTTGCCGAGGCCGATGCTTCAAAATCTGTAGGTTTTTTATAGGTAACATCGAGAACTGATGAGAGTTTGTCGCCATACTTGGCCTCAAACCCTCCGGCTGAAAATGATACCGATGAAACCATATCAGGATTTACAAAGCTTAAACCCTCCTGCTCTCCCTCGCGGACGAGAAAGGGCCTGTAAACTTCAATGCCATTCACATAAACCAGATTCTCGTCGTAACTGCCTCCGCGCACCGAATATTCCGAGCCAAGCTCCGAACGGCTCATGACACCGGGTTGTGTCATAAGTACGGAGTTAAAATCTCCTGATGGGGTTGGAATAAAATTAACGAGATGAGGGTTAAGCTGCATTATTTCCTGGTCATCGTGCCTTGCCGCCGTTACCCTTAATGTATCAAGCTTACTGCTGAGCGACATTTTCATAACCATGCTTATTTCCCTGTCTTCGCCTTTATTCAGGTTAACCTTAATGCGGGTAGTAGTAAAGCCGGTATGAGAAAAAAAGATTTCCACCTCTTTTCCCGCGGGCAGGGTATCCTTGTAATAGCCGGTGCTATCGGTAAATACCGGCAGCCTGGGTAAGCCTACAAGGCCCACAAATACAAGCTGCACAGGCTGGCCAAGGCTGTCTTTAATGGTACCGTGTATGGTAGCCTGCTGGGCAGCCGAGGGGACGAAAAGGCCAAAAATAAATGCAGCGGCAAGGAATATCCTTATTCTGGGTTTAATCACACTATTCGGTAAAGGGAACAAATATAACTAACGCTGATATGTGAAAATTATTGGTAATAAACGGCAAATAAAATTTTGTTAGAAGAAATAACGCTAAAAGCAGCCATTAGCTATCAGCTATTATTGCACCTTTAGCTCCCCATCCTTCCAGGCCTGTATGAATTGAGCCCATGCAATTGGGTTCAGCAGGTTGTCGGGCGGATACTGCCCTGCATAATAGAGTTGATTATCCACCTGCTGCATGGTACTCATAAAAGACGATTGCGCGTCAACCGGGAATCCCTGCATCCTTGCTTTTCTTTCGGCAAGGGCTATATTCCTTTTTGCTCTATCCAGGTCATTATCGGGCAGGTTCAGCCTTTTAAACGCTTCCACAAACGACTCTTTTGATGGCCAGGGGTAAACGGTTACCGTTTTCAGGTTGGCTGTATCCCTATCCATTAAATGTATGAGAGAATAACGGTCTGTTGATAATGTATCAGGTATAAAATAGGCGCTTAGGCGGTATCCGATGGCTGAAAACTCAAGAGTATCGCCCGGCTGGGCTACAAATGAATAGTAACCGTTGTTATCGCAAATAGTGCCATGTGAAGTGCTTTTAATAATAATAACAGTGTATGGAATGGGCTGCAACGAATGCTTTTCAAGAACAATACCGGAAAACTGTACCAAGGTTTTGCCTTTCTGCTGGGCATTTACAAAAGAAACAGGCAGTAAAAGAAGCGATAGCAATATGATAACGTTATTAAAGTATCTCAGCATAAATTTTAATTAAAGCGATACGGCGCAATTAGTTCGAACATAGGAATCCTGACTTCAAACGTTGAACCGTCTTTTTTATTTTGCATCAGATAGGTACCATACATTTTACCTGCCTCACTTACCAGCGGGCAAAACGATTCATATTGGTATTCATCAGATGGGTACAGGGTGGGCTGCTGGGAAACAACACCTTCGCCTTCCACTTCGTTCCAGCCGGCAACCGAATCGAAGATATGCCAGTGGCGGCGGAGCAGTTGTACGGTCCTGTCGCTTTTATTTTCAATGGTAATGCGGTACGAAAACACATAATAGGCTTGTTGCGGCCGTGAATGCGCCGCTTCATAAGTTGTATGCACACTAATTTTTATGCCGTTTGTTATTTCAGTTGCCACCATTATACCCCTATAAATAATACACAAGTATAGTAATTTGTACAATACTATGCTATGACCTGTGCCATATCAGACGATATATTTTGTTAAAAATTGTTTATTAATTATTGGGAATGAGGTTGAACTGGCAGAGTAAGCCTTAAATCATAATTTCAACTTTAATAATGGAGTTAGTCTTCAAAAATTATATGGTCTACTGTTGCGCCAAGGTTTTGGAGAATTTCTCTCAGGTCTTTTACAAAAGATTCTGGCCCGCAGATATAAAAGTGTTGTTTGAAGTTGCCTATATGGTCAATTAAAAAATCGCGGTCAATTCTTTTTTCGGCAAAGCCAACCACGTGTTCACGGGTAAAGATGGTTATAAAATTATCCTTCAGCATAGTATGTAAACTTTCTTCCATAATTACATCTTCCGAGGTTTTATTTGAATATATCAGCAGGTTTTCGCGCACCCGCCTTTGCCTGTATAAATAGCGGAAGATTGACAGAAACGGGGTAATGCCTGAACCTGCAGCAATAAAAACTCCATTTTCCCTATATTGGATTTCCCCGAAGACATCATGCAATATCAATTCATCCCCTTCATTAATGCTTTCCAGTTTTTTGGTAACCCCATTATGATTACGGTAAATTTTTATCATGAATTCGAGGTAATTGTCATCGGGAATACCGGTAAAAGTGAACGGACGAAGCTCATTTTTCCATTCGGGCAGGTTAATAGAAACATTAACGGATTGCCCCGGGATGAAGCTATATCCAGGCGGCTTTTCAAGAACAAAACGTTTCACATCATGTGTGATGTAATTGGTTTCAAGAACTTTTAAAATAACATGAGGATATATTTGCGGTACTTCTTCCTCTTTTGGCAATTCCTGTACAGGACTTGCCTGTATCTCTGGCTTTTCATTTTCCATAGCGACTGGTTGTTAAATTTACTTTTTCTACATTTTGCCTGCTTGGCAAAGTAACCATACAACCGCCCATATAACAATGACACAGGCTAAAATATAATATGACAGTTATCGGTTTAATATTAATCAGCCGGAATACCCCTGCGTTAAGCTTTGATTGATAACAATCACTCATACAATTATTTTAACTCATTTATTATGCATTTCTGTGAGTATAGTTTTGGTGCACTAATTCAATTAATAATCATTAAATCTTAAAAAAATGCAAGTACAAGATGTTATGACCAAAAAGGGGTTAAGGTCGTGTAACCCTGAAGCAAATTTACAGGAGGCTGCAAATGCCATGAAAGCTGCAAATTGCGGAGCATTACCAGTAACCGATCAGGATAAAAAAGTAGTGGGAATTATCACTGACCGTGATATTTGCCTTTCCCTGTCTCAACAAAACAAGAATGCCCATGCCGAAATTCCTGTAAGTGAAATTATGGGTAAAAAAGTCCACACGGTTAAGGAAACCGATGATATTTCCGTTGCTTTTAAACAGATGCGGACAAATAATGTATCGAGATTACCGGTGGTTGACCAGCAAGGCAGGTTGCAAGGTATGCTTTCATTGCATAACCTGGCTTCCAATTCGCTTAATCAACAAGAATACGCGGAACAGATGAACTCGAAGAGTGAGAGTGTAATGAAAACATTCAAATCTTTATCAGACAATTATTCGGGAAACCAGCAATCTTCACTTTAAGAAAAAGCTGTTTCAGAGATGGAGTGAAATTTTTTGCATGAAACAGGAGAATAGATATTCATTTGTATATCTATCCTTCATGAAGGTGGGATAAGAACCCACCTTCGTTATTTTTGCCTAAACCACTTTTTTAAAATTAGTTTGTTCAAAAAATAATTAAAAAATGTAAACTTTTGCCAACCTGAATGTTAAATAACCTGATATGGAAAAAATAATTCGTGAAAATCGTGTCAGAAAATAAAAAACTGACTTGTTTTGGTATATTTGCAACCTTAAAATTTTAAATACTCATTAAGTATGTCTTCTCTGAAAAAAATAACAGAATTACTTGGCAAGGATGCCGACAGCTTACTAAACCACAAGAGCAAAACCATTTCTAAAGATTCAATTCACCACGCCGGTCCCGATTTCATTGACCGCATGTTCGCGCCTACTAACCGTAACATACAGGTTTTAAGGAGCTTACAAAGCATATACGGACATGGGCGTTTAGCCAATACAGGCTACGTATCTATATTGCCTGTTGACCAGGGTATCGAACATTCGGCCGGAGCATCATTTGCTCCAAACCCTATTTATTTTGACCCCGAAAATATTGTAAAGTTAGCCATAGAGGGTGGTTGTAATGCTGTAGCTTCAACTTACGGGGTTTTGGCCTCGGTTTCGCGTAAATATGCCCATAAAATACCATTCATTGTTAAAATTAACCATAGCGAAATGCTTACTTATCCCAATAAATATGACCAGGTAATGTATGGCACTGTGGAAAGCGCATGGGAATTAGGAGCAGCCGCTGTGGGCGCCACCATTTATTTTGGTTCTGACGAGGCTACCCGCCAGTTACAGGAAGTATCACAGGCTTTTGAAATGGCCCACCAATTGGGAATGGGTACTATCCTATGGTGTTACTTAAGGAATAACGGATTTAAAAAAGACGGAGTAGATTATCATGCTTCAGCCGACCTTACCGGGCAGGCTAACCACCTGGGAGTAACCATACAGGCAGATATTATTAAACAAAAACTGCCCACCAACAACGGGGGTTTTACTGCCATTAATTTTGGTAAAACAAGCCCCAAAGTATATGAAAACCTTACCAGTAACCATCCTATTGACCTGTGCCGCTACCAGGTGGCTAATTGCTACATGGGCAGGATTGGGCTTATTAATTCAGGCGGAGAATCGAAAGGGGCTTCAGACCTTTCGGAAGCAGTTGCTACCGCGGTAATTAATAAACGCGCCGGAGGGCAGGGTTTGATATCGGGCCGGAAAGCCTTCCAGAAGAGCATGAAAGAAGGCATTGAGCTTTTAAATACCATACAGGATGTTTACCTGAGTAAAGAAATTGATTTAGCATAACATGTTAAAAGAAAAACTTGCACCCCCGCAAATGAACAGCAGTTGGTTTAGACGCATAAAAGAAGGCATAACAACCTCGACACGGGAGAAAAAAGAAACTCCGGAAGGGCTTTGGTATAAGTGCCCCTCGTGCAAGGAAATTATTCCTTCGGCTGAGCATGTTGCCAACTTTTTTGTATGCCCTAAATGCGAATACCATGAAAAAATAGGCTCGGAAGAGTATTTTGGTATTTTGTTCGATGATAAGTATGCTGAAATAGCCAAGGACTTAACCCCATCGGACCCCTTGCACTTTGAAGATACCAAGCCTTATATGGACCGTTTAAAGGCATCGCAGGAAAAAACCCATTTAAAAGACGCGTTGCGCGCCGCCGAAGGCAAGATGAATAAATCGAAGGTTGTGATTGCCTGCATGGATTTTACATTTATAGGAGGCTCCATGGGCTCAGTAGTCGGAGAAAAGATAGCCCTTTCGGTTGACCATTGCATAGAAAACAGGTTGCCTCTTGTAATTATTTCAAAATCAGGCGGAGCGAGAATGATGGAAGCCGCATACTCGCTTATGCAAATGGCCAAGACATCGGCTAAGCTCACTTTGCTTTCAGACGCTAAATTACCATATATATCGCTGCTTACCGACCCTACTACCGGTGGCGTCACGGCTTCTTACGCCATGCTCGGCGATTTGAATATTGCCGAACCAGGTGCACTTATTGGTTTTGCAGGCCCAAGAGTAGTAAAAGAAACCATCCGGAAAGACCTGCCTAAAGGATTTCAAACGGCGGAATTTTTATTGGAACATGGATTTTTAGACGCTATTGTTCACCGCAAAGAACTGAAAGCAAAACTTTCGATGCTTTTTGAAAGCCTTAAGGTAGAAGCAGCTTAAACCTTACCCGAAAATATAGTTAGCCAGAGCGGGAACGCGATAAGCTTAAAAATGCGGTTGTTGTCAGGTTTTCCGGGGTTATTGAAGAGTTTTTCGTAATCTCTCATAATTTTCTTTCTGTCCATGTAATCATCTAAAACAGGGTTCTCAAATATTATCCTTATGTCTTCCCTTATTTCCGCAATCCATCTGTTGTTTGGAGTTGCATAGCCTTTCTTGTCCTTCCTGTCAAGAACCTGCTGGGGAACGATTCCCCGCATAGCTTCACGCAGCAAAGGTTTGAGTTTTCCATGCTGTATTTTATATTTCGATGGAATAGAAAATGTATATTCTATAAGATTAATATCATCTGAAAACGGCGTTCTCGACTCTACTGAATGCCACATAGAGCAACGGTCTTCACACTTCAGGTAACCCTTTAATAAAGTATTATTAAAGTCATTTGCAAGCGCCTCATTCAGAGAACCTGCCGGTTGCGGCTTGTCTTCCAATTGCTTTACATAACTGTTAAGGAAATCCTTGTTGAGATAGGTCAGTTCTTTATGTATTGACATCCTTGCTTTCAGTTGCCGGTTTGCAGGCAGCCTGAAAAGATATTCTTTCAGCACCAATTGCTTGAAATACTGCTTTATGGAAGGCACAAGCTTTTGTATCTCTTTTGATGCTTTTATGAAAGCTGCTAAACCTTTACTGCGCAAAATATCCTGCAGGTAGTAAAAGTAATAGGCATCGTAGCCGGCAAAAAGCTCATCGCCACCTTGTCCGTCGAGTACTACTTTGATGTTATTCTCCTTTATCAGCTGCATTACCTTGTATTGAGCATAGGTGCTGGTGCCCCAGATGGGAATATCCTGGCAATAAATAAGGTCTCTCAGATCCTTCAACAGCTCCTGTGAAGATGGAGTTACAAGATGCACTTTGGAATGCGTATAATCGGAAACAATTTTTGCCCATTGGCTTTCATCAATATTTTTCTCATCGAATGATGCAGTGAACGTATTAAGAGCGGTATGGTTTGCGTTGAATATAATGCTTACGATAGATGAACTGTCAATGCCGCCGCTCAGGCATGAGCCTACTTCTACATCAGCCCTTAACCGTAGTTTCACTGAATCAACAACAAGCGAACGGATGTGCTCAATGGCTTGCTTCTCATCAAAAACTGAATTATCATGTCCGGCTGAAAAAGGCAATGTATAATATTTCCACTTTTTAATTTCCCCTGTATGGCAATTTACGGTAAGGTTATGCGAAGGGGACAACTCAAAAATTCCATAGAACATGCCCTCTTCCTCTTTCTCCATAGTTGAAAAGAGCCAATAATCAAATATGGCGCTGCCATTGGGTTTAAAGTCAACCAATGTGCTTGCAAGCAACGCTTTTTGTTCCGATGCAAAAGCAAAATATGAATTGTTATGTATATAATAAAACGGCTTGACGCCAAACCTGTCGCGGCTTGCGAACATCAGCTTTTTCTCTTTGTCATAAATAACAAAAGCCCACATTCCGTTAAAATGATTGACACAATCAGTTCCCCATTCCGCATATGCCGCAAGTATTACTTCTGTATCAGAATTTGTGTGGAATTTATACCCTTCTTTTAAAAGTTCTTCCCGTAGTTCTACGTAGTTATAAATTTCCCCGTTATGCACAATCCACAGGCTTTTATCAAGATTGCACATGGGCTGGTAACCGGTAGGCTGAACATCAATAATACTTAACCTGCGATGTGCCAATATGGCATCACCTGCCTCATTCATTTTTAAAGCCCTCCATGGCTTATGCAATATTCCTGATTCAATTATTGATTGCGGTGTATCTTCCCCGAATGCTGTTTCTTCGTTATTTCCTTTAATAATTAAATAACCTTCGCCGTCGGGGCCACGGTGCTTTATGGTATTGTTCATCCTTTGAACAATGGAACCCATATCAATATCCGGACCATTAAATTTTACTATGCCTGCTATTCCGCACATATAAGCCTACTGCCTGTTTAATACCTTATTATAAATATCTGAAAACTGATTAGCAATAACCTCGCTATTTACTTTACCAGCCACTGAAGCCCTGATTTCCGGTGGATTGTATTTACTTCTGTTTTGAATTATGTTAACCATAGCGGCCAATAATTGCTTCTCATTATGCGGGTCAACCAGTATGCCATTCGAGGGTGTCAGATATTTAGCAATATCACCTACCCTTGTACCAATTACAGGAATCCCGCAGCATAATGCTTCCAGCATAACGCATGGCAGGTTCTCATAGTTACTGAATAATACAAACGCACCTGCATCCTGGAAAATCTTAACTAAATCATCGCCTGTTTTCCGTCCGGCAAAGTGAACTGCATTATTTATCTTCATGCTCTTTGCAAGTTCTTTCAAATTACTTCTTTCAGGGTTCTCGCCCACAATAGTAAGTGTTGCCGAAGGTTCTTTTTCATAAAGCGAAGCAAAAGCCCTTAAAATACCGGGTGCATTCTTTTGTTCTTCATCCAGAACAGAAACATGAACAAAATTAAAATTTCCGGTATGCTTTTTTGTCGCGGCAATATTAAATGCTGTTGTATCAACTACATTGGGTATAGAATAGTACCTGCTAACAAGGCCTATTTCCTGCATCCTTTTCATCAACGCATCTGAATCGGTGACTATTGAAGAGGCATGCCGTACCGCTTTACGGGTCAGCATTTTCAACAAAAAACCCTTGTAATGGCCATCTTCAGGGAAATAACCTGTCCAATGTTCGGTAATAATATAGGGTATATTCCATTTCCTGCTTAACTTTAATGCCATTAATGATACGGGAAATACTATATTGGAATTTATTATATCAGGCTTACCCGCTTTGCCGCTATAAACGGCAATTGCTTTGCTCCATGCTGAAAAGTACCTTGACATTTTTATTAATTGTGCCAATATGGGTATTTTCATTCTTACCCTTTTATAATAAACTCTTACAGTAAATATTCCCTCCTCATTACTTTCTTCAATACTTTCTTCCTCATCGGCGCAAATGTAAATAACCGAAGTATCGCATTTTTTTGCTACAGCCTGGGCATGGCGCTTAATAAAAACACCCAGCAAAGGCCTTACCCTATTGGGATACCAGGATGAAACGAACAATACACGCAGGCGTTTTTCGCTCATTATTACAATTATATTGTATAGTTACAACGCATTAAAGCGAGATTTTGTACAATTTTAATCATTACTTTGCAATGCCAAACCGAGAATATATAAAAATAAGAGCGTATGCAGTTTTTAGACAAGTTTCTTGGAATTTTCTTCAAAAGCGAGGAAAACAGGAATAAACTTGTAAAAGTAATTATACCGTCATTTGCCATTCAATCTGTTGCCATATTAATCAGTTTTGCCATTAATTTCATACTTGCACGCGGTTTAGGCGCCAGCAAATATGGGGTTTTTACTTTCGCTTTTTCTGTAGTTTTTCCCCTGGTAAACCTGGTGTCATTTGGTTTAGGCATTTTAATGGTAAGGGAAATGCCCCATATTATTACCCGAAAATCACCGGGATTATTAAAGGGGCTGCATAACTGGTCGGTAAAACTGGTGATTCCCCTGTGTATAATACTTGCTGCGCTGGTAGCCGCTATCGTATATTTATTACCCGAAAGGGAGTACACCATTCCGATTCTTATTGCATCAGCAGTAATACCCTTTTATGGATTAATGAATTATTATTCGGCATCGTTAAAAGGGCTCCATAAAATAGTTTTGTCGCAGATATCAGATAATCTTATCCGCCCCGGAGTTTTCCTCATAATAATGTCATTGTTCTATTTTTTCAACAGGAATAATTTTGGAGTGTACTCGGCTATTTATACAAATATTATAGCTTTTGCCATAGGCCTTGTTTTTGCTTCAGCCATGTTCTATAAGAAGGCTGAATTTAAGGGTATAAAACCGGAATATGATACTAAAAAGTGGTGGAAAGGACTGGGTTCGCTGACTTTACTAAACGGGATACTTAGCCTTGATTCCCGCCTTGATTTATTATTACTTGGCTTTATAACAAATTCCACCCAGGTAGGTATTTTCAATATTTCGCATAAAATAGCTCTTACTTTGTATTTTTTCCTTTCGGTGATGAACACTATCATTGCCCCCACCATATCACGGTTGAATTCGTTAAATGACAAGGCGGGCATGCAGAGAATGATTACAAAGACCGTAAGATGGGTGATGGTATTTTCATTACCGGCAGGAATAATAATTATTATTTTCAGTAAATGGATTATGCTTTATTTTGGCAAAGAATTTATAGACGGGCAGCTTGCCTTAATAATCTTGTGTGTAACGCAACTATTCAGCATATCCTGCGGGCCGGTTGGAGTTATATCTATGATGACAGGACATGAAAAATATAACACTATAGCCACATTAATGAGTATGGCAATAACCATAATACTGAATATTATATTAACTCCGCATATCGGGCTTACAGGTACGGCTATTGCCGCATCGGCAGGAATAATCATCTGGAATATATACATGATAATAAAAGTTAAAAAAAATGTAGGTATTTATTCATGGGTATATATAAAATAATTTTATATAAATGAAAAAAATTCTAATCACAGGCGGAGCAGGCTATATCGGGTCTCACACCCTAATTGAGATGATTGAAAATACCGATTGGGAGCCCATTTCAGCAGATAATTTCTCTAACTCATCCGCCGCGACTTTTGACCGGATAAAAGATATTACAGGTAAGAGTGTTATAAATTATAATGTTGATTTATGCAATGCGGAGGCTGTGAGAGGAATCTTTAAACAAAACCCCGGCATTAAAGGTATTATTCACTTTGCAGCCTATAAGTCGGTACCTGAATCGGTTGAAAAACCGCTCGAATACTATCATAACAATATTGAATCACTTGTAAATATTCTTACCTGTGCAAAGGAATTTACGGTGCCTCATTTTATTTTCTCTTCGTCCTGCTCGGTATATGGAGATATTGAACAGTTGCCTGTCAATGAAAATACGCCTATGGGCAAGGCCGCTTCTCCTTATGGATATACCAAGCAAATCGGGGAGCAGGTTTTAAACGACTTTGCAAAAGTAACTTCAGCTATAAAGACGGTTGCCCTGCGCTATTTTAACCCTGTTGGGGCACACCGTTCAGGTAAAATAGGCGAAGTGCCGGTACAGCGGCCCAATAACCTTGTGCCTATGATTACCCAAACAGCCATTGGCAAGCAAAAGGAAGTGATTGTTTTCGGAAATGATTATAAAACGAGGGATGGAACCTGTATCCGCGATTACATTCATGTTTGCGATGTAGCCCAGGCGCACATGAGCGCGTTAAAGTATTTAGAGAAGGAATTAAATGCTCCGTCTTTCTCTATTCTTAACTTAGGAACCGGCACAGGCATAAGCGTAATGGAAATGGTAAGGACATTTGAAAAAGTGAGCGGCGTTAAGCTGAATTACCGCATTGGCCCAAGGCGCCCGGGTGATGTGGTAGCTATTTATTCAGATAATTCACTGGTAGAAAAAACATTGGGCTGGTCACCTAAATACAGCCTCGACGAAATGATGTTGTCGGCATGGAAATGGGAGCAAAATATGAAAAAGGAACATATTGCATCCTCCTGACCATCCCACCAGGCAAAAAAATAGAATTCTGCCGCAGTTCGCTCAACTAATGCTACAGTTTAATAAATGTAGGTTGTGAAGATTGCTATTATTGTGGATATTTGTAACATAAAATGGTTATTTCATGAAAAAAACATTAATTGTTTTGGGAATTATCATTTGTTTTGTTTCAAGGGGTCAAACCCCGACTTATCAGCAAAAGCTTTATTATACATGTAAGGTTTGGGGTTTTGTAAAGTACTTTCATTCAAATGTATCTGTCTGCAGAGTAAACTGGGATAGTGTATTAATTCATTGCTTACCATTAATAAAGAATGCTGCAACAGACAGTGCATTTAATAATGCATTGGACACTATGTTATTTGCTGCCGGTCCAATGATAATTGCTACTACACCCACTGCAGATACCATGGCGCCGGAATTAAAACGCAACTTGAACTTTGGATGGATAAACGACCCTATCTTTAATGCTAGTGTACAGACTATACTTGACACTATTAGTAGTAATTTCAGGCCACATAATGAGTGTTGGGTTGAAAATAACCCTCGTACTAATAGCAACGATTCATATTTAATATTCCCATACGACAGTTTAATGCTGAATCAAAATATGGGTGTTAATTTTCCTGATGAATGGCATAGATTACTTATTCTTTTTAAACACTGGAACATTATAAATTATTTTAATCCTTATAACTATACACATACTATACCTTGGGATACTGTACTATATCAAAATGTCCTTTCTATTGACAGTTCAAATAATGACCTTTCATTTTATATTGCATTCAGGAAAATAACTGCTGCTAATGACGATGCCCATACAGAAGGTTTAACACAAGATGGTTATCAGGGATTCCCTTATGGATATTATAGTGCACAACTGGTATTAAAATATATACCTAATGGGTATATAGTAGTTCAATCTGGGGTCCGTGGGATTACTATAGGTGATAAGATTATTTCTGTTGATGGGCTTACGCCTGCGCAATGGGAAGATAGCCTAAAGCCCTATATTTCAGCAGGTGATAGTGCCGCTTTTAAATATTTTATAAGTACTTATATGCTTACGGGTAATTATGGCTCATCGGCTGATATTATATATCAAGACAGCTCAGGTAAAGACGATACAATAATGGTACCGCGTAATGTTGCTACTTATTCTTCATGGTTCTTTAGCTATTTTCCTAATGACACTCTTGCAACTGTACATTGGAGATTATGGAATAATTGCAATATAGGGTATGTTAACATGGGGGAGTTGGAGACATCTGATATTGGCTCTATGTATAGAAATCTTTATAACACCAGTGCAATCATTTTTGACATAAGAAACTATCCCAATGAAACAGAAGGTATTCTGGCAGACTATATGTTCCCACGTGTTACAATTTTTGCAAAGTTCCTGGTACCTGATATAGCATATCCGGGAACTTTTTATTGGCAAAATGATTCATTGGGGATAAATGGAAACCCTACACCTTATAAAGGTAAGATAATATTACTTTTCAATGAACAAACTGTAAGCCAAGCTGAATTTACTTGTATGATTTTACAGGCAATGCCCAATGTTATTACAATCGGCAGTCAAACACAAGGAACAGATGGAAATATATCATATTACAGGCCTAGCCAATATCAGCAAACCGGTTTTACTTCTTTAGGAGTATTTTATCCTAATGGCGATAGTACTGAAAGGGTCGGAATCATTCCGGATACACTCATTTACCCTACACAGAATGGAATAAGGGCAGGGAGGGACGAAGTATTGGAAAAAGCACTGGATGTTGCAGGCTGTCCGCTTGGGATTCCCAATATTCAATCCTCATCAATATATGTTAACGTTTATCCGAATCCTACCCTCAATGAAGTGTTTGTAAAAGCGAATAATTTATCCACAGGGAAAGTCACATTAACCATTTCTGATATTACCGGAAGAATATTACTTGAAAAACAGACTGACAATAGTGCATCTGAATATTTTACAGAACTTAATATTAACCAACTTGCAACAGGCATATATATGTTGGGAATTAAAACAACAGAACAGCAAATCATCACAAAAATCATCAAACAATAATCACAGATGAAACTGTTCAGAGAACTTTGGATTTATATTCCCCTAATAATAGTATCCAATGCTGTTACTGCACAGGTTGGCATAATTACTACTGTAGCAGGTACTGGAACTTCCGGATATAGCGGGGACGGTGGATTAGCCATTCATGCCAAGTTAAGTTACCCCACTGATTTAGCTATCGATAGTAGAAATAATATTTACATAGCTGATGGTAATAATAACAGGATTAGAAAAATAGATAGTGCAGGTATTATCACTACTATTGCAGGCAATGGTATTGCCGGATTTAATGGAGACAACATTCCCGCTACTTCAGCAGAACTTAATTATCCCGCCGGAATTGCAGTTGATTCTAAAGATAATATATATATATGCGATTTATATAATAACAGAGTACGGAAAGTTGATACATCTTCCGGGAAAATTATAACAATTGCAGGGAATGGCATCAGCGGGTATAAGGGGGATGGCGGTCCAGCAGATTCTGCTGAATTAAATAAACCATGCAATGTAACAGTTGATGGCTCCGGAAATATTTATATTACAGATGCTGGTAATAATGTAATCAGGAAAGTCGATAATTTATCTGGATTCATTTCAACAATAATTGGGGATAGTATAATGGGATATTCAGGAGATGGTGGATTAGCTACTTCCGCTGAAATAAATAACCCCGGTGGACTTTCTCTGGACGCATTTCATAATATCTATCTGGCTGATTTTGGAAATCAAAGGATACGTAAAGTGAGTGCTGTTACTGTTAATATTACTACTATAGCTGGAAATGGTATGGCAGGTTACAGTGGAGATGGATGGTATGCCCTTGTATCTTCATTATGGGGGCCAAATAACGTAAAGTTAGATTCCATAGGTAATTATTACATTGCGGATTATTATAATAACAGAATCAGAAAGGTAGATACTACAGGTATAATTACGACAATTGTTGGTAATGGAACAGCTGGATATAGTGGAAATGGGGGAAATGCTACTTCAGCGGAACTAAATGGCCCTACATCTCTAGCATTTGATACTTATGGAAATATTTATATAGCTGATTGGGCAAACAATGTTATTCGGGAAGTCAGTACCATTACAGCAGTAAATAACTTAGGTAGGAATAGGTATTTTACTGTATATCCAAATCCTACTAAGGATATAGTGAATATCAGTATTAATAATATTAATTCTAATCGTATTAATATACAAATTTGCGACCTTACCGGTGAAGTACTTTTACAGAAAACAATTAATACAAGTGAGCCGAGTATTACGACTACTGTTAATATTGAAAAATTTTCTACGGGGTTGTATTTTGTTTATATACAAATTGGGGAAGAACAATTCATCAGTAATTTGGTTAAATTATAATGAAAATATCCTACTGAATTTAAATTGATCGTCTGGTCAATTTTCGATATTGAGGTCTTCTTGAATAATAATTCATTAATAATCCACTTTTAATACTGCCTTACCATTTTTCAACTTATTCACAAGTTAAATGTATGTTCAGGGATTGTTGAAAATTTTATTAACTATTTTATTACATATATTAAATAATTGTGTATATTTGCAGTGTGAATGGAACGCAGATGACACAGATAATTATGATGAACCAGGATTTCAAAATCATTTTTTATCATAAGCAACCAGTTAAGGGTGATTTTATTGACATATTAAAAGCATCTGCCAGCGCAGCCAACAAAAAGGTTAAGAAAAAGACTAAAAAAAAGAAAGGGAATGGTTAAATTCCCTTTCTCAATGCATTCGGATGCTCTAACCAACTGAACTACGAGAGGAATGATACTTTTGCTTTGACCTCTCGGTGGGATTTGAACCCACGACCTTCCGATTACTCTTTAATATTGATACAAATGTACTTAAAATATTCAAAAAAACAAATAGTATTACGCCCACAAAGTAAGTAGTTACCAATTAATATAGGTGACACCCCTAAAAAGTGGAACTTTTTGAAACCCAAATAATCTTACCCTGAATTTTTAAGAAATTTCACAAATTTCTTTACGGCCATTGCCCTATGGCTTATGCTGTTCTTTTCTTGCAATGTCATTTGTGCAAAAGAAATTTTATATCCTTTGGGAATAAAAACAGGGTCGTAGCCAAAACCTTTTTCGCCCATTTTTGTATCGGCAATTGTTCCTTCAACAATGCCCTCAAAAGTATATTCTTTACCATTTATAATAGTTGCTATAACCGTTTTAAATTTTGCTGAACGGTTTGAAATTCCTTTCATTAGTGATAGCAGCTTTTCAATATTATCTGCGGCATTACATCCTTCTCCGGCATAGCGGGCTGAGTAAACTCCCGGTTCCCCATTCAGCGCGTCAGCTTCAAGCCCGGTGTCATCGGCAAAACAATCAAGTTTTAATTTCTGGTAAACAAACCTGGCTTTTTGAATGGCATTTTCCTTAAGGGTATTACCCGTTTCCGGTATTTCATCAAAAATACCTTTTTCATCAAGAGTGTTTATTTGAACAGATGAAGGGAATAATGGCTTAATTTCAGCTACCTTATGATTATTGTGTGTAGCAAAAACAAGCTGCATAAGAAAATCTATTGCTGTTTAAACCCGATAAGAATAACAGCGCAGCCTGACCCTCCATTGGTGGTAGGGTTCAGTTGGGCATCTATGATGCAATCTACAGTAGATTTTACTGCAAAATTCCAATATGGGGCATTTTGATATTGCCCGTTGGTGAACAGAACATTCCTTTGAGAATCGTAAATGGTAAATATAAGGTTACCATCTGTCATACCGCTGCACGCGGCCAGCCGGTAAATGGTTCCTCCGTAAAAAGTAACATGAAACTCGGCGGTTTCGTCGGCATTAACCAAAAGAGCGCGGTACTGCTGCTCATCCGAAATAAATGAAGGGTCCATATTTCTTTTTGCACAAGAAGTTGCAATACTGTCACATTGGGCTGATGCAGATAAGCATGAAAACATCAGTCCGCAAAATATAGCCAAAAGGTGTATTCTTATTTTCATAACTATCCTGCAATTTGATTACGTAATGCGACAATTTTATCAGAAATTCCTTTAAGAATAGTGTTTTCAATTTTTACGTCGCTTGTACTGTTAATGTTTGTCATCTTGTTCTTAACATCTACCGATGGAGGAATGTAGTTATATACAAATTCCACGTTATCAAATATATCGGAAAGAGATGATAAGTCTTTAATAAGCTGGGCATATTCAGGCCTGTTGCTGTAAGGTTGAAGCATTTTAACAAGTGTATGCAATGATAATTTCTGTTCGGCAATGCGGCGTATCAAATCTTTTTGATTTGCCTGTGTATTTTCACTCGCTTTTACAGCAAAATAAATAGATTCAACCCATCCTCCGACAAGCACCAAAGAGCTGATGTCATTTTGTTTGTTGTCTTTAAAATATGCGTCGCTGCGGCTAAAAGCCTCAGAAACCATTGAAAGCAAGGAATCCTGTTTACCGATATTTTGTTGAAACCGCTTTACTATACCGGCATTGAATACATCGGCAACACCGACATCGGTGGCAAGTTTTTCAATGGAGGCCAGGTATAATAAGGCATCCTGTGTCTGGTCATAAAGAGAAATATAACCCAAATCAGCGCCATAAATACCCAGGTTTAATGCTTTTTTATACTTCGTGTCATATTTAGTATAGTTGTCCGAACCATTTAATATTTCTTTATTATAGGCATAGCCGCTTTTTTTAATCAGGAGAGCTGTTTGAATGGGTGAAGGAATGCTGAAAATCTGGTTGTTTATTTTTAATAAAGTCGCATTATTGCTATCTACTTTCGGAACAAGCTGCTGCTGACCCTTATCATTATTCTGGCCTGAATTATTTTTACAGGCTGCCATGAACATCAAGAGAGCAATAAGACAAAATATCGGAGCAAAGAGAAATTTCCTTTTCATTTGTAACATACCTTTGAAGTACATAAATAAATATAAAGCCAAAAGTAATATTTTTTTATTCATTGGTACTACAGTAATAATAAAAATGCAAAAAGTCCCGCATTACTGCGGGACTTTTTTAAAATAATTACCAAAGTTTACTTACTCTATAACCATTTTTTGTGTCAAACTGGTTCCGTCAACATTAACACGATAGAAATAAACCCCTGCAGCAAAGCCACTACCATTAATAGTAATTGCATGTGTACCGGGATCCATTTTTACAGGACTAATCGTGATCATTTTCTGGCCAACCATATTAATAACATCAATACTTACTGTACTTTCCTTTACCAGGTTAATGTTGAACCTGGTAAGCCCGTTAAAAGGATTAGGATAGTTTTGAGTTATAGAAAACTGTGGTGAGCTGATTTGCGCAACACTTTGAGGTTGGAAATCATTATCTGTGTACATTGCTGAATCATCATACAAAAAGTAAACAGGAAGTGTAGCGTCATTTGATGCTGCCGGTGGTTCAATCCTTACAACCGGTATTGTGTAATTGCGTGAACCGACAGAACCAGAAACTATTGGCTTATCTGATACACAAATATAATACTGGTCGTAAGTATTGGTAAATTGTTTCACAGGTGTTGAATTTCCTGTGGTAACATCATACCCTTGCCCGAACAAGTCAGGATATACAAGGCTGTCATTGCCAGAAGTAACATCATCTACCCATGTACAGAAAATTTTGCTTCCGTCAATTGTCCTTGTTGCCTGGATACGGTGGCCAAATGCAACAACGGCTGTTGATGAACTCGTATTCCATCCATTTCCGCCTTGTAAAACATACTGGGAAGGCTGGGATTGAAGTGAATCAACAAATCTTGCTTTCCAGCCTCCTGTTGCAGATGTAGTATATAAGTCAAATATATAATCAACTATAACATTTGAAAAAGTGCCGGTAGAATTTGTTATAGAATTAAAAGCAATCGGCGCATAATAATTTGACGAGTCAGTGGAAGCGATAGCTGAAGCAGTGAGACCAAGGAAAATATGGAGGTTATCATTCTTATCAACCACCATGTCATAATCATCCTCGCCGCCTTGTGAGCCCGGATTAGGATACAGCCTTGGTAAGGGATATACAACACCGCTATCAAGAGTTGGGGGCAACCACATAGAAAGAGCCGAATCATTACGGAAGTTATGCGGAGTCATCATGCTCCAGGTAGCACCCGAATTTGTTGTTTTATATACAATGGGCTGATAGGTCATAAAGTTGAGGTTTACACCCGACTTGGCATCGGTTGAATCGAGGTTACCAAAGAAAACAACATACCCAACAGTACCGTCTTGTGACCATGCAGTTCCCGATGATCCCATTAATTCAGGAACGCTATCGAAAACAGTTCCGCCTTCGGCAGGAACAAAATCGGGCTGAATTACGTGATGAGCCCAGGTAAAATTGCGGGTTGAAGTATTTAATGTACCTGTACAAACATCGGAGCCATAATAATTATCGCCCGATGAACCAGTATAGTAACCATCGCCAACAGCATATACTGCGCTATTGGTAGATTCCATATAATTAAAGCCCTCCTGAACGGCAACTCCGGGAACTCCGTTAACCGTATAGGCTTGTGTAACATGGCTGCTATCGAATTTCATGCTTCCGTATGCAACAGAATCCCAACTTGTCCATTCATCTCCAGTATTAGGAGTTGTTACAGGTCCCATAGCTACCCAATATGAGCTGTCAAAAATTGTATTTCCCATAGGGTTATAAATTACCCCATTAGGATAACGGCAGGTTACACTTTCGAACAATATTCTATTAGTATCCCAGGTCATTCCTCCATCCAGCGAAACAGAAGCTTCATAAGCTCCGCTTCCGCCTTTTGCAACCTTGGAATCATCTTCACGGTGGGTAAACAGAATTGCTCCTAAAGTAGAATCATAAGTAACGGCCGTAGTACTTGCGTCTAATACACCATATGCATTATAGGCAGAACCACAATGAACGCCGGAATAAGCTTCAGGGCTTAATCCGCCTTTTTTCCTTTCAATATATTTGTCAGTGGCGGCCTGGCTGTAAAATGAAGGAGCATCATTCTTCCTTGCATTTTGATGTTTTGTTTGGCTCATTTTGATTGGTTTAGCCGATGATACTTTCCTGGTATGGGAATTTTGAGCACCTGCATAAATCCATGCTCCGGCAGCCAACAAGATTAGTACTGTTTTTTTCATGACGAATTTTAGGTTTATTATAATTTATTTAGTTATTAAAAATACATGATAAGAGAAATAACATAATCTTAACATATATTCAAGAGGACAAATCTATAAAATTTATTAATCTACCACACCAAAAAATTCATTATTTAACTATTTCAAGAAATATTGAATAAAACGGGTCAAATCTTTTTTATAAACCGGGTGAGCGTTACCTATTATTTCAACAGCCAGAGAACCAACACAATTTCCAATAAAAATGGCAACTTCCGGCGGAGTATTGAGATATGCTGCAAGTGAAGTAACAGATAAAACCGCATCACCGGCCCCAACTGAGTCCTTTATTGAAGTTGCAAACGCAGGGGTACGGTAAAATTTATTTTTTTCGTACCACAAAGCTCCGTCTGGCCCCAATGTAATTTGAATTTTGCCGGCTTTGGTAACTTTCTGCAGTTTCTTTACCAATTGGTCAATTTCACCATAACTATCCGTAAACGGAAGGCGCAATTCTCTTTCATCAATTGATATGTAACTGGCTTTTTTGTATTTGGTTATATAGTTATAACCATAATTATTACTGTTAGTCTGGGCATTTACCGCTAAATATTTGCCGTAAGTGTCAATGCATTTAACAATATCAGGTGTAATAAATCCATGACCAAAATCCGTAACAACAACCAGATCATACTTAGGTATTTCCTTTTTCAGGTATGCAATAACCTCATTTTCAAGTTTTTTGTTGATTGGCCTGTCGTTCATATAGGTAACCTCAAAAATTTTGAGGTCACGATACTTATCCAGGTATCTTCTTTTGGTGTTTGTGGGGCCATCGGTACGTTTAAAAAATTCAGCCTCAATATTTGCTGAAAGCTTTTCATTAATCACATCTTTCTGCAAGTTTTCTTCTCCCAAACACGTTACAAGTTTTACTTTCCCTGCCAACTGTTCAATATGGTTAGCCACTGCCAGAACACCGCCTGCATAAGCCTCAGAGCGCAGGTAAACAGTAGATACTGTAGGAGATTTTGTGGATTTACCAATCGGGTTGCAATAATGGTATTCATCAATAATGGTATCGCCAATAACCATTACTTTCAGCTTGCTCATTTTGTCAATTTCATTCAATACAAAAGCACAATCATATTTATTTTTAAACTCTGCTAAAAATTCCCTTACTTTAGGGGAGTGCGGGCTGAAATTTGAATTTATCAGATTGGATGAAGAGAATGTTATTTCCTCTGTAAAAAACAACTTGCCACCCTCCTTTTTCACAGCATCTTCTTCTGCAAAAATACCTTTGGTTAAATCCGCTTCCTTATCTTTGTAATCCTGGCCCTTTACATAGAAGTCGGGTTTAATAATGTGAATTATCTCAACCGCGGTAGGCCAGTTGTTTATGGCCACATAATCAACCGATTCAATAGCGGCTATGGTTTCGCTCCTTATCTGTTCATTAAATATTGGCCTTCCCGGGCCTTTGTTTACAAACCTGTCCGGCGTAAGAGTAACAATTAATACATCTGCATTCTTTTTTGCGGCCTCAAAATGCTTGATATGACCGGGGTGCAATAAGTCGAAACAACCGTGGCATTGGGCTATAACCATGCCCTGCTTTTTCAGCTTCTTGCTTATTTCTCCAATTTCTTTAAGAGTAACTATTTTATTTTTCCGCATATTCAGCGCCGTTCATTCATTAATTCCATTTGTTTGAGAAAAACAAAGTTACTTTATTTTAGAATTTCTAAGATTTTATATTAAAATCAATTATTTTCATTCAATTGATATGCATCAATATTATAATTACAAAATTCTGCTATATTTGAGTTCTAATTATATACATATAAAATAATAATCACTTAAAAACTTTCTATCATGAAAAAAAACATCTTAACTACAATTGTTCTTTTCAGTACTATTGTAGTAACATATGCTCAAAACATTACCACTGTAGCTGGTGATGGAACCGGAGGCTATTCCGGAAATGGTGGATCTGCTACTGCTGCTGAAATAATGAACCCACAAGGCGTTGCAACCGATTCACAGGGAAATATTTATATAGCAGACCCTGGCAATAATGTCATACGCAAAGTTGACCTCGCAGGCAATATAACTACTGTGGCAGGAAATAATGCGGCGGGATACACAGGTGATGGAGGTGCTGCAACAGCAGCAGAATTGCATGGAGCGACTAATGTGAAAGTTGATGCTTCCGGTAACATATACATAGGAGACTATTATAATAACTGCATACGGAAAGTAAACACTTCTGGAATAATATCAACAGTTGTCGGAAACGGTATTCCGGGTTATTCGGGTGACGGAGGGCAAGCCACTGCTGCAGAGATTGATCGTCCACATGATATTGCGATAGATGCATCAGGGGATCTTTACATCGTTGACGTAAATAATAGTTGCATTCGTAAAGTTAATACTTCCGGCATCATCAGCACTTTTGCCGGAAACGGTATCGGTGGATATTCCGGTGATGGAGGCCAGGCAACAGCAGCAGAATTGGATGTTCCTTTGAGCGTGGCACTCGATGCGTCAGGGAACCTTTACATTACTGATAAATTTAACAACGCAATCCGCAAGGTAAACACTTCCGGAGTAATAAGCACCTTTGCAGGAAACGGTACTGCGGGTTATAATGGTGATGGAATTCAGGCCACCTCTGCTGAAATAAATGCACCCTGGGGTATAGCACTCGATGCAGCTGGTAATGTTTATATAGGAGATGACCTCAATAACCGTATACGGAAAATTAACACGTCGGGCACTATCACTACCATAGCTGGAAATGGAACACCTGGATATTCGGGTGATGGCGGCGTGGCTACCGTTGCCAAGATTGATAATCCTTTGGGAGTTGCCGTTGATGCCAGTGGCAGCGTTTACATAGGCGATTATTCTAATTTCCGCGTACGTAAAGTAAGCACACCTTATCCTCCTATTGCTAATTTTTCAGCTAATGATTCAATTTTTTGCATAGGAAATAGTGTACAATTCACAGATAAATCTTCTCAATACCCATCAACATGGAAATGGACATTTGCCGGTGGCAATCCTGATTCATCTACCCAGCAAAATCCAACGGTTGCTTACGATTCTGCGGGTACCTATACTGTTAAACTTACTGTTTCTAATGCTGCCGGGGCCGATTCCATAAGTAAAACATCGTATATCGTTGTTAACCCCACTCCAACAGTAACAATAAGCGGGGGTTCTACCTTATGTATTGGGGCTGATATGCTGACGGCGACAACTTCTGGTAATGCGCCTTTTTCTTATAAGTGGAGCACTGCCGGAACTAACGATACTATAATGGTAAACAACGCCAATACATTCAGTGTAACTGTTACCGATTCCAATGGATGTGTGAGCAACAGCAGTTTCAAAGTAATGAATGACCCTGTTCCGTTTGCACAAATATGCCTTGTATCGGTTGATACAAGCTCTACACATAATATAATCGTTTGGAATAATACAGGATTAACCCGCATAGATAGTTTTAAAATTTATTATCTGAATTCTTCATTAGCATGGCAGTTGATTAAAGCAGTGCCTTTTTCATCTCCAGATTATTTTGTGGACAGCACCCCTATTAATAACCCCAATGCAAATACCGTGCGTTATTGCCTTACAGCAGTAGATTCATGCGGTAATGAAGAGGCTGTTACATCAAGCCCCTGGCAAAACACTATGCATATAAATCAGGCCCCGGCAGGGACATTTACATGGGCAGGTACTGGATATCTTAAGCAAGGGATAACTACTCCTGTCGTTACATATTACCTTTTCAGGGATAGTATTTCCAATGGAAATTGGGTAGCTATTGATTCTACGAATGGAACACAGAATACCATGTCAGATGCAGCTTACCAAATCAACCCTTCCAATTATCCATTGGCAAGATGGTATGTTGGAGCCAAGTTAAGTGATTCAGTAAATACGGGTTGCACAGTGCCTTTATTAAGGCCTACCCATGCAGTCAATTATAGTTCAAGCCGCAGTAATGCTATTTATCATAACACTATTACTTCAGCTTTGACACAAGCCTTAACCTCAAACTCCATATCCCTGTATCCAAATCCTGCCGGACAAAACCTGAATATTAAATTCAATAATAAAGAACCTGAATCGGCAAGAATAAGCATCATGGATATTACCGGTAGAGAAGTGTATAATTCTCAATTGACAATTGATAATGGACAGCGGACAATTAATGTATCAGCCTTGTCAACTGGAATATATTTTGTAAAAGTTACAACAAATACCTCATCACAAGTAGTTAAGTTTATAAAGGAATAGGTAATTATTGGTAGTATTATAATATACGATAGCAAAAAACTTTCCAGGCAATAAGCCTGGAAAGTTTTTTTATGTGTTTCTGGGATTTTCAATTATTTATCCGGCACTATGGTGTAAGTAATTTCCTGGCAGGGGAACCAATAGCAAAAGACTTCTTCATATAATTCCTGCATATATCTGTTGGCATTGAAGAGCCTGTTAAATATTTGCTTTATTAAATTCCTGAAGAAAAAAGATGATTTGAAAGTGATTCTTCTTTCTTTTACCTCAAAAAAATAAGTCGAATAAAAGTTGGGGACTTTTCTTTTGTACTTTGTATCTTTCTTTGAAAAATAGTCAAAAGTATAAAGTCCAAAAAAACGTTTATGGGTATAATCTGAATAATAATAAGGATTTGAAAAATGAGGAACAGTTACCCTGCACAAGCCATTTTGTTTCAGTACCCTGTGAATTTCCTTCAGCAAAACATCCAAGTTTTGAATATGTTCCAATACATGAAAAGAAATAATTTCATCTATAGAATTATCGGGAAGAAAAGATAATCCTTTTTCAAAATCGGCAATATAATCCACGCCGGGTAAATCAAGCATATCAATTCCTATAACACCCTCTTTTTTATAGGGGCCACAGCCTAATTCAATTATAGTTTTGCTGCTGTGCTGAATCTTGTGTAGCAATTCTTCTGTAGATAATGACATCAATTGAGAATTTTTATTAGTTGGTCGAAACATTTTTCCTGAGAATATTGTGATTTAACTTTTTGTAACCCGGCCTGCCCCATTTTTATTCTTTTATCTTTATCCGATAAAAGTTCTCCCAGGTATTTTATCCATTCATTTTCATCTCCAGCCAGGTAACCATTTACTCCATGTTCAACAATTGCAGAATTTATTCCGACAGGAGAAGCTATTACCGGAATCGCGCTTGCCATATATGTAAATAGTTTATATCCACCCTTCCCTTTTGCCCATTCATCATCTATAAGAGGCATGACACCTATGTCCATCTCCCGGATATAATCCGGTTCCTTTTCTAATTGCCAGGAGTATTTTTTTACAATTACATTTTCAAATATAAAATTTTTGTCGGCGCCAACCAGCACAAGCTCAAAGTCAAGTTCTTTCGATAGTTTTTGCAAAGGAGATTTAATAATATTCAGGTATTTTGTCGTAGAAGCCGACCCTGTCCATCCTATTATAATTTTGTTTTTATTTTTTGGAGCGCCGGGGAAAAACATATTTGTATTAACAGGAGTAGTGATAAGGTGTGCATTAATATTCCGCTGATTGCAAAAGTTCATAAGTTCCGGAGCACTTACAATAACTTCACCTGCAATTTTCAACATTGATTCTGTTTGTAAAATATCTCCTCCAACTGAAGCAGAATATATGGCATCATCAAAATCAAATATGATTTTACTATTCCTTTTTTTAAGGGCATTTATTTCAAATGATGAGAGGAATAACCGTTGAATGAAAATAATATCCCAGTTATAAAATAAAATACAGAACACCCGTTTAAGGAAATAGTACCTTTTCAATAGCGGAGAGAGAAAATATTTTTGTAATAATTGGTTACGTTTTGCAGCTACTCTTGGAATCCAGGATACAGAAATATCTGAATACTCTTCAATAAGAGGAATATATTCCAGTGCCCTTAACCGTGATGAAGCATGGTCAATGGAACCTATAGTAAGCATCAACATTTTTCTTCCCATATTAATGTTATCCCCTGGTAGAATTCAGGGGTGAAAATAGCTTATTTTTCAGCATCAATTATGATTATTGCCCCTCTTAGCTCCTTTTTATTATATTTTTGTCTGGTCGGTGAAATTAAAATTCGCCTGTCCAAAAATTGAAATAGACTGATGCTAAAGAAACTTTTTACTTCAACTGTTTTATACACCATTGGCGGCCTGCTTCCCATGCTTTCAGGTCTGATACTGCTATTTCCCTATACCCAGCAATTAATGCCTGCCGACTATGGCGCATTGGCCATATTTATATCTTTCACGGCATTTATACAGATAATACTCAATTATGGCATAGATAATTTTATTGCCATTTATTACTTTGAACATAAGGACGATCCCGAGGGATTAAGAAAATTTGTAGGTACTATAGTAGCTCTGCTTATTATTATTGGCTGTGTTTTTGCTTTAATTATGGCAGTTTCGGGGAATTTATTGTTCCTTTTCCCTGCTTTTAAAAATAAGGGGTTATCCTTTTACCCCTTTGGATTCATGAGTGTGCTTACTGCTTTCTGCAATGTTATCTTTAAAACTTATACTACCCTGCTAATTTACCGTCAACAACAATGGAGGTTCCTGTGGTTTAACCTTATTAATTTTATTGCCACCATTATTATATCTCTTATTGGCCTTGAAATGTATCCTCATTCGATAATCGGGCCAATGTGGGGGCGTTTGCTTTCGGGTGTTGTTATTTTCCTGCTCGCTCTTTCATTCTACCTGGTAGAATATGGTATCGCATTTGATAAAACCATGCTATCCGGGTGGCAAAAATTCTGTACTCCTGTTGTAATATTTTCCTTGCTTACCTGGATTATGTCTTATGTTAACAGTTATATTCTGTATGATTTGAGTGATGTAGGTATTTACGGCTTTGCTATGCAGTGCACCTTGCTTATTGAGTTTACACAGAACGGCTTAGTAAGTGTAATTAATCCTAAAATATATCTTTTATTGAAAGATGGCAATCTTACTCGCAGCACTCCCGAAGAAAATAAATATCATCATTTATTTACGCTGGCAACCATACTTCTTATTGCCATAACTATTTTCTTACTGCCAATACTTATTACACTTGTTGTAAAAAACAAAACCTACTATGCTTCGTTCTATTATCTTCCTTATGTAGCAGGAGGTTATGTATTCAGGGTACTTTATAATCTGTTCATCCTCCAGATTTACTACCGGAAGAAAACAAAACTGCTTCCGCGTTTGTTTTCCATATCATCATTGGCACAAATAGTTTTTGGAATTATTTTCATTAAATATTTTGGATTATGGGGTGCTGTTTGGAGCGCTTTGTTAATAAAGCCTTTGCAAGTTATCCTGCTATGGATAGGCGCACGGAAAATGTTCGCTTATAAATTCAATGTAATCAAATTAGTTGCATTACCTGTTATATATTTAATAGGCATAATTGTAATTTATCAATTAGCAGGAACAGCGAATTATCTTATTCCAGGGTCTTTGCAATTATTATTGGCTATTATATTAATACTTATAGCTTTCAGGAATGAAATTCCCCAAATGACCTTGCTACTAAAAAAGAATAGCAAATAAATATCTCACATAATTATCCTGCCAAAATTGTCGAAGAATTTTCTTCTTAAGTAATAAAGAGGCATTAATACATTCAATAAAAAACCTCTTTTAAAAATTTCAGTATTTTTGCCTTATAATAGAAAAAAATGAACGATTTAGAACTTTATTTCAAGAACAACCAAGGTAGGGTAATTCATAAATGGAACAATTATTTTAATATTTACGACAAGCATTTCAGCAAATACAGAAATAAGGAAGTTGTTATCCTTGAAATTGGTGTGGGCCTGGGAGGAAGTTTGCAGATGTGGAGAAGTTATTTTGGTGATAAAGCCAAAATTTATGGTGTTGATATAAACCCCGAATGTAAAAAATATGAAGAGAAAAACATTGAAATATTCATAGGCTCACAGACCGATAGGAAATTTTTAAGGGAACTTGTTAAAAAAATTCCACCTGTTGATATTTTGATTGATGATGGAGGGCATGCAATGAAGCAACAAATTGTAACGTTTGAAGAATTATTTTCTCATGTAAAAAATGACGGAATTTATTTATGTGAAGATTTACATACCTCATACGCCTTAAAATGGGGAGGAGGATATAAGAGAATGGGCACATTCATTGAATATAGCAAGAATTTAATTGACCAACAATACGGTTTTTTTTCAGAACAAAGATCTTTAAAAGTAACTGAGGCCACAAAATCTATTCTTTCATTAAATTATTATTGCGGGATTCTTGTAATAGAAAAAGGGGTAATAGAAAAACCTTTTACCGAACGAAGCGGTAAAGCTCCTGAAGTAGTATTACCCCAAAAACGTAAATTTTTCAGAAAGGTAAAAGAAGAGGGATTGAAGGTAAGCCTGTTTGTAATAAATACCATCCTGAGATTTTTCAGGTTACCAAGCTTTATTTGGAAATAATTCTACCTCATAGTTAAGGAATTTCCTTATTTTAAAACAGTTACCCTGCCAATATAAGTTCTTTGAATATTATCGTTTGTAGTTATAAGCAATTCATATACATATGTGTCTTCTTGGACGGTATTTCCTTTTATTGTTCCATCCCATGGAGTATTGGTACTCTGATAAATCAAGCTGCCCCACCTGTTAAAAATATACATAATATATTCATTAATGCATACCCCTATTGGGGCAAAAAAATTATTTAGCCCATTTTTGTTGGGGGCAAATGCATCAGGTATCCAGGCATTGCCGCAACTCTCAACTTTTACTAAAACAGTATCAGTTACCGAGCAACCTGCATTGCTTGTGATAATTACAGAATAGCTTGTTGTCAGAGATGGGGATGCTATAGGTTCAGGGCAAGTACTGCAACTTAGTCCAATAACAGGTGTCCAAAGATAAGTGCCTCCACCTGTAGCTGAAAGTTGAATGTTTTGGCCGGGATAGACACTTGTATCACAACAAATGGTTATTTCCGGATAAGAGTTTACACTTACGCTTTCAGACAAAGTGTCTTCGCATCCAAGGGAATCGGTTACCACAACACTGTATGTAGTCGCGACAGTTGGAGATACATTTATTGAGCTTGTTGTTAGCCCATTACTCCAGCTATAGCTTATTGCTCCAGGAACAGAAAGCACAGTCATTTTTCCTGAGCATATAGTATCACTTCCGGTAATATCCAAAGTAACATGTTCTACACTAATTGTCGCAGAATCTGTAACGGAACAACCATCAGAATCTTTAATAGTTACTGTATATGTTCCTGCTGGCAAGTTATTTATAGCAGCATTAGTGCTTCCCGATGGAGCCCAATTGTAAGTATATGGAGGGGTTCCTCCAATGGCATTAGCGACAGCGCTTCCATTATTTTTTCCTCTGCAGCCTATATTTACAGAAGTAATTTGGGGAATTAATTGAGGTGCCTGGATTATTGTCACTATCGTGAAATTTATACAGCCTGTTGAATCGGTTACCAGGCATGTGTATGTTCCTGCAGCAAGATTGATGGCACTATCAGTAGTTCCGCCCATTGGAGACCAGCTATATGTATAAGGGCCTATGCCTCCTGATGCTGTTATCACAGCAATTCCATTGCTTGTGCAACCTGCAGGTATAACGCTTACTGCTGTTGCAATAGAAGCAGGTTGAGTAATTGTTATAGTATCAATTGCAACCTTAAAACTACACTCATCGGTAACTTTACATATATATGTTCCTGGCAATAAACCAGTTGCAGTTGCACTGGTTCCTCCAGTAGGTGACCAATCATAGGTATATATACCACTACCACCGGTTACCGTTACAGACGCACCACCAGTATCTATGTTACACGTAGGGTTAGTTTGTGTTGCCGATAATGCTAAACCTGTTCCACTATTGCCTCCTGCCTGGTTTACTTTGCGTACCCGGAAATTAAAATAGTCTCCTATGTAAACATTACCATTAGAATCAAGCGCTACTCCTAAAGGGTTATTAATCTCTGCTGTAATGGCAGAACCACCATCACCTGAATAGCCTCCCGTTCCATTTCCAGCTATGGTAGTTATGGTGCCTGCCAGGTCCACTTTACGTATCCGGTTATTTATATCATCGCCTATGTAAACGTTGGCGCATTCATCCACCGCTATACCCCATGGCTCATTCAATTCAGCAGTAGTGGCAGGTATCCCGTCACCATTATAACCCGCACTGCCGTTTCCTGCTATAGTGCTTATAATCCCTGATGTATTTACTTTACGTATTACATTATTATACTTATCGGTAATATACAGGTTCCCCGAAGCATCTATAGCTATGCACAATGGAAAATCCAGTTGAGCAGCGGTGGCTGGACCTCCATCACCAGAATAGCCTGCAATACCTGTGCCTGCAAAAGTGCTGATAATACCTGATGTGTTCACCTTACGTATGCAATTATTATCCACATCAGCTATATAAATGTTACCGGCAGCATCCCTGGCAACATCGTGCGTAAGGTCAAGCCTGGCGGATGTGGCGGGGCCTCCATCTCCGGAATAGCCGGCAACCCCGGTACCCGCAAAGGTGCTGATAATACCGGCTGCTGTTACTTTACGTATGCAGTTATTATAATAATCTCCTATATAGATGTTGCCGGAAGCATCCACTGTCACGTTAGTTGCTCCATTTAATTCAGCTGCAGTTGCCTGACCTCCATCTCCAGAATATCCGCCTGTACCGTT
>JBKQUY010000112.1:0-12896 GCA_052325425.1 Bacteroidia bacterium | reverse complement strand
CAACTGAAAAAGTCAACTACAGTAATGATACTCCATGTGCAGCCCGAAAGAACATTTGCATTTATCCCAATGGTGATGTTGTAAAGTGCTTTGACCATCGCAGAATTCCATTGGCAAAGGAGCCTTTGGGTAATATTGCAAAGCAAGACATTATTGAGATTCTGTGTACGAAGCGGTCTACAGAGGTTTCTAAAATTATGAAGACCTGCAATTTTCCTTGCAAAAATATGTCATGTAATAAACCTGCAAAACTTCTATTCAACTAATGAAAGGTGCAGAAAAAGATATTCTCATAATACGAGGCGCACCGGGTGCTGGAAAATCACAAGTAGCGAAAAGCTTATCTGAATTATTCCCCAAAGGCATAAGATTGGAGGTAGATACTTTGCGTTCGATGGTGATTTCCGTGGACTGGACAAACCAGATTGAGCACATTAATTTATTACATATATCTTCAAAACTCGCTTATGATTTTATCCAATCAGGTTTCAGCCCTGTAATTGTTGTAGATACTTTCAGTGGCGATAAAATTCAAAAATATGTTACTGATCTATACCAGTTAGACAAGGGCCTATCAATCAAAATATTTGGATTGTATGCAACTGAAGAGGAACTAAAAAGAAGGATTGAATTACGTAAGCATGAGGAATTCAGAGATTTCAAGATTTGTAAACGATTAAACGAGGAAACCCTAAAATTCAAACATGAGAACGAATATCAGATTGACACCACAGGCAAATCACCGGAGTATATTGCAAATATTATTTATCTAAGGCAACCGGGATAAAATCATAAAGAGCAACAACAGAATCTTCCTCTCCATTCTTAAATCGTTTTTCAACCTTTGATATTGGGTTAACCATAGTTCCCTTTTCATTGGGGCCGTCAATAAGAATAAGTTCAGAACCAAATTTTTCAAAATCCCATTCCCCGCCATATTGGGTAATAATACATTGTCCTAAATACATTGCCAATGAATACATTTCAATATCAAATAATAAAGTGCCTTCATTCTTCCGAATTAATTCGATACACTCATCAAGGGCAATTACGCCCTCTCTGTTAAATTCGATAGTTTTTCCTAAGTATAGCGATATAAAGCACCTACCAAATTTGGCACGCAAATGACATTCATCTACTTTGCCTTTTCGCCCTTCCTGTATTTCCTTTATTATTTGCGAACATTCCGGTATAAATTCCGCATAAAGCTCTTCCTTTTTTAGGTAAAAATCTTCTATTCGCATTCCAGCAATATGAGTTAGCTTTTCAGTATAACCTTCTCCTAACATTTCAGTAAGAACCATTCTCATGCTTTCCCTTTTACCTTCTAACTCTTTTTTGTTTTTTTCGTTGTTTGCTTCCATAGTTGTTTGATTTGTAAGCATCCGACCAAGTACATCTTGACATGGGTTTAAGTGCATTGTACTTTTGTTGCCCAAAAAAATAAGCAATGGAAGAACAAACAGTTAAGAATGGTCGGTTGCGCCGGTATACGCCTGAACAAATAGCAGATTATACAAAGCAATGGAGAGAAAGCGGGCAAAGCAAAAAAGCATTCTGCCTTTCCAACAAAATCAACTACTATACCCTGATAGGATGGGTAAATGCCCTGAAAAGAAAGAAGGCAGCGTCTGTCCTATCCAATAGTTTTATCCCGGTAAAGGTTCGTGAAAACAATTCTGCATCATTTGCCGAAGTGTATTATTCCAATGGGAGCCGTATTGTATTGCGTGAAACAGTCGGTGCAAAATACCTGCGAGATTTGATAAAGTAGTGTTCAGCATCAGCAAGGCATACCGTTATTTTATGTACGGCAGGAGAGCCGACATGCGCAAAGGCTTTAATGGCTTGTGCGGGCTGGTGCGCAATGAGTTTTTACAAAATCCATTAAGCGGGGATGTTTTTATATTCATCAACCGCCCCCGCAACCGGATTAAACTTTTGCACTGGCAGGGCGATGGCTTTGCCATTTATTATAAACGCCTGGAGAAAGGCACGTATGAAATGCCTGAAATAAAAACGGATTCAGCAAGCATAGAACTTGATGCGCAACAGTTGTTGTTAATCATGGAAGGCATCTCACTTTTATCGGTAAGAAAACGGAAGCGATATGCACATCATTTTGTTGATAAAAACCCAGTAAATACAGTACATTCAGCAGTATAACCATTTATCTTTGTTTCCATGAAAACGGCATACGAAAATCTGAGTAAAGAAGAACTGATTGCTGAGCTTATTGCAGTAAAAGCAAGGAATGAATTGCTTGAAGTAACCGTACTTCAACTGAAGGCAGAATTAGCCCAGGTAAAACGAATGATATTCGGAGCAAAGAGTGAACGCTTTGTTCCCGCTGTTCCGGAAGAACAGACATCACTGGGGCTTGAAATAGAAACTATGGTTGCGCCTCCGGCAGTAAGGCAGGTTGTAAGTTATACAAGGGAAAAGCAAAACAATAACAAGGTTCATACCGGACGTTTGCCTATTCCTGCGCATATAGAACGCATTAAGATTGAAATCACACCGGATGCTGATATAACAGGCTTAAAGTGCATCGGAGAGGAAGTTACCGAAGAACTGGAATACAAAGCCGGTAGTTTTTATGTGAACCAATATATCCGTAAGAAATATGTAAAAGCGGATGGAGAAGGTATTATCATAGGAATTCTGCCCACCCGCCCCATAGAAAAAGGCATGGCAGGGGCAGGACTTCTGGCAAGCATCATCATAGAAAAATATGTTGACCACTTGCCGCTGTATCGGCAGATACAACGTTTTAAGCGTGCAGGTATGGATATACCAACTGCAACCATATCGGGCTGGGTGCATGGTACCTGCAAGTTGATTGAACCCCTGTATGATGTGCTGAAACAAGAAGTTCTAAAGCAGGATTACATCCAGGCAGATGAGACACCGATAGCAGTAATGGATAAAGAAAAGCAGGGAGCCACCCATCAGGGATATAACTGGGTATATCATGCACCCGGAATAAAAATGGTATTATTTGATTACCGGCATGGAAGAGGACGGGATGGTCCCAAAGAAATACTCAAAGATTTTCAGGGACATTTGCAAGTGGACGGCTATAACGCTTATGAAATTTTTGACAACGAAAGAATAACCTTGATGCATTGCATGGCACATGCCCGGCGTAAGTTCGAGCAGGCATTGGATGACGACAAAGAGCGTGCAGAGTACGTATTGCAGCAAATGCAAAAGTTGTATTCCATTGAGCGAAAAGCAAGAGAAGAAAATTACACCGACACACAGCGCAAGGAATTGAGACAGGCAGAAAGTGTGGCTGGTTTGCGAGCCCTGCATGTTTGGTTTAAAGAAAATATTATTCAGGTATTGCCAAAGAGCCTTATCGGAGAAGCCATTGCCTACTCGCTGGGCAGATGGGAAAAACTCAGCATTTACGCAACGGATGGCAAGCTTGAAATAGACAATAACCTCGTGGAAAATGTAATACGCCCTGTTGCACTGGGTAGGAAGAACTATCTCTTTGCCGGAAGCCATGAGGCGGCGCAGCGTTCCGCCATGCTCTATTCCTTCATGGGCACTTGCAAGTTGAAAGGTGTAGAACCCCTGCAATGGCTGAAAACCACGCTCACTAAACTACCCGACCACAAGGCAAACAGGCTGTACGAGCTACTTCCCTGTTAAAAATTACTGTGGTATTTAGTTTTTGCTTACTTTTGGAATAATTAATTAATCGTAAGCTTACATTTCTTTTTTGTTAGTGGTTTTTTTACTTATCCCTTATTCCCTACCCCATTTTCCTGCGCTTCGCTCAATGCAAAGTTACACAATTATTTAATATTATAAACAAAATGGTTAATAAAGTTTTAAACGGCTAAAAACTACCCCGCCTTTACCATTTTAAAAGTTTTCCTGCCTGCGGTCGTTTCCATTACGCATATATATGTCCCATTGGCAATACCGGAACCATTAAAATTCAACAAGTGGTTACCTTTTGAATATTCCTCATTTGTTACAATATCGGCAACCCTTTTTCCATTAACATCTGTTATGTATATATTAACAGGACTGGCAGTTCTCAAATAAAAATCAATGGTTGCCTGCGATGCAAAAGGGTTAGGGCTTGTCATAATTCCATTGTTGCCATATAGCGTGTCAAATTCCAATGATTTTTGATAGGGTGCATCGGTTGTATTATCGGTACCCGGAATATATGGCCTTGCATATTGCTGGGCCTGGTCATTAAGCTCTGAAACGTATGGTACCTCATCATTACCGCAACAAGTCAGGTCGCAAACGGCATCAAAATTTGCTCCGTATTGAATAATTATATTACCTGCTACAGGTTTCAAATCAATAAAAGAACCCTCACCGCCATATACATATAAACTGCCATTTTGGTCATTTAAAACGGTTTTACCATCATAACCGCTCTTAAGGCTTACACCGGAATTTACATTAAGCTGCTGAATATAAATTGGCGCACAGGCATCGGCCGATATAGTAGCCGGGTCGCTTTGAGTGCCTGTATAAGTCCATTCGAGGCCATAATCATAACTATAATTAAATGGATAAACATCGGGTATGCCCATTATCCGCTTGCTAAGGCCATTGGTTGAATAGGAATTATTGTTAACAACAGTGGAATTATAGTTATTGGCATGCTCAACCATCAGGCGGTACAAATTATAAAAGAGCATATAATCAAGGCCACTGTAATTACCCGGGTCGGCATATTGCCCCTTTTCTACCTGGTAGGGTAAATCACAAAACCGTTTGTCGCATGCCCAATCTATCCAATAATCCTCTTCATCAATATGGCAAAAAGGACCGTCTTTTGGGGCGGTATTAACTAAGAAATTCATATCACACAAATTTACATACTTAAAATTCGACGGCGATGGCCACAACAATTCGTGTATTGCCCAATAAAACTCATCCCAATGGGCCTTAACGACGTCTAGGTTATAACAGCCGTATGGATATGCGTTTGCAGCATCATCTATACCTTTAATCAGCTTATTGGTGGTCAAATATTTTGCACCATTATCAGACATTACTGATGCTTCCGCATACATCTCAACATTTGCCCATTCTATATTCTTCTGATTTAATGGGTAAGCAAGGTCATATATTGAACATATATCTTCTGTTACCCAGGCAGCTTGAGCGGCCGTCCATGTTATAGGTGCTGTAATGGCATAGGAGCCATTAAAAAGGTAACTATTCCCCGCTTCTATAAGCCCTACTGCAAAAGCTAAGACGCTTTCACCGCCATAAGGCGTACCATCAGGATAACCAATAACATCAAATTGCTGTATCTGGAAGTTATTAAGTATGGCCTGACCCAACTGTTGCGCCATAGTTCTTAAATCGGGATAATAGGGGCTAAATGAATAGGTATTGCCGGGCAAATTCCAACCGGTTATATAATCACCTTCTATACATTGTACTGCAATAGATAAGCCCATTAACGCGGCAATCATATTATCCTGGCTCGAATGGTTATCCATGAAACGATTGCTATTAGTTACGTCTCCCTGGTATGATGCCATTCCCGATTCAATTGTATTAATCCAGCCCACTTCCCCGCTACCGTGCAATGCTATATTTTCAGTATTACCCGTTAAAGGATCTTTTGTAGTATATATAAAAGTACCAGAAGAAGGGTAAGCAGGATTCTGACCATTTATAAATTGAAAATTACCAGATCCAACTTGGCTGATAAAATCTGTCGTTACATCATCACTGCACATATAACCGATTCCGGGAAACGTAGGGTTCCGAGGAACGTATCCCCAGGGTGAGTATTTAGCTCCACTCGCCCAATATTGCACTATTCCAACGCTATCTAACCTGAACAGGGCATGCATAGCATAAAACAACTCCATAACCGTTTCATCTGTCGGCTGGCCGTTATCCTTTAGCAGCCTGTATTCCGTTGCCAATGTACCAATATAATATCCCATTATCCTGCCTACATCTCCCCAATATAAGTCAGGCCCAACAGCCCCATCGCCCGCATTCCGCTGAGCAGCAGGTACGCTTTGCCCAAGTATTGCATTTTGTGGGTCAGTACTAAAAGGCGCATCACCCATACCAACATTGGTAAAATAGTTAATAAGACGGTAGCGGTAATGCCAATAATTATCTAAATTCTGTTGCTGATTTTGGCATTTTATATGGTTAATAGAACCGGAAATTAACATTATAACCAACGATACATAAATATTTTTTTTCATGGCTAAGCGATTTTAATTTATTTCTATATCATATTATTAATTATTTTAATTATGTGCCACTGTAGTTATTATTCCTGTTGATATAGTAACTTTTCGAATATTATTATTCCCAAAATCAGCTATATATAAATTTCCACTATTATCAAGCGCAATACCGGTAGGGTAATTTAGTTCCCCAGCGGTAGCAGGTCCTCCATCACCGCTATTTCCAACAATTCCATTTCCTGCAATCGTAGTAATCATTCCTGTTTTATAATTATATTTACAAACGTCATAGCCATGTACCACTCCCTCTGCAAAATAGATATTTTTCGCCGTGTCGAGAACCAGGCAAATTGCATCTGTACCTGATATTATTGTATTAATAGTGCCAGATGATGCAGTTACCTTGCGTATTCTTGTATTATAATCATCAGCAATATATACATTACCTGAATCATCAACCGCAACACCTATTGCTACATTTAGTTCAGCGGCAGTAGCGGGGCCTCCGTCACCGCTAAATCCTTTAGTGCCATTGCCAGCAATAGTGTTTATAATTCCGGTTGCCATGTTAATCATGCGTATCCTGTTATTTCCATTATCTGCAAAATACATATTCCCGGAAGTGTCGAATGTAATAGTATAGGGTGCGCAAATTTCGGCAGAGGTTGCAGGTCCGCCATCACCACTAAACCCGGTAAAGCCATTACCTGCCACCAAGGTCATAGTTCCACTTGAAATAGTCATTTTATGAATGCGCTGGCAATAGGTGTCCGAAAAATAAATATTACCTGATGCATCCATAGCTATTCCCAAAAGATTGGTAAAATGAGCAGCCGTAGCAGGGCCTCCGTCACCGCTGCACCCTGGTACTGTATCTATTCCTGCAACAGAGCTAATTGCTCCCCCAGCATTAACTTTTAAGATGTTATAATCAATCTGGTTAGTAAAATACATATTACCTGCCTTATCAATAACCAAATCTTGCGGGCCATCAATAACCTTGTATGGCGGGGGAGTAGGAGGTGGTGGTGGAGTTTCCTGTTGCTCTTTATTACAGGAACAGAGGCCACCTATAACCAAAAGCCCCAGAGATATTTTTAAAAAATTATGTGTCATGATATGTTAATTATAGAAATCAACCAATTTAGTAAAAATATCATTTCTGCACTTGCTTTGTCAAAGCGTCTAACTTTTCTTCCAGCTCTTTTATTTTCTCATCCTGCTCCTTCGCCGCTTTCTGCTGCTGTAAAATATAGAGGGTAAGTTCTTCAACTTTTTGCAGTAATTGGCTGTCCATTTTACCAATTGAAACAGTGCCTTCCGCCTCCATTTGCGCTGCAGATGCTATGCCCGGCAAATGGTGGTTATATTTCAGGTATGCATTCAGCGTGTCTAATGGCATTAGTTTATAATCGTTATCGAAAACAAAATCGCATGTACCTAAACAAACCCTAACTTCATTTGCCCTTACAAGGCCATTAACATTCAATGAAGTGCCATAGTCATACTCAGGGAGCGGGAGTGCTCCAATTCCAACAGGCCCCGCAAAATACCCGGTTCCATTGCCATATACAAAAAATGTTTCAACACCTGTTGATGGAAGATTAGTAATTAAATTTGAATTATCAGTAATTTCATAAGCTTTAGTATAGTCATTATTCACAATGGACTGAATACCAAAACTGTTAGTAGGTGTATTAGTATTAACAATCAGGCCCGTTATGCCTGGGTCTGTCATTTTTGTTGCTTCCACATCAAGAGCAGCAGCAGGAGCAGTGGTTCCGATACCAACCTGCCCTGCAGCGTATGTGTTGCCTGAATTATCAATATTAAATACATCTGTGTAACCATTGGTGCCAAATATTGAAAAAGCCTTTGCAGGAGAAGTTCCACCGCTTAGCGTTAAAACAGCATCGGGCCCATTGGTTCCTATTCCAACATTTCCAGCAAAGAATCCATTACCTGCTCCTGTTACGTAAAATGCTTCAAAAGGTTCACCGGAAGGTAGAGGATAATTAGTATTATGTATATCAAATGCCCTCATTGAGGAATTATTGGTAAAACTTGCATTTACCACAACACCATAAGTATTAATTGACGATGGGTTTACACTAATAGCTGCAGGAGAAAAAGTTAAAGTCGTTGGAGTTTGTACATATAATTCTGAGCCATCCGGTGATTGTGCTCCAATTCCAACAGTACCGCCACCATTATACCATATATTGCCGGTTACAGATGAGGTAAATGTAGTTGTGCTCCAAGGGTCGGTTCCTGCAAGAGGTTTCCACGTTAAAGCCCCTTTACCATCATTAGTAAGTACAGAGCCCTGAGCCTGTGAAGTTGGCCATGAATAGGGAACGCCATTTATAGCGGCCAAATTTCCGCCGATAACTGTGTTGCCTTTATTATCAACGGTAAATAAATTCCCAGAAGGATTAGTTACCGCAATTTGGTTTGTAATTGCAGGATTGGATATAGTTAAAGCAGAATTAGTTGTGTTTTGCGTACCAATTCCTGCATTCCCTGCCATAAATGTATTGCCGTTTGCGTCAACAGTAAATTCATCAGGCGGGTCGGTTCCGTATGTACCGTTGTTTCCTCCTCCTCCGTTATTAGGGCACGGATTAGCTAAGCCTTGAATGGTAAAAGCATACTTACCGGTAAGAGTATTATTTGCCGGTACTATTGTCAAGGGGGCATCGGGAATTGTTGTACCTACTCCAACCCAGGTGCATTGGTCGGTGCTAAGCACGTTGGGGATATTAGTTTGCCCTGTGGTGGGGTACCATTGGTCATTGGGTTCAGGTCCGCAGGCGGCAGGGTCACAAGGATAAGTGGCAGAAAAGAGCATACTATGTAAAGTGGATTCACTTACAGGCGTTACATTGCCTTTCTTATCAATTTGCATAAGGTCTGTCGTGGTATCGGTAACAATGCCGGGCATGGCAACGCTGTTGCCGTTTATAGCCAGGCTTGCTGCGCTCATAGCGCCACTTGCGCTTATATTGCCTGTGTTGCCGCTAAATGTTATACCCTGTATAGGTGAGCTACTCGCTCTGGCTTTAGCCTCGGCATCCGGGGTCATACCCATTTTTACCGAATCAGCATTAATACTGATATTTTGCGCTGCCATTTGCAATTGAGCGTTGCTGGTTATGGTATCGGTACCTGTTACCAATGCCCCGTTTACAAACCGGAAGGTTCCTAATTGTATGCTGTTGCTTACCGCTAAGTTCTGGGCTGCAACTATTCCCTCAATAACCGCGTTGCCCACCACATGGAGCGGGTAAGCCGGGGCGCTTGTGCCTATGCCTACATAGCCTTGTGTATATGATATATTGGTATCATTTTGCTGCCACAGGTTTTGGTTTTTCTGTAAACTGTCTATATTTACAAAGTTACCATTGCCTGTAAGCACGGTATTACCGCTATCATTTAAAGGTATTGAATATACGTTGCCAAACATATTGGCTCCTAACAATTGGTTTATCCCCGGAGCAGAAGCAACACTTGGGTTATTTGATGGTGGTGGCGCTGGGCTTAGGTTGCTTATATTTAAAGTCCCGGTACTTGTCGCTCCATAAGTGGTCAGGTTAGCATTGCCAAAGTTTAAGAAGCCTGAAGATGAAAGTATTGAACTGTTTTGGGCATTTACGGTTATTCCTGTGGGTGCATTGGAAGGACCACCAGGAAAACCGCCGCCATTGGAGCCTGTTTGCGGGCCATTGGCAGGGCCAAATGTTACCGAATCTGAATTTATGGCAAGGGCTTTCGCAGCCAATGCCACTCCCGGAGCTTGTGAGTTAATGCTATCTATTGTGCCATTTGAACTAAAATAAAATGAACCCACATTCATGCTGTTTGCCGCATATACATTATTGCCATAAATATTGCCTGTTACAACCGTATTGCCAAATACATGCAATGGATATTGCGGAACCCCGCCTATGCCTATATAGCCATTGGTATAATAGAGGTTGGTATCCTGCTGTTGCCATTGGGCAGTGCCGTTTAAACTTGATTTGGCTATTTCAGTAATTTGCCCTGTAACAGGATTTCTCGACAAAATACTGTCATTATTACCTGCCGGCGGAAAATATCCTAATAAGTAAACATGTCCTCCCGTATCTGTATTAGTGAGAGCATCTCTGAGAGTCAGGCCATTTATTATTACATCATCGCCTTCTATGGTGGCATAGCTATGCAGTGCCTGTAGTGTCGCGCTGGCATCTGACTGCAAATTAAGCGGGCCATTTATTGAATTTAATGTTATAGGCGCATTATCATACAAGGTTACTCCGCTTCCGTTTGGTTGAATGGAAATTCCATACCCATCATATCCGCCTAAATAAATAACTCCATCTGAATAAAAGGTCATTCCAGCAAGTGCTGTGTCATATTGGCTTCCATTACTGCCGCCAACTACTGAAATATTTGAATTAGCAAGAGTATTTGACTCTGTGGCTATAGGAATATAATTTGGAGTTAGCCCTGAAATACCGGGTCCGGCCGGGCCTTGGGGGCCGGTAGGGCCAATTGGTCCGGCCGGGCCGGGAGGTAATGAGGTAAATGTACCATTACCATTAAGGTAAGTAGTACTATTGCCATTAAACTGCAAGGCATTAAATGTCAATGGGTTAGTAGAATAACTTACAAGACCTTTGCCTGTGGCAGTTGCAAAGCTGCTGAAAAATGGTGAAAGTACAGAAAGCATAGATGTATTGCTGCCCGTAACTGTACCTAACACAAACGCTTGCCCCGAACCGCTAAACCCGGCAGAACCCGTAGTAGCTACATTACCATATATATAGGTAGTTGCTCCTGAATTTGTAACTATTTGCGCCGAGCCTGAATTATTGACGGTGGAATTTACTATTAATGTGCCCCCTGCGTTGACCGTTATAGAACTTGACCCGGCCATGGCGAGATTGCAATTAAAAATAAGCGTGCCTGAAACAACTATTGTGGCCGAGCCACTTATATTAAATGTACCGGAATAATTAATGATTAAGGAATCACCGCTTTCGACCGTGACCTTGCTGCTCCCGCCTTGGGTTGTGAATGTTGTTGCCGTAATGGTATTATAAATATAAGCAGATGAACTACCGGCAAGGTTTCCCGGCGAGCAACTGCACGCAGCCCCTGTGTGCGATACCGTGCTCCACACATTTGTCGTGTTCGACCATTGGCCGTCATTTACTCTGGTATAATAAGATGTCTGGGCTGTGGCCGTAAAACCCAATAAAATGGCCGCGATTGCTAAACGCAATGAATTAGAAGTGATTTTCATAGGAAGAAGTAATAAAGGTTTATAAACTGCTTTACAAAGAATTACAGTTCGAAAGTATATGGGCAGCCATTACTATGCAAATATTTTAGCGGTTTTCTTGCTGTGTTCAAAACTATATTTTTTCTTAACGGAATTTTGGTAACTTATTGAGAAACAAAACGTAAAAACAAGTTTATGTTTTAAATAACCGGAATTAAAACCCCATATATTTCTGAGGGTTTACCGGGTTGCCTTTATACCATAATTCAAAATGCAGGTGAGGCCCTGAAGATAATTCCCCCGTGTTGCCTATTATAGCTATAACATCACCTGCTTTCACATAATCGCCCTCTTTTTTAAGCAGCACCGAGTTATGTTCATATACCGATACCAGGTTATTATTATGCTGTAGTATAATCACATTGCCTGTGGCAAGTGTCCAGGTTGATACAATAACGGTGCCATCGAGCGTGGCCTTAATGGCTTCGTTTTCCTTGGCAACTATATCAATGCCATAATGCCCTCCGGTAGGGTTGAACCCGTTAGATACATATCCTTTTAGCGGAGTAAAGAAAAAATAATCGTTGATATTGTTACCCGACTTGTCCTGGGTTTGGTTTAATGAAATATTGTATGGGTTCTGAGCCTCTACCGTATGGCGCAACATAGAATCATCGTGAGACGGCGGTATAAATGTTGCCGCGTGTTTAACCGTGTCTGCATGATTTTTCGCAGCAACAGTATCGCGTTTGGCTGTGGCTCCCGACAATATGCGGCGGATGTTATCAATATAATCCTGCCTTGCTGACAATTCGTTATTAAGCGAATCTGTTTTCAGGCTCAAAGCAATAAGGTTCTTACGCATATTTATATCGGCATAGCCCGGTATATATTCCCGCAGGGGTGTAAACGCTACGGCATAAATAACAAGGAGCATAAGTAAAACCATTGTGCCGCCCGTAATGGTAAAAAGGGCTATAGGCGAAATGCGCACCGAGAAACGTTCTTCGAAAGTATCTTCTTTGCGTATGATAAAAAAATACCGGGTGCGGAGCCGGGTAAAAAGGCTTTTTTTGCGGGACTGCTCAACCATGGGACAAAAGTAACAGAATCGGTGGTTTGTTAAAAAGAAAAGTCCCTGATGATACTGTCAGGGACTTTTACTTATAATACAGTAAGCAATTTTAGTCCAGTTCTACCTGTTGCATGTTAAAGGTAAGATTAACTATTGCCTGGTAGTCTTCGCCCGCTTCGCGCATATCTTCATCATCTTCTTCGTAATACCAGTTAATAATAACCTGGTTACCCTGGCGATGGATAGTTTCGAGCCTTTTAAGCACATCGAGGATGCACTTTGACGATGCAGTATTGAAATACTCAAGCTGAATATCTACCTGCGTAGGGGTTGTAGGGGTGCTTGC
>JBKQUY010000111.1:0-52183 GCA_052325425.1 Bacteroidia bacterium | reverse complement strand
TATTTCTGAGCCTGCTTTGCTCACTGCTTCTATGGGTGTACCTGTCAATGTAAGTTGTAACGGAGGCAACAATGGAAGCGCGACTGTAACTATACAGGGTGGCACTTCGCCTTATACTTATTCCTGGAACACTAATCCGGTGCAGACTACTGCTACAGCCTCAGGGTTAAGTGCAGGTATATACACTGTAGCCATTACCGATATCAATAGCTGTTCTGCAACTGCTACTGTCACTATTTCTGAGCCAGCATTGCTAACTGCTTCTACGGATGCACCTGTAAATATAAGTTGTAATGGCGGTAACAATGGAAGCGCAACTGTAACCGTGCAGGGCGGTACCTCGCCTTATACATATTCATGGAATACTGTTCCTGTTCAGACTGACGCTATTGCAAATAACCTTAAAGCGGGTAATTATACTGTAGCTGTTACTGATGCTAATAGCTGTTTGGCTACCGCAACGGTTACTATTTCTGAACCTGCTTTGCTCACTGCTTCTATGGATGCGCCTATAAATATACGTTGTAATGGCGGTAACAATGGAAGCGCTACGGTAACCGTGCAGGGCGGTACTTCGCCTTATATATATTCCTGGAACACCACACCTGTTCAGACCAATGATATTGCAACTAACCTTATAGCAGGTAATTATACTGTAAATGTTACCGATGCTAATAGCTGTTCGGCTACCGCAACGGTTACTATTTCTGAACCTGCTTTGCTCACTGCTACTATGGGTGCACTTGTTAATGTAAGTTGTAACGGTGGCAACAATGGAAGCGCGACTGTAATTATACAGGGTGGCACTTCGCCTTATACTTATTCCTGGAATACTGTTCCTATTCAGGCTACTGCTATGGCAAGTAATCTTACAGCAGGTAATTATATTGTTACTGTTATAGATGCTAATAGCTGTTCGGCTACCGCAACCGTTACTATTTCTGAGCCAGCATTGCTAACTGCTTCAATGGATGCACCTGTCAGTGTAAGTTGTAACGGTGGCAACAATGGAAGCGCGACTGTAACTATACAGGGTGGCACTTCGCCTTATACTTATTCATGGAACACTATTCCGGTGCAGAACAATGCTACTGCAACTAACCTTATAGCAGGTAATTATACGGTTATTGTTACTGATGCCAATAATTGTTCTGCAACTGCTACTGTCGCTATTTCTGAGCCAGCATTGCTAACCGCTTCTATGAATGCACCTGTCAGTGTAAGTTGTAACGGAGGCAACAATGGAAGTGCGACTGTAACTATACAGGGCGGTACTTCGCCTTATACTTATTCCTGGAACACTAATCCGGTGCAGACTACTGCTACAGCCTCAGGGTTAAGTGCAGGTATATACACTGTAGCCATTACCGATGTTAATAACTGTTCTGCAACTGCAACAGTTACTATTACTGAGCCAGCATTGCTAACTGCTTCTATGGATGCACCTGTAAATATAAGTTGTAATGGCGGTAACAATGGAAGCGCGACTGTAACTATACAGGGTGGTACTTCGCCTTATACTTATTCCTGGAACACTATTCCTGTGCAGACCAATGCTACTGCAAGTAATCTTAAAACAGGTAATTATACTGTAACTGTTACTGATGCTAATAGCTGTTTGGCTACCGCAACGGTTACTATTTCTGAACCTGCTTTGCTCACTGCTTCTATGGATGCGCCTATACATATACGTTGTAATGGCGGTAACAATGGAAGCGCAACGGTAACCGTGCAGGGCGGTACTTCGCCTTATATATATTCCTGGAACACCACACCGGTGCAGAACAATGCTACTGCAACTAACCTTATAGCAGGTAATTATACAGTTATTGTTACTGATGCCAATAATTGTTCTGCAACTGCTACTGTCGCTATTTCTGAGCCAGCATTGCTAACCGCTTCTATGAATGCACCTGTCAATGTAAGTTGTAACGGTGGCAACAATGGAAGCGCAACGGTAATTGCACAGGGCGGTACTTCGCCTTATACATATTCCTGGAACACCACATCTGTTCAGACCAATGATATTGCAACTAACCTTATAGCAGGTAATTATACTGTAAATGTTACCGATGCTAATAGCTGTTCGGCTACCGCAACTGTTACTATTTCTGAGCCTGCTTTGCTCACTGCTTCTATAAGTGAAACCAATAACGTAAGCTGTTTTGGTGGAAATAATGGCAAAGCAACAGTACATGCAGATGGTGGCATTTCGCCATATATATATTCCTGGAATACTACTCCTGTTCAAACCACTGTTACGGCAAGTAATCTTATAGCTGGTAACTATAAAGTAAATGTTACTGACGCTAATAGCTGTTCTGTAGCTGCTACAGTTACCATTTCTGAGCCCCCTTTGCTCGTTGCCTCTATAGGTAAATCTGTCAGTGTGAACTGCAATGGTGGAAGCGATGGAAGCCTTACGGTAAATGTATCTGGAGGAACTTATCCTTATAATTATGTTTGGACATCAAATACTTATCCTGACAGTGCTACTGACAACAATTTATCTGCAGGTTCTTATAGTGTAACAATAACTGATGCAAAAGGTTGCATTGTTATAGCAAGCGCCACTGTTACCGAGCCTTCTGAACTTTCCTCATCCCTGGTTATAACAAGTAACTATTCAGGCTATTCAGTAAGTTGCAATGGCTCACAGGATGGGAGTATAACAGTTAACCCGACCGGAGGAACGGCTCCTTATACCTACTTCTGGAGCAACGGAGAGACTACTCAAAGTATCAGTAATCTTAATGCAGGGTGTTATGCTGTAATGGTTACTGATTCTCACGATTGTCAAATTCCCGGCAGTATTACTCTAAGTCAGCCCCAGGCACTATCTCTCACATCCGTAGTAGAGGATGTCCTTTGTAACGGTTTTGCAACAGGTATGATTAACCTGGTAGTAAACGGAGGTGTAGAGCCATATAATTATAATTGGTCAAATGGTTCAACATTACAAAATTTATCGGGGCTAATAGCGGGAACTTATTCAGTAGCAGTAACTGATAATAACGGATGTATACAAACATATTCTGTACCGATAACAGAACAACATCCTGTCATTGCAAAATATAGTGCCATCAATTTATCGTGCAATAATTCAGATAACGGCGCAATTTCTCTTTCTGTAAGCGGAGGAACACCACCATACGTTTATAACTGGTCTAATGGCTCCACTACGCAAAATATTTCAGGGCTTCCTGCAGGTACTTATATAGTTATTATATCGGATTCCAATAAATGCTTAAGGAAAGACACAATTATAATAACAGAACCAGATATACTTTATGCTATATTAAACAGCCCGTTTACAGCTACAGGATATAATATAGCATTCTATAATGGTACAGACGGAAGTATTACCGCAATTGCATCAGGGGGAACACAACCTTACCAATTTATCTGGTCAAACGGGGACACTACGCAAAATCTGTCAGGTTTATCAGCCGGAGTTTATACTTTAACTGTTACTGATATTAACGGCTGTAAATATTCCAATGATATTACGCTTACAGAACCTTGGCAGCTTCAAATGCCGACAGGCTTTTCTCCCAATGGCGATGGGCTGAATGACTACTTTGTTATCCATGGAATTGAAGCGTATCCTGATAATAACATTGTTGTATTTAACCGGTGGGGTGATGAAGTGTATTCAAAAAATAATTACATCAATACATGGAGCGGAAATAGTAATTCAGGTGAAGCTTTACCAGATGGAACGTATTATGTAATCTTGACAATTAATAATACGAATATCAAGCTACTCGGATATGTTGATTTGAGAAGAAAATAACCCTTTAATACTTTTAGCCATGAAAAATATTAAAAAGATAATCGTATTGACGATATTAGTTTTGGGTTGCAATCTATCTTTTGCACAACAAGACCCAATGGAAAGCGAATATATGTTTAACCAGTTGTTTATAAACCCTGCTTATGCAGGGTGTCATCCCTATACCGATGCAATGTTGTTATATAGAAAACAATGGGTTGACTTTCCGGGAGCACCGGTGACAGAAATATTCAGCATGGATGGCTCATTGAAAAACAAAAATATGGGTTTGGGTCTTGTATTAGTCAATGACCACCTGGGTGTTACTACCCGCACCGAGTTTTATGGAACTTATTCCTATCATTTAAAACTCAGCAAAAAACAAACACTTGCTCTAGGCCTGAGCGGTGGCGCATCGTACTACCAGGCTGCACTAACCGATCTTCTGGTGTGGGATCCGGGCGATTATGTATTTGCATCAAATATTCAAAATAAACTCATCCCCAATTTTGGTTCAGGGGCATATTTTTATTCTGATAACTATTATGCAGGGTTTTCAGTACCTAATATCCTCAGTTATAAGCCAAGTACACTCCTATACATTGACCTGCTTAATTATCCCGAATTTCAGAGGCACTATTACCTGACCGGTGGATATACCTTTATGGGAAACAGTTCTATATCGTGGAAGCCATCCATTCTGCTAAAATATACAGACGGAACACCGCCCGAGGCTGATTTTAATCTTAATATATTAATGGATAAACTGGTTGAAGTGGGTGTTTCGTATAGAACAGGCGATTCATTTGTCGGTATGTTGGAGTTATATGTGGTTAAGAATTTATGTATAGGATACGCTTATGATTATCCAATAACTGTGATGAGAAATTCTTCTGCCGGTTCAGATGAAATAAAAATTTCTTATGACTTTGGAAGAAGGAAGAAACCATCAATGTTTTAATAAGATAAAACTAATAAGTGAAAATATCCGTATGCTTTATATGATTATTACTGATTTTATAGTACTGTAAACAATTATATTATTTGCTTTTGTCACTGCTTTTGCTTCTTAATGTGTTATAATAATCATCAGCCACTTTAAAGCCCAGACTCTTGGCAATATTTACATAGCGAAACGCCGCTGAATCATTGCCTGCTTTATCGTAAGCAACAGATAAATTATATGCAGCGCTCGGGGCTGCTTCATTGGGTTTCATGTTGTAAGCAACCAGGAAATCCTCAATGGATTTTTTTATGCTATCCCTGCCGAACTGCGCCACACCCCTGAAAAAATAGTAAACAGGGTTTTTGGGGTTTATTGAAATAAGCATATTATACTGGCATATGGCATCTCCATATTGCTTGCTTTGTAAATATTGATTGAGCATATCTCCAAATACATTTTCCGAAGCGGGATTCATCTTGCATGCGGTAAGATAATCCTTTGCAGCATTGGAGTAATTTCCTTCCAGTGCATATGTAGCAGAGCGGTAGAGGTATGGCAAAACCTGCATGCTGTCAAGCTGCAGCGATACAGAATATAAGTTGATGGCTTGTTCAAAATTCCGATTTAGCCTGTATATATGGCCTTCCCTGATGTATAAATCAGGGTCCGACTTTTTAAATTCAAGTATTTTATTATAGCAATTGAGGGCCTTATCATATTCGCCTATGTCCATATAATAATTACCTAAGAATTTAAGAGGCAATAATGCATTGTCAGGGTATTCATCAATAGCACTCTTAAAGAGAGTTTCCGTATCATGCCATACTTTTGTACGCTCATAGCAGAGGTATGAAAGTTCGCAGGTAGTGGCTGCAACCAGCACCCATACAACAATTTTATATTGAGGATACTGATTTAAAACCTCCTGTATGAAATAAGCAGTAATAAAGAATAAACCTATGTATGAAATATAACAATATCTATCGGCCATGACAGATGAACCAAAAGAGATTAACTGGAGTACGAAAATTAGATTTATAAAATAGAAGCCCAAACCAAAGAGCAGGATTTTGAAATATGTTTTGTTTTTTTTGTATGTTATAAAGAGTGGTATAGCAGGTATAAGTAATGCGAACAAAGGAGCAATGTAATAAATAAAAGGCAACATGCCATCGACATTGTGGAGCGGGTAAGGATAAAACATGGAAAGCTTTATTGGCAGGAAGAGTTTGACAATATACATGGTAAAGCCATAACATGCATAAAGGATTCTTTCATGAAAGGGGAATACACTCAAAGGAGCGATAGAGCCGGTTTCTTTCTGTTTCTGGAATGCCAATACTCCCAACGCTAAAGCAGCAATAAAAAAGGGTATTTTTTCCAGGAACAGCCAGTAGCTCCATTTTTTTTCAATGATCATGTCCATTAAAATAAGAGATAAAGGAAGGACTACCGCCATGGCTTTAGACAGACATGATGCAACAAAAAGGAGAAATGTTAAGGCATACCAGCCCCATTTAAAATTCGATTTGTAGTTAAGGTAGGCCAGGCAGCCCGATAGGTAAAAGAATGCATATAATACGTCTTTGCGCTCAGAAAGCCATGCCACAGACTCGACATGCATGGGGTGAATACCAAACCACAATGCACAAAGATATGCCATGAGGAGTCCATTGTTACTGCCTGTACTCATAAAATTGCAAAGCCTCTTTATCAGCAGGAATACAAAAATCACATTGATAATATGAAGAATGATATTGGTAAGATAGTATGTTAAAGGCGACAGTTGCGCAACCGAATAGTTAAGCGCCAAAGACAATACGGTAAGCGGATGATAATTTCTGCCGGTAATAATTTTGGTAAAGAAAAACTTGATATTCTCCCACGATAATGACCTGATATATGGGTTATTCGTAACATATACATCATCATCCCAGTATGTAAATTGATTATGCAGTGTATTCCTGAAGCAGAAAAAAGTCAGCAGGCATATTCCGCATAAAATATAAGGTTTTACCCTTGTTGCATAGTTTTGCTGATATTGTTTCACTTGTTTTATGCCTTACGACAAAATTAATTTATTTGGCTAATAACTTTGACTAAAACAGGTAAATGGTAAAAAGAAGCCTATGTCAATAATGATACAATCATTGGTAATTATTGTGCGTACTTTTGAATATTATAATCAGACCTCTGTTCTCATCCTATTCCCTATCTTTGTTGACGTTATCAATAACGTATAGTTATGAGTAAACCGACAGAAGAGCAAAAGTTTTTTACCGATTCAGGCATTGAGATTGAACGTATTTACCCTAAGCAGGATTTCCCCGATGAGCAGCCCGGTGAATATCCTTTTACACGGGGTGTGCATCCAGATATGTATCGTAGCAAGCTTTGGACAATGCGCCAGTATGCAGGATTCTCTACTGCCGAAGAATCAAATAAACGTTACCATTATTTGCTCAACAACGGTACTACCGGCTTATCGGTTGCATTCGACCTGCCTACACAAATGGGGTATGATTCTGACCACGATTTAGCCGAAGGAGAGGTTGGTAAATCGGGTGTTGCGATTGATACGCTCAGAGATATGGAAATTCTTTTCAATGGCATAGACCTCGAAAAGGTTTCTACATCTATGACTATAAACTCAACTGCTTCTACCCTGCTTGGAATGTATATTGCACTTGCAAAAAAACAAGGAGCAGACATTAAAAAGATTTCGGGTACTGTACAAAATGATATACTCAAAGAATATGCCGCACGGGGAACATATATCTATCCTCCGGTACCTTCCATGCGCATCATTACTGATATTTTTGAATATTGCAGCAAAGAAGTACCGAAATGGAACACCATTTCTATATCGGGGTACCACATACGCGAAGCTGGTTCAACAGCCGTGCAGGAACTCGCCTTTACCCTTGCCAATGGCCGTGAATATTGTCAGGCCGCCATTAAAAAGGGATTAGATATTAACTTATTCGCAAAGCGTATTTCATTTTTCTTTAATGCGCATAACAATTTGTTTGAAGAGGTAGCAAAATTCCGCGCTGCAAGATGTATGTGGGCAAAAATTACAAAGGAATTGGGAGCTACTGAACCGCAAGCACAAATGTTACGCTTCCATACCCAAACTGCTGGCTCTACCCTTACCGCTCAGCAGCCCATGAATAATATTATACGTGTAACCATCCAGGCCCTTGCCGCTGTGATGGGCGGAACACAATCGCTGCACACAAACGGCTATGACGAGGCCCTTGCCTTACCAACCGAAGAAGCAGCCCGCATCGCATTACGCACACAACAGGTAATTGCATACGAAAGCGGCGTTCCTAACACAGTTGACCCTCTTGCAGGTTCATACTTTGTTGAAACGCTTACTGCCCAGGTTGAAAAAGCAGCGTGGGAATACCTTGATAAAATCAAGAAAATGGGTGGTGCGGTTAAAGCAATCGAAAAGAGTTATATACAAAACGAAATTGCTGCTTCAGCATTCAATTACCAGGACAATATTGAGAAAAGTAAAAAAATAGTGGTAGGGGTTAATAAATTTGCAGCTAATGAAAAAACGCCCGATAACCTTTTCAGGGTCGATGATGCCATAAGGCAGTACCAGGTTGAAAAGCTGAAAAAGGTAAAGAAAGAACGCAATAATGAGAAAGCTAAAGCCGCGTTATTGCAACTTGAAAAGAATGCCAAAGAAAATATAAACCTGATGCCGTCCATTGTTGAAGCCTGTGAAAATTATGTATCGCTTGGAGAGATATCAGATACCTTAAGAAAAATTTTCGGAACATACAAGTAACCTTTATTTCATGTCTTTGGCAGTCATTGGAAACTTATTTTTTGGGCTTTTTTAGAAAAAATCATAGCTTAGCCACACTTTTATAAAACATAGAAATATAAGTTTTTGATTTCTGTAAACTAAAAAGGCGGTAATTATATTTGTAAGCATGGACATAACCCCAAAAAATAATAGATTAGAAATGCGTTTAGTTACTCTTGAAATAATAGATGACATTGTATTTGCTGTTTTTAAGAAAGGTATTACCATTACTCTTGAAGATGCCAGGGAAATAATTGAGAAAAGGGTATTATTTACAGGTAAGAATTTCTATCCTATGCTGTTTGAAGATGAGGGAGCTGTTTCGATTGAAAAGGGTGCCAGGGATTATTTGTCAAATGAAGGTACAGAAGGGCTTACTGCAGGCGCTTTTATCTTAAGATCGATATACAGCACTTTTCTTATAAACTTTTACCTGAGCGTTAACCCTCCGAAAGTACCAAGTAAAATGTTTACAGACCGTGCAAAGGCAATAGAATGGCTTGAACAATATAAACCCAACCGTTCTCTCCGCTAAAAAAAATAATAATATTTATGAGTATGGATAATGCTACAGAAAACAGGATATTGGAAACTGCCTCTGCATTTTTTGAAATAAAGGAAGGAATATTGTATGGAAAATATAAAAAGGGAGTGGCGCTGACATTAGAACTGGTAAAAGAATTGGTAACCCGAAGGCTTGAATTTGCTGAAAATATTCCATACCCCGTAATTGTAAACATTGACGGCTTGAAATCGGTTAACAAAGCAGCACGCGATTATCTTGCAAATGAAGGAACCAAAGGTATTATTGCCGGTGCCTTGGTGACAAAATCTGCTTACGGGGCATTTATCAGAAATTTTTTTCTCAGGCTTACCAAACCACCTTTCCCAAGCAGAATGTTTAAAGATACAACTGAAGCACAAAAGTGGATTGAACAATATAAGTTCAATGTCCCGGAGCCGAAAACAACACCTGAACAATAAAAGAAATATTAGCCCATGGAGCCACGCCTTGAAGAAATAAATAAATTACTTATAAACTACTCTCTGGGTGAGTTTGATTATAAAATTGAACCATCTGATAGGTTTGATGAAATAGATGCGTTTATTAGTAATATTAATATGCTGGGAGAAGAGTTGAAAAGCTCAACAATTTCCCGCAATTATTTCAATAATATTTTCCATTCTGTTTCAGATATGCTGTTTGTTCTGAACAATAATGGCATAATCAGTAACGCTAATAGTGTGGCCTCATATAAATTGCATTGTAAGGAAGAACAGCTTAAGCAGAACTATATAGATTTTATTACTAAAGATAATCTTAATTTCTTTGAAAATATAAAAAATGAGCTTGGCAGGGAGGGAAATGTTATCAGTTTCGACAGTCTTTTTCGTACAATAAGAGGTGACGAGATTCCTGTTAATTGTTCTTGCAGTTATCTTTATAACCAAAATAAGGAAAGAATAGGTTATCTTCTCACTGCACGCGACCAGTCATTAATCCTGAAATATGAACAATCTCTTATTGAATCTGAAAATAAGTACCGGAATGTATTTGAAAAATCCAGCGATTGCCTGTTTATTATTGATTGGGAAGGAAAACTATTGGATATAAACAATGCGGGGAGGCAGTTATTTAATATTCAGGAAGAATCATGGGGAGATAGGAATTTTTTTGAACTTATTCCAGACAATGAAGAGAGAAAGCTTTTTCAAATGGAACTTCATGGCAAAGAATTTGTGGTTGACTTTAAACTAAAAGTAAAGAATACCGGTAATGGTATAATCAACTGCCTTGTTTCTGCAAGTAAAGCATATAACCGGCAAGGAGAAGCGGTGGGCTACCAGGGTATTGTAAAAGACATGTCGCAACAAAAAGAAATAGAAAATCTTTTAGTTAGAACTGTCCTCGATACCCAAGAAAAGGAAAGAAAAAGGATAGCAAAAGATTTACACGACAGCTTAGGGCAAAAACTATCCGGCATCAAATTCCACATCGAAGCATTAAAAGCCATGCAGAAGAATATAAAAGACAGAAAATATGATACCCTGCTAACGCGGTCAACTGATGCATTGAACGATGCAATGGTTGAATTATCAAATATCAGTTTTAACTTAATGCCCGGTACTTTGCAAAACTTTGGATTGAGCTATGCCATAAAAGAGCTTTGTACAAAACTGAAACTGGATTCTGAAATATCTTTCGAAGTTTGCATAGACGATAAATTTCCTCCATTTGATAAAGCACTTGAGATAACCATATTCCGCATTGTACAGGAATTTATAAATAACAGCCTAAAGCATGGCAATGCTGATAAGATGAGCATAAGTATGAATATAAGCTCTATGCCCGGCAATATATTTATTCTGCTTCAGGACAATGGTGTCGGATTTGAAATAAAAAAAATAAATGAATACAGCGGCATGGGGCTTAAGAATATGAAATCAAGGGTAGAATCATATAATGGTATATTAAAAATTGAGAGTAAGCCCGGTTTGGAAACCAGGTATGAAATTTATATTCCATTTGATAATAACACATCAAAAAAACAGTTAATATGAAAACTCTGAAAATCCTCCTCATTGATGATTATGAGATGATACGCGATGGAATAAGGTCAATGTTAGAATCACAGGAAAAAAAATATAAATTCACCATTTACGAGGCTGAGGATGGGGATGAAGGCGTATCAAAGGCTATCGACCTTTCGCCCCATATTATTATTTTGGATTACGAATTGCCTAAAATGAGCGGGGCAGAGACTGCCGGAACAATACTGGCCAATAACCCCAAAGCTAAAATACTTGCCTTATCTAACTATAATGAATATATGTATATAGATAAGATGATTAAAGCAGGGGTTAAAGGATTTATACTAAAAAATATAGGCCCCGAAGAGCTGCTAAAAGCAATTAATACCATTTTAAACGGCAATATTTATTATTCAAGCGATGTTGCTTTGAAATTAATGAATTTTGATAATAATTCCTATCGCAATAAAAAAATATCAAAGGAATATAACCATAAACTCGAGAAATTACTTTCACACAGGGAACTGGACGTACTTAAATATATTGCTGAAGAATATACAAGTGAAGAAATAGGAAGGAAATTGCATATCAGTAAAAGAACGGTAGATACACACAGGCAAAATATCATGAAAAAACTGGAAGTAAAAAGCATTGCCGGTGTTATGAAATATACAATGCCATTAATATCAGCTGCAAACTCGAGCTTAAACCCTGATGAGAAGTAGATTATTTGACTTAATTATTCTACTTCTTGCACAAATTCAAACCTTCTTGCGCGCTTAAAAATATCATTACTCTGTGCTGGGGCTTGCTTTTCCATCATCTTTTTTACCGCTGTTCTTTATTCTTGCTCTTATCTTTTCTATAAGTTCACCCCATGAACTGAAACTTTCACGGTAAGATATGCCTGCACCCTGGGTATATGGGGCATTCTGTACGTTAATAATTGTATTATCGTTGGCTTTATTAAATGCCTTAAACCTGAGTTTACCATCCTTACTTACAAGGTATTCCACGGTAACTTCACCTACCACGTTGTTTGTGTTTTCAGCCTGCGCACCTGATGTAGTAGTTCCAATCTGCGACATATCTGTATTAATCAATACCCTTCCTCCCAGTAACTCAGTAGATAAAAGTAACTGCATCTCCTGTGGGGTAAGGGTTGATGCAGGGTTGTAATTAACAGCTATGTTTACTTTGTTATACAGGCTGTTAATTAAGTTGGTAAGCTGGCTGGAAAGAATAGCATATCCAGCGGTACCCGGAATAATACCTGTAGCAGCATTTGTGGAAGTCGTATTTACTCCTTCCTGCACCGGTAAAAAGCTTTTAATAATGAGAAGCGAGAAGACTTGCCTGTTCATTTCATCGGGGTTTTGCAGGTAACTTGAAACAGCTTGCTGGGTTTGCTGGTCAGTTGTTGGCAATTCAATATTGAACTTAATATCGGGCGAAGTAAGCTTGCCGCTAAGGTCCAAATCGCAATAAACCGGAACGCTTTTTAATAATGCCTGGCGTGAAGTGTCACCCGGGAGTATTGGCTGTAATGGCAATAGTGATGTACGTACCAGGTGCGTAGTATTAATATTTATTTCAGCATTGTAAGGATCTCCGTTCCATTGAATGGTTCCACCCGGCTGAAGATTAAAATCTTCATTGATTACGTTTTGCAGAACAAAACGGTAAGTACCGTCTGTAACTGTATAGTTACCCCTGATAGAAAAATCACCCATATTACTCATACCTATCTCAAGATTTCCATTTCCGATACCTGTTAACATATCACCCACTTTTGAGGAAAATATTACTTTGGCAGTAGCATCGGGAGTTACGTGTACATTGAAATCAACTGTTAATCCGGTTAAGTTGACCTTATATGCTTTAACCTTTTTGGTCTTATTGTCTTTTTTAGTTACAAAGTGAATAAAATCACTCTCCTCCACTTCGGATGCATTTGACATGGGAATATTAAATACTGTTTTCTTTTGAGTGGTAATATTGGCATCAATATGAATGCTGTTTATATAGCCATAAATATTCACATTCCCGGATGCATACCCTTCGCCAAAATAACTGCTCCCAATTTCATCTTTTGTATGAAGGCAGTAGAAATTATTAGTTGTAAGTCCAAAATCGAGCCTTAAGTTTTTAAAATGATTATGGCACAACCTTCCGCTGATAATAGCGGTATCGCCCTTTTCATCAAACAGGCGCGATGGTCTAAGCTGGAAAGTGTCCGGTGCAATGGTAATATCAATTTCCGGTGAATGATAATAGGTATTCAGGTAATCTAATTTTATTTTTTTCAAATCGGCTACTACATTGCCTCTGAAAACAGGTTTGTTCAGGTTACCTGATATATGAATGCCTCCGGAAATACCACCATCCATTTCTGAACAGATTCCTTTCATATAGTAATTTAAAGGCTTTATATGGAACCCATGCAGAGTTGCATCAATGCTAATGTTTTCAGAATCTTTTGCCGGATAATAATTACCAAGGAATGATAATGATTTATCATCATGGTACATAACCTGGCCATTTGTGGCTATAGACTGGCTTGTATTATCCCAATAACTGTTAATGGTGCCATCGCCTATGTACTCCTTATTAAAATACACATTGTTAAAATTAAGAGCGCTTACAAAAAGCAGGCGGTTATTGGCATTTGATATGGATGCGGTGCCATCAATAATTCCTTTGAGAGATGGTGATGTAACCAATATGTCTTCCAGGTTAAATTTATGAAAATCCACAACCATTGCGTCAGTTCTTTTATTCGATAGCTTCCCCATTATGGATATGTATTGCTGGTTATGACTGAACATTATATCCTTCGCAGTTGTACCACTGCTATCAATTACAAGTAAATTCTGTTTATTCAATTGCCAAGCAGAATCAGAAATATCAATTACCGGGTCAAGCAGCTTAAATACTGTCTGTGCGCTTTTGGTAAATGCAATAAAGCCGGGTATATTGGCATAATTATTAGTATCGTTATTCCAATTTATCCTGTAATGAACCGAATCATCGGCTATATTACTGTAAATATTGAAACCCTGAGCATATAAACTGTCACTTATATTAAGGGTATCGCTATTGGCATTAATGATTAAATTTTTACTGTCGCCATTAACATTTACGGTCAGAGCTTTGGCCTTCCTTCCATTCCACTCGACCAGTGGCGATTGACATAACAAGAAAAAATTATTGGTCTTTTCTTTGTAATACCCCTTAACAAATGTACCCTGTGTAATTTTAAGCGAAGGAATAAAAAGGTCGGTGAGGCCTGTATTTTCTTTAAAGCGGATATTGTAGTTATAATCGTGGAAATCTTTCCCGTTTTTAAGGTGGGGCTCCTTCAAATATTTATCGGGAAGATAGCAAGCCAGCAGGCCTTCAAAACACCTGGGGCTATTAAGGAGTGAATAGTGCCCTGAAACATTTGCATCGACGTAATCAGATGTAATACTTACAGCACGGTAACCATCCTTTTCTTCCGAAGTCATGTTGAAATAATTTAAATGATATAATTGTTTATGAATGGAATACCTGGTACTATCCATATTTAATGTTCCCGTAATTTCATCTAATGAATTCCCTTCTGCATCTATTTTTATATGACATGAAAGGAGGGCGGGCGATGATGTGTCGCCAATAATATGCATTGCCGTCAGGTCGGCATTATATATTCTCGAATCAAATTTATAGTGGTGCTTGGGTGAAACAAGGTCAATTTCGCCATTAAAATCCATGTGTAAATTGGGGTCATTCACCTGTAGAATTCCGGAAAAAAATCCCTTACGCAGTTCGCCGTTGAGCGATGTATTTTTATATGCATACTTTTTATAATAAAGGCTTTGCATACTCCCGTCAATTCTTGCATCTGCATTATCCTTTCTCAACCCTTTCCCTTCGATAGTTACCGAAGATGTAATAGCGCCCATATCTTTAATACTAAGGAACCTGCCAATATTAAATTCCTGTGTTTGCAATATGCCTTTATAATATGTGGTTTTGTTTAATGTATCCTGTCTAAGATGAAGGGCTGCAACAATGGTGCCTATATCAGTAATTAAAATTCCGTCAGCATTAAAATCTGAAATATATCCGTTAAAGTTTCCGCTAAAGTGCATCGTATTAAGATATTCAATATTATCAGGCAGTTTTATGTTCCCCGGCATATCAAATGGTGGTCTTGGTAAGGTTTCAATTTCTTTTTTTGAAGTTACCAGGCTGGCCACATTTACTTTTATCACGGTTTTATCAATATCGGGTAATCCGTTCATATCGGCTTCTCCCTCAAAGGAAGAGAATTGTCCCCAGCTAATAGTCATGTTCTTACCATGCAGGTGGCTGACTGTTCCGGTATAAAGCCCTGAAATGTCAAAACAATTATGTACTGCTTTCAGCCCGGGTGCAAAGTATGCCAAATCTTCAAAACATAAGGTACTTTTTTTGAAAGAGGCACGCATATTCACTTTGTTTACAAAATCGTCAAAATCGCGGAATGCTTTATACCTGAATACAAGATCAGTTGACAAGCTTGTTTGAGGTGTTAAAATATTCAGCGCATCTAACTCCATTCCGCGAGAACTGAGTTTTACAAAGCAGGACATCCTTTTTAATTCAAACCCACATTGTTCAAGCGCCGATAGCCTTTCAATAGTCGCTCTTAGCGTATCTCCCTCAAATTTTATATCGCTTATCTTACTATTGATATGATGAACCCTAAGATTCATAGGATTTATGCCATTCACTGATTCCGTATCATTCAGGTTCTGATACCTGAAATCCACATCATCAAGAGTAAGGGCATCGGTTGAAACATCCCATTTTGCCGAGCCCCTTTTTAAAGTGTCCTTTGATGCAAATGCATCAATAATGAATTGCAGGCTGAGTTCATGTGCGTTTTTATAAGTAGTTAAGTGAAATTTTGTATGTTCAATATCAATATTACTCAGATGAAGGATGTGTTCTTTAAAATCTATTGAACCTATATCAAAATTCAAGGCTTCGGCATAAAGCAATGTATCAGAGTGCTGGTCCTGCACATAAACATTCTTTAGCACAAGCTTTTTAATAAATCCGAAATCTACTCTGCCTACTATAACTTTTGTATGCCACTTACTTGAATAATAATCTGCAACACCCTTGCAGAGCCATGTTTGTATAGCAGGAAAATTAATAACAAGGTTAATAAAGACAAGCAGTAAAACTACTGTCGAAAGCACATAGACCAATATTTTCTTAACCTTTTTAATACCTTTGAATATTGGTTAACAGGCAAAAGTATGAATAATGAATGATGGAATCATGAAGATTCTGGGAATAGAATCATCTTGCGATGATACAGCGGCGGCAGTCATAAGTAATAAAATGCTTCTGTCGAACATTATTGCAGGTCAGCAAGTGCATAAAGACTATGGCGGCGTGGTACCCGAACTCGCATCGCGGGCACACCAGCAGAATATTGTCCCTGTAGTTGATTTGGCTCTTAAAAATGCAGGAATAAAGAAAGAAGAACTGAATGCAATAGCATTCACCCGCGGACCAGGACTCATGGGATCACTGCTGGTAGGCACTTCTTTTGCCAAAGCCATGAGTTTAGCGCTCGGAATACCGCTTATTGAAGTTAACCACCTGCAGGCTCATGTCCTTGCACATTTTATTCAATCACCGGGTGAAGAATACAGATGCCCTTCATTTCCGTTTCTTTGCCTTACGGTATCAGGAGGGCATACTCAAATTGTACTGGTAAAAGATTACCTGGAAATGGAAATTATTGGCCAAACCCATGACGATGCGGCCGGTGAGGCATTTGACAAAGCGGCAAAAATTATGGGACTCCCCTACCCTGGAGGACCTTTAATTGATAAGTATGCCAGGGAGGGGAACAATAAAGCTTTTTCATTCCCGGTTCCTCATGTTCCCGGGTTCGATTTCAGCTTTAGCGGGCTGAAAACTTCATTCCTTTATTTGGTGAGAGATGAAAAAGCCAAAGACCCTGATTTTATTCAAAAAAGGCAGAATGATTTGTGCGCCTCATTCCAGAAGAGTGTGGTAACAATACTTATTGATAAACTTAAACTTGCCGCAAAAAATACAGGGATAAAAGAAATTGCGATTGCAGGAGGAGTATCGGCCAATTCGGGCTTGCGTGCGGCATTAAAGCATTGTGCCGAAGAACTCAACTGGAACATATATATTCCTAAAGTAGAATATTGCACCGACAATGCTGCTATGATTGCAATAACCGGTTATTATAAATACCTGGAAAAAGATTTCGTAAGCACAGACATAACTCCCCTTGCAAAATATCCCATTTTGTAAAGAATGGATTACACTAAAAACGGGAAATCAATTTTCATTCCAAAAACCATAACATCATCTGTTTGTATCATATTCCCCTTCCAGGCCATAAAGGTTTTGTCCAGTATCTTTCCCTGTTCATTCATACTCTTATCCTGTATCGATAGGAGCAAATCCTGAAATTGCTTTTTCATAAATTTCTTGGATTGCGGGCCGCCAAACTGGTCGGTATAACCATCGCTAAAAAGATAAACAGAATCGCCCTTCTTCAATTCAATATTATTATTGGTAAACTGATTGGGCTCAGAACCGAAATTAATGCCAATAGGGAATTTATCAGCAGGAACTTCTACCAATTCTCCATTCCTGACAATATAGAGCGGGTTGAAAGCTCCCGCATACTGAATAACAGGGTTATTATTTTCAATGCTCAGCATGGCAATATCCATACCGTCTTTATTTGAAGCATAGCCAATATTTTGATGGAGCGATTTAATAATTCTTCTCCCCAACTTATCAAGAATCTGGGCAGGGGTAAGTGTATTATTATTATTTACAATTTCATTGAGAAAGGCACTTCCAAGCATGCTCATAAACCCACCGGGTACTCCATGCCCTGTACAATCAACCACAGCAATAACCATACCATTTTCAGTTTCCCGGTAAAAATAAAAATCACCACTCACAATATCTTTAGGTTTCGATAAAATAAAAAACTCATTTATTCTCTTCGCTATTTTCTCTCGTGGAACAAGCATTGCTTTCTGTATTGTGCTGGCATATAAAATACTATCTCTTATATCCTGGTTCCTGGCGCGAAGGTTTTCTTCATCCGATTTTCTTTGTGTAATATCAATGCATATACCAGAGTTCCTGACCAGTTTACCCCCTTCATCATAAATAGGAGATGATTTCTCTGCTATCCATTTAATTTCATCATTTACAACCACCCTGTATTCTATATTATAGGGAATACCGGAATCTACCTTTACATTAGCATCAATAACAAGCGGAAGATCATCACTAAAAACAACACTTTTCATAGTATTCCGGCTATAAATGAATTCCTGGCTTAATCCGAACATTATTCCACAGTTCGGGCTTATATATTCGTATTTTTTATCGGGGATATTGTATAAATAAAACACATCATCTATAGTCTCCGTAATTAACTTGAATTTATTTTCACTTACAGCCAGTATCTTATAGGCAGATTCAATTTTTCTATTCTTTATTTCCAATTCACGGTTCGAACGCTGCTTCTCCCTGTTTCCCCTGTAAACTATTAGCGCCAGCAGCAGAATAAGCACAAATCCAATGAGAGAAGTATTCCGTAAAATTACCTGCCTGGCGGCCTCAGCCTTTTGCTTTTCAATTTCTGAGTCTTTCAGGAGCAATTTTTGTTTATCAAGTTCTATTTCCATATTATGCTTAAGCCCGGAAAGGTTATAATCGTGCCTTGTTTTTATTGCGTGGACGGAATCATTTAAAACGATGGCCTCAGCATAAAACTTATTTGATTTTATTAAATCGCCAAGTGTACGATAATCGAATGCTATTCCTTTAGTTATATCATATAACAAGTCGTAGTTATTTGTCAGCTTTTTAGCATTTTCATATGCCTTCAGGTGGTATTCCAGCCCCTTTTTAAACTTATGAAGGCGCAAACTGTATTCATTTCCCAGCACGTTGCTTAGGTAAGCTATATTCTCTAAACTTCCGGCTTTTTCAGCATATTTCAGCCCTCTTAATCGTAATTCCAATCCTTTGTTATGGATACCCAGCAAATCATATTCCCTTGATGTTTCGTTCAATGAAGCTGCAATCTCTTCATACGAACCTATACGTTCACGTATGGCAAGGCTTTTAAGATAATATCCCAAAGCTTTCCTGTTACTTTGAGAGTTGCCCTCATAAATTTTTTCATAAACATTGCCCAGGGCACTTAACGCATACGATGATGAGATTTCATAACCTGTTTCTTCCGACAATTTCAGGCTTTTATTATAGTAATCTTCGGCAACATAAGGGTCATTGGGCCTATATATATATCCAATATAAATGTAGGCATCTGCAAGTATCCTTTTATCGCCAATGTCTTTCGCCATTTGTACCGATTGGCTCAAATCGCTTAGAGCTATGTCCGGCTTTTGCTCAAAATAATAATGGCCTCCTATGTCACATAATGACTGGGCTATTCCCCTTCTGTATCCAATTTTTTGAGCTATTCCGAGCGCCTCTACCGAGTAATGAACAGAGTCAGTAGCCTGGAACAATTGCTGCAGAAGCTGCACTTTGGTACTATCAGCAACAGCAGTTTTTAAAACAGCTTTCAGCGAATCGACCCGACCCGGCGATGCAAATAAGACGGAGCTAAAAAAAACAGGCCAGAGAATAATGAGATAATTGTAAATCTTTTGCCTATATATCATGCATTTAATAATTGAGTGTATTCATGTCTCAAAAACTACCATTCTGCACTTAATCTTTACGCAGATGTAACAGAAAATCCATTATATGTTAAATAAAAGTAATAAAATTTTTTGAATAAACAATAATCCCTGGCAAATAATTTTTTTTATTTGCGTGGCTATTACCTGGTAATCTTATCTAAAGACTGCATGCTATTTTGTCGAAATAGTGTAAGCTACTGAAAAAGTAAAATAACCAAGCGGAGGATTGGGGACATTAGATGGCTTATACAAAGGATCGGTATAATTAAAAGCAGGCTCAAAATCCCATTTCCCGACAGCTAAATCTACTGTGAGTACCAGGTTATAATCCAATGCACCAAAAGATGAATTCTCAGTTGAGCTAATATTTTTATTTTTAGGTTTAAGCCCTTTTTTAGTACTATCGTTCTCCTCGGCCACCAGGTATTGGGTATAATAGTTTCTGGTACCAATATCAATGCTTGCTTCAGGTTTAACTTTTAGCGCTGTTTTTTCGCTTAACTTCCATTTGAGTTTATACAGCAAATCAGGAGTAAATGTAAAATCGTTGGGTGAATTTTTCCCCTTGTAAATAGTGTAATCTACTGTAAACTTTCCTTTCAGGTTACCTATCCATTGCGATACATAAGTCTCCAGATCATTACTCAGGGAGGATTTTACAAGGTTCGCTGTATTGGGGCTAAAAAAGTAGTGAGTGTAATCAATATTCCAATCAGTATTTTCAGTCAAATCAATATCCCAGCCGGGGTTAAGGCAATAGTCGTCAAAGCCCGCATCCTTTTCAGGTATTACTTTCCTTTCAGGTAATACGCATTGAGCGCTAAGTTCAGTATAAAATCCTTTGGGCGCCGTGTAGGTAAAATTGGGTTCTATGTAGGGTATTTTAATATTGTTATGCAATCCTTTACTTGCCTGATCGCTTGCATATTCAGCACCGATAGCAAACAGCCTGTTTAAATCATCGTCGGAATCTGAACTGTCTTCAGCGGCAGAATCATTTGGCATGATAATACTATTCCTGTTAAAATCTGCCGGAAGCATAGCAGCATGAGAGTTTGAAAATATAAAGATGAGCAAAAATATAGCTAAGTAAATAATTTGTCTCATGATTTAATATTTTAGATGCTAAAATAAAAAATATCCCTTACCCTTTGTTCATATCACATTGATAATGTGTTATAAAGTGAGTACAAAAGATTCCGTCCTGCGTTATTACAAAACGGAACCTTTTAATGAGGAAGGAAGAAAATTATTTCTTGCCTTCGTCTTTGTGCAAATCCTTGCGATCTTTGTGCAATTGCTGGTTGTCCTTTTGCACTTTCTTTTCATCCTTTACGGCTTGCTTCGGATGGCCGTTCTTTTCAGCACGGTTCCTTTCAGCTACATTGGCAGCTTTTTTATCTTCTTCCTTACGGATGTCTTTCTTTTCCTGTTTTGCTGCTGCTGGTTTATCCTGAGCATTTACAAGAACCGGGGAGAAAGCGATGGCTACAAGGATTGCACCGGTAGCGATTACATTTGTTAGTTTCATGACAGTTTATATTTTGGTTAAAAACTAAGGCAAACTTATAACCACAAAATGAAGATATAATGAAGACTAAAGTTAAGATTGAGGTTGGGAATTAAGGTTTTTCTCTCAATCTTAACTTCACTTTAAATCTCATTTTATTTCAACCCCGTTTTCATTATAGCTTTTTAATGGGCCGTTAACTACACCTTCAGTATAAGGAGTGACATTTTTTAATTTTCCGTTTTCGTAATACTCTTTTTCAATACCGTTTTTTTTATCATTGGTATAAGGTATTTCCATATTAACAGCGCCATTGGCATAAAATAATTTCACAGGGCCATTTCTCATATCATTCACATAAGAAATTTCTCCTGAAAGCTTTCCGTTTTCATCATATATAGTATCTACTCCGTTTTTCATGTCATTGCTGTATGGACATATAGCCGCTAATTTTCCATTTATATAATATTCCTTCCCCAATCCGCTTTTTTTTCCATTTGCACAGGGAACTTCTTTCTGCAATGCTCCGTTTTCATAATACTCCTTGGCCATTCCATTTTCCAGGCTATCGGTATAATTTACCTCACCCTGCAGTTTTCCGCTTATATAATACCATTTGTAAACCCCATTCAACTTGTTATCTGTATAGGGAGACTCGCTCATCACATTCCCGTTTTTATAATACATTTTCGATACTCCATTTACCTTGCCTTTGCTATATGGTTCCACTTGTTCTACTGCTCCCGTCTCATAATATACTTTAACTACTCCGTCTATATTGTCATCAATGCAAGGGGCTTCCTTCTGCAGTACCCCGCTCCTGTAATAAACCTTGGCTATACCATTTTTCTTCCCGTCTATATATGGAATCCCGACCATCAATTCCCCGCTTTCATAATATTCTTTTGCCATACCGTTTTCTATGCCATCCCTGTATGGAATTTCAGCATATAGTTTTCCGCTTTTATAATATTCATGCTGAATTCCATTAGGTTTACCTGCTTTGTAAAATGTCAGCTTGTAATATGACGCATTGGTGTCAATTGTAGCTTTCCACAGCGAATCCATATACTCAACCCATTTACCCTCTTTTAAACTGTCTTTAAACAGGTTCTGAGCTTCAACTTTATTAGTAAATCCTGCCTGGTCTGCAGAAAGGCCACTTTCAGGCTGGGCAAAAAGTGAAGAACTAAGAACTAAGAATGAAGAGTATAAAACAATATTCAGCAATCCTTTCATATTTAACTTTCTATTTCCTATTCCTGATTTTCAACTTTCAATTCTCAATTTATTTAATCTCATTACCTTTTTCATCATAATTTTTTATCAGGCCATCTATATCGCCATTGGTATAAGGAATTTCCCTTTTCAATTCTCCGTTTTCATAATACTCTTTTACCATGCCATTTCTCTCGTCATTGGTATATGGAGTTTCTACGGCTATTTTTCCGCTATTATAATATTCTTTTTCATTTCCATTCATTTTCCCATCTGAATAAGGTATTTCCATTTCTATGGTTCCGCTGTCATTATACAATTTTACTATCCCATTCAGCTTATCCATAATATATGGCTCTTCGCTCTTTAACTTTCCGTTCTTATAATAATATTTTGTAATCCCGTTTTTCTTATCATCGGTATAAGGAGACTCCATATCAGGTATTCCATTTTCATAATATTCTTTTGCCACACCATTCTTTTTACCATCAGTATAAGGTAATTCAATTTTAATTTCTCCGGTCTCATAATAACATTTGCCAATCCCATTTATTTTGCCGCCGGTAAAGGGCTCCACGTCCATTAATTTTCCGCTCCGGTAATATGCCCTTGCTATACCATAAGGTTTACCGTTTTTATAAATGGTAAGACAATAATAGGGAGCATTGGTATCTTTTGTAAAATTCCCGGCATTATCAATATACTCCATCCACTTGCCCACTTTCATGGTATCTTTTAATTCATTTTTAGCCTCTGCCTTATTGGTAAAACCTTCACTTTGCTGCGCAAAAAGTGAAAAGTGAAAAATGAAAAGTGAAAAATATAAAACACTTCTCAAAAATCTTTTTGTATTTAATCTACTCCTTGTCATTCACCGTTTACCACTCACAATTTTCTTAGTGTCAATACTATAAGAAATTCCGTAATCAAAATAACTTTGAAGGCTGGTTATTGCAATTTCACTGCGAATCTCTAAATTTTTAATTACTCTGATTCTCACACCTGCAAAGGCACCAAGGCTAAGGTCCATTAAAGGCCCCGTATTCAATGGGTTACCCGAAAAAGTGTTTGCCTGGTTATAATTGGGCACCCAGAAATATTCACCAAGCTGTACGCCATAATAAAAATATTTCCATGACCAGATACAATGCGTATATCTTGCATTTATTGTCATTAATGAAATATTTCCGGTAGTATAATTCAGAGAAGAAGTGGTTGGATTGAAATATACTTGTTGGTATGTAGCATTAATACCTATTTCACTTTTCTCTCTTATTCCATAATCGGCAGAAAAACTGAGATAGGGATATACGGCTTCCGAGTATGCGGGATTAAGATTGCCGAATGAGTAAGATAAAATGCTTCCAATATCGGTTGACCCGGTTTCGAGGCTAAAATGCAATTTCTTTTTGTTGTAATAGATACTGGTGGAATCATATACTGACCTGTAATGCCTGCGCATGAATTTGATTGAATCACGCTTTATTTGACGGGGTGAACCTTCCGGATGAGCTTCGGCATAATCTTTTTTGGCCATTTTTATTTCATACGGGTCTGTCTTTACAGGTTTATGCGATACAGTGCGCGTATCAATGCAATAATTCAGCCCAAAATTTTCATTTACTATCTCTCCGCCTCGGGTTCCAACAAGGGGAACAAGGTAACTCGCCTCTATATGCATCCATAAACCTACGTCAATGGGGTAGCGAAAGCCAACTATGCCACCGTAAACAGGTAGTACAAGGGGTACGGCAGATTGGGGTTTATCGCGATATGCGCTGGTATCCAGGTCCATTTTCAAAAACATGACGCCTAACTGCACTCCGTAATAAAAATACCGCCAGGAACGCATACAGTGCATATATCTTGCCGCGACAGCAAATTCCAAAACGTTTCCCTGTGAAAGATTTTGTGATGTAATAAGAGGATTAAAGAAAACCTGCTGATAACTTAAACCCAGGCCAAAGGCGCTTTTTTCTGTTATTCCGTATGAGGTAAAAAAATTATAGGTCGGTGAATAACTGATACTATATAAAGGATTAAGTAACCCGTATAAACCGAGTGTTTGAAAACTTGTCAAAAAATTATCGTCAAGGCCAACTCCAATATCAAGGTTAAAGTTCACCTTCCACTTATTGAAATAAATGGCTATTGTATCATACGCAGATGCTCTTTGCCTGGGCTTAAATACGGCTTCCCATTTATTGTAATAAGTAACCGTGGTATCCATTGGAGGGAGTTGCAGAGGCTGCGAATTTGACAAATCCTGCTGTGCAGAAGCAGTTGGGTTATCAGGCCTGATATATGAAATAAGCTTGCCATTTTTTGTAATAATTATTTCACCTATTTTTTCTTTATAAAACAATTCTCTGTCCCAATTTCTGTTTGCATTATACTTTCCAACAGAATTAAATGTCGAAATATGGATTTCGAGTATGGTGCTGTCAGGTAAATCAATAGATGCACCTTGCAATATCATAGGTGGTTCGTCAATAAAATTAAAATCCTTATAGTTTTTACAATTATCTGATAACAGCAAGTTATATACTTCTTTGCCCAGGTATTTTGAATATTTCTCCCACAGGCTGTCTCCATTCAGATTCTTAGCTTCAGTTTTATTGGTAACCCCGGAATCAGGCAGGTTTTGCTGGCCAAAAGCAGGTTGCAGGGTACAAGCCCAATATATAAGAACGACTAATAAAAGTGGTATTTTCATAGTAATAACATCTATAGACAAATATAGGACTTCTTCCCATGTTGGTTGCCTTCATGGCTAAAGCTTTTATCTAATATAGTTACCATAACTCCGCCTTTAAAGGCGGAGTTACAACACATCAGAAATCCTGGTTTTAACCTTGATTGTAATAGTGGGATTAAATGGAAAACCCTGTGAACTCTGAGTTAAAATAAACCGCCAAATAATGCCCAATTCCTCTTATTTACACATAATTCAATTAAAAAGAGTATCTTTGCATGTTTTTAATAACCAGGTATCCTTATCGAAGCGTGTTTTTTCAGTCGTAGCTTATTGCAACAAACACCATTCAGTAAGCTATCATAAATACATATAATGTGAATACATTCGAGACCTTTGGCCTCCCAGCGCCTGTGCTTAAATCTATAGCCGAATTGGGATTTGTAACGCCTACACCTATACAGGAAAAAGTAATACCTCTTCTGTTAGAAGGCGGAAAAGACATAGTTGCCCTCGCCCAAACCGGAACAGGAAAAACAGCGGGATTTGGTCTTCCCCTTGTTTCCATGATTGATTTTGCTTCGAAAAAAACCCAGGCTCTTATACTTTCTCCTACAAGGGAGTTATGTATGCAGATAACATCGGACCTGAAGAATTTTTCGAAATATACCCAGGGCGCCAATATTGTCGCTGTTTATGGAGGAGCCAGTATTATGAACCAGATTCACGACCTGAAAAGAGGCGCGCAGATAGTAGTTGCTACTCCCGGCCGTATGGTTGATATTTTAGGCCGTAATAAAGTTGATATAAGCGGAATACAATATATGGTGCTTGATGAAGCCGATGAAATGCTTAACATGGGTTTCCAGGAAGACCTTGATAACATACTTTCAACTACATCCAAAGAAAAGAACACCTGGTTGTTTTCGGCAACCATGCCCGATGAAGTATTACGCATATCGCGCAAATACATGCACGAACCTGTTGAAATAACAGTGGGTAACCGCAACCAGGCCAATGAAAATATAGACCACGTATATTATGTAACACATGAACGGGACAGGTACGCGGTGTTAAAGCGTATAGCCGATTTTCACCCCGATATTTTTGGGTTGGTTTTTTGCCGTACCAAGATAGAGACCCAGAAAGTGGCCGATATGCTTATTAAAGACGGATATAATGCCGATGCCCTGCATGGCGATATGTCGCAGGCGCAGCGCGACCATGTAATGAAGCGCTTCAGGGGACGCACCCTGCAGATGCTCGTGGCTACCGATGTGGCAGCCCGTGGCATTGATGTGAATGATATTACCCATGTTATTCATTATAACCTGCCCGATGAAATAGAAAACTATACCCACCGTAGCGGCAGAACGGCACGTGCAGGTAAAAAAGGTATGTCTATTACAATTATCAATACACGCGATTTGAATAAAATACACGCGCTGGAACGTATAACGAGGAAAAAATTCAGCCGTGCCAATATCCCTTCGGGTTATGAAATATGTGAAAAGCAGCTTTTCTGGCTTGTACAACGGGTGCATGATACCCAGGTAAATGAGGAAAGCATTAAAAGCTATCTTCCCAAGGTATATGAAGAACTACAGGAATTAAGCAGGGAAGAGATTATAAAACGATTGGTTTCCATAGAGTTTAACCGGTTTTTAGACTATTATAAAAATGCCACCGACCTGAATGCCAATGCAGCCGGAAGCCATGAAGGCCGCCAGACAAGAGAAGGAGTTGTTAAACTTTTTGTAAGCCTTGGTCAGATGGATGATCTGAACAGGGTGAGCCTGAAAGAATTACTGTCTCAAACATCGGGAATGGATGAAAGCATAATCAGTTGGGTAGATGTAAAGAACAGTTTTTCATTTATCGAGGTAAAGACAGAAGTCTATGAAGCTTTTATGAATTCTTTTAAAGGCAAGGAATTTAAAGGAAGGCCCATACGTATTGAATCGAGGGGAAACAGGGAAGAAGGCATACCCCGCCAACGCGACCGAGGCGGTAAAAGAGAATGGGGCGGCGGAGACCGCAGAGGTTCAGATGGAGGAGGCTATAAAGGCAAAAGAAACGGAGGAGGAGGCTTCAGAGAAAGGAACAGCGGAGGCGGTTTCAGGGAAAGGAGCAATAGTGGAGGTGGTTTTAGAGAAAGAAATGGAGGTGGCAATTTCAGAGAAAGAAACGGAAGCAGTTTCAGGGAAAGAAATGGAGGTGGTGGCGGTTTTGGCAAAAGAGATTCGGGGAAAAAGAAATCATTTTAATACATAATAGTTATATATATTTGTTTCTTAAATATTGTTAAAAGCACATTATAACTTCATTTTATATTTCGTATATTTGCTCTCAGATTATCTGATTTGTTTTTTTAATGGTGTTCGCTGATATAAATTTACTATTACTAAATGCGGATAATTTATAGTTGTAATTGTAAAAAAACAGGTATTATGATTCGTAAAGGAATACTTACACTTTTATTGACACTTTCGGTTGTTTTTTGCTTTGCGCAACAGCCTAAAGCACAAACTACTGCGCCTGCAACTCCGGCTGCGCCTCCTGACCCCAATGCCCCGGTTATGAACTTTGAAACAAAGGAACATGATTTTGGCACTATTGAGCAGGATGCAAACGGCACTTACCTGTTTTTGTTCACTAATGCAGGTAAAGAACCCATGGTAATAAAGGAAGCTCACGGTTCATGCGGTTGCACGGTTCCAAAATGGCCGCACAGCCCGATTAACCCTGGCCAGCAGGACACAATTAAAGTTACTTACGATACCCATCGTGTAGGTGTATTTGTAAAGACTGTTACCATAACTTCAAATGCCAAGGAATCGCCTATGGTATTAACGATAAAGGGCAAGGTATTATCGAAAGACAGTTATCCCGCCTTCCCTACAAACAATAGCAATACGGGCGTTCCGTACACTAATAATTGGGATAACAATTCTCCGACCAATTAATTTAATTATCTAAAAAAAACCAAAAAACAACATCATGAAAAAATTAGTTTTAACTGCCGCTCTTTTTACAGGCCTGCTTTTTGCAGGAAACCTTAAAGCACAACAGGCTCCTGCCGACCCTAATGCGCCTGTAATTAAATTTGAAACAGATACTATTAAATACGGTACCATTGCTTATGCTTCCGATGGCTATCGCTTCTTTAATTTCACCAATACAGGAAAAGAACCTTTAATTATTAAAGAAACCCACGGTTCATGCGGATGTACCATACCAACAGCGCCTAAAGAGCCAATTCAACCAGGACAAAGCGGCCAGATAAAAGTTCATTATGATACTCAAAGACCCGGACATTTTATCAAGTCGGTAACCGTTACCAGCAATGCAAACCCAAGCACTAAAGTGGTTTATATTGTTGGCGATGTTATGCCTAATCCTAATGCAGGCACACCTAATAATGGCGCTCCTGCTAAGCCTCAAACTCCGGCTCCGGCTGCACATTAATTCTCTGCTGTAATTTATAATTGTGAACCCCGGCAATTTGCCGGGGTTTTTATTTTTATTAATTAAAAAATAAATTGGATTAGCTAAGAAAATTAAAGTATATTTGTAATACTTCTTACGAAGATTGTATTTCAACTTGTTGGTGGTTCCCACCCATTCAATTCAGTAAAGTTTTACGTTTTTCTTAAAAAGTAATAACGGTAAGCCTGTTTTTTCGGCTAACCCAATTTTAATTAACAATAAATAATTCTATGACATTTCAAGATTTAAACCTTATAGCTCCTCTGCTCAATGCTTTAAGTAAACAAGGTTATTCACAACCTACCCCAATCCAGGAAAAAGCTATCCCTTGCATTTTACAGGGAAGAGATATTTTTGGATGCGCGCAAACCGGAACAGGTAAAACAGCAGCTTTTGCGCTGCCTCTACTGCAATTTCTTCATGCAAAAAAATCAACAGGCGCTTCGGGCATAAAAGCCCTTATACTTGCTCCTACCCGCGAACTGGCATTGCAGATAAATGAAAGCTTCAGCGCTTACGGCTCAAACCTGCAGGTGAAACATACTGTAATATTTGGAGGTGTTTCGCAACACGCTCAAACAAATATGCTCAGAAAAGGCATTGATATACTTGTAGCAACGCCGGGCAGATTGCTTGACTTAATGCAACAAGGCCATGTAAAACTAAATGCAGTTGAGTATTTTGTATTGGATGAAGCGGATCGTATGCTCGATATGGGCTTTATAAATGACATTAAAAAAATAATCTCAAAACTGCCGGCAAAAAAACAGACTGTTTTTCTTTCAGCAACAGCCCCTGAGGAGATTAAAAAGCTTGCCGGTACATTACTCAGAAACCCTGTTAATGTGAATATTGCTCCTGTAACATCCACCTCTGACCTTATAAAGCAATCGGTTTATTATGTTAGCCAGGATAAGAAGAAGTCCTTGTTAAGTCACCTTCTAAAAGACGATTCAATAGATAATGCCCTGGTGTTTACCCGCACAAAACGTGGAGCTGATAAAGTGGTTAAGGATTTAAACCGCAACGGAATCAAGGCAGAAGCAATTCACGGAAACAAATCGCAAAATGCCCGCGAAAGAGCTCTGAGGGGTTTTAAAAACAGGGCTATCCGGGTATTGGTTGCAACTGATTTAGCCTCAAGAGGCATAGATGTGGATAAGTTAACCCATGTAATAAATTTTGAAATACCGGAACAGGCTGAAACTTATGTTCATCGCATAGGAAGAACAGGAAGAGCGGGAGAAAGCGGTGTGGCATTATCATTTTGCAACGCAGAGGAAAGGCCTTATCTTAAAAATATACACAAACTCATAAGGAAGAATATTGATGTAGTAACATCTCATCCATTTTCCTGAAAATCATTGAACTTAAAAAACAGAATATAATACTATGAATGAAATTTTTTCGCCCATGAATAAAGAGGAAATCACGCGTTTGATTGATGACAGGTACGCTGTCGGGCTTAATCCTACGGTTACAAGAGTTATGTGCAAAGGAGATATAAACCATTACGGGTATTTCAATCCTTTCGGTGATTATACTGAACTGAAGGAGAAAAACCAGTACAGGTTTATACCGAGGAATAATTTCAAGGCATTCAGGGAGGAACATAATAAAAATGGCGTGTACAGTACAAAGCACAGCATTATTATTAATGGCGATGAAGTTATAAGTATTGAATTCGTTCCGCATAACTGAAAAATATACATTACCCAATAAATGAATAAAACCAAATTACTTAAAGTTTACTGCTGTGCCGAATGCTCAGAGGTTGAGGTTAAAACAACAACACCTAAAATAAGAGGGTGTAAAACAGCCTCCTTTCACCGCTGGATAATTATGGGAGAAAAAGGGCTCGGTAAATATGTATGCACTGCCTGCGGAGTAAAAGTCAATACAAATATGGTTCCTTCTCAACAGGGATGCCGCAAAGCGGCAAGTCATAGTTGGTCAAAAATTTCGTAAAACAGGTTTTCCCATTAATATTTTTTCAGGCTTTCAGACAAATAATTCATTTTGATAAGATATAATCGTACATTTGTATCTTAACAATTTATTCAAAATTTAATCATGAACATTTTTGTATCTAATTTAAGCTTTAAGGTTGACGAAGAATCCTTGAAGAATTTGTTTCAAAATTACGGTGAAGTTACCTCGTGTAAAATAGTTACCGATAAATTTACAGGCCGTTCCAGGGGATTCGGCTTTGTTGAAATGAAAAATGACAGTGATGGCCAAAGCGCTATCGATGGCCTCAATGAGACCGACCATGAAGGCAGAAACATTTCTGTTTCAATTGCTAAACCAAGAACTGAAGGTTCCAACAGGAGTGGTGGAGGCAGAGACGGAGGAAGAGACAGAAGAGATTTTAACAGGGACAGGTAAGCTCTGTTGTCTTCTTTTTTTATTTGAAAATCCCGCAATGTCGCGGGATTTTCTTTTTTATGCATTCGTATTTGATATTTTCCGCTCTATTTATCATGAGATTGTAATAAAAAGCAAAGGCCTTATTTACAGGCCTTTCTGCATATTTCGCAAATATCATCTCCGGTTTTTGCTTAATTAAACAACTTATTTTATTATACCTGTAACGTTGTATTTTAATGAGCAATCCAATCTTACCAGCAACATAAATATTGCATATATTATTGATATTTCTGTTAATTAATTATTCATATCTTTGATTAGCATAAGTAAAAAAATTCTGCGAATGAAAAAACTTACCGGATTATTTTTATTTGCATTCAGCTTTACAATATTAAAAGCACAAGTTATTTCTACCATTGCCGGCGATAGCATAGCAAGTTATAACGGGGACGGTATTGCCGCCACATCCGCAGAATTAAATAATCCTACTTGTGTGACAACTGATGCCGCCGGGAATATTTATATTGCCGATGAAATTAACAACCGTATTCGCAAAATAACAGCCTCCAGTGGTATAATTACTACCATAGCCGGCACAGGTACATTTGGCTATAGCGGAGATTCCGGGCCAGCCACTTCAGCTGAATTATCCTATCCTTCGGGGCTTGCCATTGACGCATCGGGGAATGTTTTCATTGCTGATTTTGATAATGCGAGAATAAGGAAAATAACTGCTTCAACCGGTGTTATTACAACTGTGGCAGGCAATGGTACGTGGGGTTATAACGGAGATGGCATTGCAGCAACTTCTGCCGAACTGTATGGTCCATATTGTGTGGCATTAGATACAGCTGGAAATATTTATATTGCAGATTATCAGAATAACAGAATACGAAAAGTAACTCAATCCACCGGAATTATAACTACTGTTGCCGGTAATGGAACAGGAGGTTATACGGGGGATGGTAGCCAGGCAACGTCTGCTGAATTATATCGTTCTTATGGAGTAGCTCTGGATGTAAATGGGAATATTTATATTGCTGATACCTATAACAATAGAATACGAAAAGTGACTGCCTCTACGGGAATAATTACAACTGTGGCAGGCGACAGCCTGCAAGGGTATAACGGTGATGGCATTGCGGCAACTTCTGCCGAATTATTTTACCCGGGAAGTATAACACTGGACGATGAGAATATTTACATTTCTGATGACGATAATAACAGGATACGTAAAATAGTTATGTCATCGGGAATCATCACCACCGTTGCAGGTAGCGGGAAAGCGGGCTATAATGGCGATGGCATAACTGCTAACGCTGCCGAACTTAACTATCCTGCGGGGGTGGCTTTAGATGAGGGAAACATTTTAATTGCAGATTTCAGTAACAATAGAATCAGAGAAGTAAACTTATTTACAGGAATAAATGAGACCGTTTCTTCAAAGGAATTAGTAGCATATCCTGTGCCGTGTCGCGGGCAACTTACCCTAAGTTTGGGTGGAAATGGATATATCGGGTTATACCTTTATAATATGTCGGGACAGCAAATTTGTACCTGGCCAATTAACCCAACCGCGCAAGGCGTTATCTTACACTGTGACCTTAGCAATGTATCTGAAGGAGAATATATTATGCAAATTCTAACCCAAAAAGAAATCATCAGCAAAAAGATAGAAATTGTGAAATAAACATAGTCTATGCTGCTATTTATGGACAATTCCAGCTTCTTTTAACATTTCTTTGTTCTTTAACAACTACGTGTTATTAATTTTAAGGTTCCAGGAATAAGGCAATGTGCATAAATTCAATATCTTTGCAACCATACTGCCATTGAGGTTAACAAAAATAATTCTTAACAGGGGCTTAATATTGGCATTTAATTTTAATAACACGAATGTATAAACTGTACTCTTTTAAGGGTTTCGCATTTTCGGGTATTTTAATTTCAGGTTTATTAATTGCCGGAAATATCTCCGGGCAGAATCCCTCCTCAAAAAAGACAACAACAGGCACGGCTAAAGGCAGTGCAAAGAATGGATACAGCATAAAATGGCAGGTAAACCCGGTCGATAATAAGATATTTATACAAAATAGTGGGCAGTTTGACGGTGATGCCAACAGCAATGGTAAAATATTTTACCAGGCACGTCTTGGCAATATTCAAGCCTATTTTACCGGCAACGGTGTTATTTATCGTTACAATGGTAATGCCAGGGATAAGTCGGATGCCCGATTTTTGCCGGTAGAGTGGGAAAATGCCAATCCTGGTGCATTTATTACGGCCGAGCAGGAACAATCATATTATTATAGCTATCCCAAAGGAGTGGATAACTCGGTAAAAGCTTCCGTTTACAAAAAAATAGTTTACCATAATTTGTACCCCGGCATTGATGTTGAATATACTTTCCCTGCTTCTAAAGAGGGTATAAAATATGCCCTGATCGTGCATCCCGGCGCCGATATTTCAGCAGTAAAATTAAAATACACCGATGCAAACGGCGCACACATGGATGGGAACGGAAATATAATTGTTACAACACCAATAGGCGAATTTACAGACCATGCGCCCGTAAGTTTTTACAATAAGGGTGGCTCAGTAAATGTATCATACCAACTGAATGGTACAACTGAATCTTTTGCAATTAATGGGGCTTTCAATAAATCGGCAACCCTTGTTATAGACCCCTGGACAACCAACCCAAATTTTACCGCGCCTTATAACAGCGCATACGATGTTGACTATGATAATAATGGCAATGTATATGCTTATGGCGGTTATGACACAACTTCTGCAACGCACGGATTTCAGTTAGTGAAGTTTAACAGCGTCGGCGTAATTCAATGGAAATTTATCGCTTCCAGCATTGATGACCAGATATATGGAGATTTTGCAGTGGATAAAACCACCGGAACCAGCTATATTATTGAAGGCGCCCATGCTACGGGCGCAAGGGCTTTAAAAGTAAATACACTGGGAAACCTTAAAGCAACTTTCCCCGGCCAGGCTAATGTAATTGAAATGTGGAGAGCAGTCTTTGACCCTTGCAACCATACATTGGTTATTGGCGCCGGCGATAATAATAACACCCTGCAAGCCTGTACTTTAGACACCAATATGACAACCTTAAACCCGGTGAATGTGCTGGGCGCTGCATCTCCGGGCCATACTATGGCGCTTACCGCTATTGACCCTTCAGGCGATACATGCTACATGGCAACAGCAAAGTCGGCGCAGGTAGATACAAGCAACTATAACAACGTACTTGTAAAAATGCCTTTGTCTTCACTTTCACCGACAATGTACGATGTTCCCGATGGTTATAATTTTGCGGAGATTGGCATCAGTTATGTGGGCCCCGGTGTAAACCATGCCAATGGCATGAATGGCATGGCAGTTAGCCCTGACTGGTTATATATGAGCGATGGCAGTACATTAAAACAAGTCAATAAAATTACCGGTGCAGTAGTTAATTCCACAAGCATTTCGGCAACGGCATTTGCATGGGGCGGGCTTGCTGCCGATATTTGTGATAATGTTTACGCGGGAAGTAATTCATCTATCAAAATATATTCTTCAGCATTGGTTCTTCAAAATACCATTGCACTGAAAGATATTGTTTATGCCGTTGTGCTTGGGCCTGACGAAAGCGTGCTTTATGCCGGCGGTATGGGTTATGTTTCAGCCATCAATATCACTTCTCCTCTTACCTTCGTTTCAACTCCTACTCCTACACAATGCGGATGCAATGGTTCGGCCAATGTTAGCTTATCTTCCACGTGCACAATTGATACCGCAAATTTATCTTACTTATGGAGTGATGGGCAAACCACACAGACGGCCATAAATTTGTGCGCACAAACATATTCCGTAACCATTTCATCTTACTGCTCGGTTTTATACCAGGGTACAGTAGATGTTTCTACACATTTCATGTCAATGAATATTCCCTCAGCAAGTATTTGTACGGGAGGAAACGGAGTAACGTTGGCAGGTACCGGAGCGTTGTTTTATAAGTGGTCTCCGGCAACAGGGCTAAGTAGCTCAAACTCTGATACTGTTGTCGCTAACCCTACTAAAACAACGACTTATACCGTTATCGGAACAAGCAGTTCCGGATGCAATGATACTACGACTGTTACTGTTACTGTTAATACAAAGCCTGTTTTAATGGTTACCGGGCCATCCGCTCCTGTATGCCCAAATACTCCAACACAACTTGTAGCTACAGGTGCCTCAGGTTATACCTGGAACCCAGCAGCTCCGTTAACATGCGACACGTGCAGTATAACAAATGCAAATGTATCAAAAGATACTACATTCATTGTAATTGGAACAACAGGAGGCTGCAGCGATACGGACAGTGTTTCCGTCAAGGTGTTTCCTCTGCCTTCTGTATCAATTGTTACCACTCCAACCCAGTGCGATACCAATGATGGCACTGCTACTGCTACAGTAAGCGGTTCAGGGCCATATACTTATTCATGGTCGCCTGTAGGAGGAACAACCGACAGTGCCACAGGGCTCCCTGCAGGTTCATACGTATTAACAATTACCGATACAAGCAAGTGTATCATTACACAATCATGCGTAGTAAAAATCACACCCTCTCCGACTGTAACTGCAACCTCGATTCCATCAGGATGTGACACCGCAACCGGTAAAGCCATAGCAAATGTTATAGACATCCCTCCGGCGCCGCCATACAAGTATCTCTGGAGCCCCGGCGGCGGTACCAGTGACCCGGATACTAAGCTGGGCGCGGGTATATACACAGTTACTGTAACTGATTCAAATCATTGCAAAGGAACAGCTTTTACTATTGTTGAAGATTCAGGTTTAACGGTAAATAATTGGAGAAATGATGTAAGCTGTTTTGGTGGAAGCAATGGGGAAGCAGCACCGACTGTAGTAATAGGAACAGGCACACCGCCTTATACTTATAGTTGGTCAAATATAGGCAGCAGCACTACCGATACTGTAAAGAATCTTTCACTGGGGCAATATACTGTAACCGTTACAGATTCGAATCATTGCACATCTGTTGACACGGTGAATATCTGGCAGCCCACTATAGTGACAGCTACCATTACGCCAATCAATCTTTTGGAACCTAGTTGTTTTGACAGTGTTAATGGTAAAATGTCCGTCACTCCGGGCGGAGGCACACCACCATATTCATATTTATGGAATACTGTTCCAAAACAAACAGGCGATACTGCATCCGGCCTGGCTACCGGCACGTATTCGGTTCAGGTAACTGATAATAATGGCTGTATCGCTTCAGCCTCTGACTCCCTGCCACAGCCTGCTCCATTGATGGATAGCGCCTTTAGCAGCGCCCGTACCTGCGGCAACAATGGCTCAGTAACTGTATTAGCCTGGGGCGGAACTCCGGGTTATTTTTATAAGTGGGCCCCGGGTGGTGGAACAACGGCTTCAGTTACTCAATTGAATGTCGGCATATACTCAGTTATCGTGACCGACGCTCACGGATGCATTGACTCTGCAAAGGCCACTATTGATTCTTTGGCGGCAATTGCCACCATAAAAGCAATTAAAAATGAATTGTGTTTTGGCGGGAATACAGGTTATGCAACTGTTGAAGTAGCAGGCGGAGATTCTTCATTATATTCTTATAGCTGGTTTCTGCTTAATGGAAATTCAGGGATTCCCATCGGGCAGGGCAATGCTACGGCTACCGGCCTTACAGCCGGAATTGATTCAATTTCGATAGAATACCTTGCCAATGGCTGCACCAAATGGATTTTTGATACAATTACACAGCCGCCGGCATTAAAGGATACGGTAAAATATACAGTTGAATGTGAAAACAAAGTTATTGCGGTTGACAGCGCCTGGGGCGGAGTGCCGCCATATACATATAGCTGGAGCCCATCAGGAGGTTCCGGGACAACGGCAACTATTGCTTCTGGCAGTTTTACAATAACTGTTACCGATTCAAATGGCTGTGAAGCCGTAAACAACTATATTGCCCCCACTACCCAGCCTGTGGCCGATTTTATTCCTGTCCCCGATACTATTTCATCTTCAACCTCATCTTCATACAATGATTCCATAAAATTTGTGAATACCAGTACGGGCGCTATTTCATGGTACTGGACATTTGGCGATGGCAGCAGTTCAATTGATTCATTCCCTTCTCATGAATATTTATACGGCGGCACCTATGTTGTTTATTTAAAAGTCACAAACTCAATTGGATGTGTAGATTCAATAGCAAAAGACATTTATGTGAAAGAGGGTGTTACAGTACCAAACGTATTTACCCCTAATGGTGATGGGATAAATGATGTTTTCCATGTGGATTCCTATGGTATGGAAAATTTCAAGATTGACATTTATGACCGATGGGGAATTCTTGTTTTTGAGGGAACGGGGCCCAATAACGATTGGACGGGAAGAAATATGGCAGGCGAAACCGTTCCTGCCGGTACATATTACTATATTATTACTGCAAGCGACTATAATGGTAAATCTTTTAACCAGAAAGGGTTCCTTGAGTTAATCCGCTAACCCGATTCAGATTGCCTATTACGAGTTGTTCACACTCAAAAAATAAGGCTTAATAGTCTGTATTACAGTATATTAATTGATTAATATTAACTAATCTTTAATTTGTAACCATTACTACTTGGAATTTTAATTGATTAGTATATCTTTGCCGCAAATTATTAATCTTTAATCGTAAAAATCAGTTAACCCATAACCTTAAATTTCAACCAACATGAAAACTAAATTATTCATCATCTCATTTTTATTATTAGCTGCCGGTGCTCTTAATGCCCGTGTTCGCACCGTTGATAACAATACTATTACCGGTGGTGCACCCAATAATGCCTTGCGATATACTAATTTGCAGATTGCAATTGATTCTGCCCAGGTTGGCGATACCATTTATGTTGTGGGTTCACCCAATACCTATACAAGTTATGGTGAAAAAACATTCAATAATGGCAATATATATATCACTACCCAAATTACCTTAATAGGCGCAGGATATGCCGTAACTGGCACCCAAAGCAATTACCCAAGTTATATCAGTTATTGTTATCTTGATTCAATTGCATACAAAAACCAGGTTAGCGGAACAAAAATATTAGGAATGGATTTTTACCAATTTTCCAATAGCGATGGACCTATAAATAATATTGATATGGAAAGATGTTATATTGCCAATTGGTTATATGTTGATGGATCCAACTGGACCATTTTTAATAACAATATTTATGCAATTAATGTTGAGAATGAATCAAATATTCTGATTCAAAATAATTTTGTTGGGAATGTTTGCAATTCAAACCAGGCAACTGTAACTGTTGACCATAATAATTTTACCTTAAATGAATGGGCAATAGGTTATAATGGAAGTATGACCAATACAACCATTACCAATAATGTATTTTATTTTTGCAACCCTGAACCCAACAATAATAATGTTACTAATTGCACTTTTAGCAATAATCTGACTTGTTATCTTCCCGCGGTTAACCTGAATACATTTGCCAACAACACCGATTTGAATAATGTTTCGACTACAGGTCCTGTATTTGCTGATGGGACAATACCTGCTACTTATACCAGCCAGAACCAGTGGATATATAATTGGACTGCATATAATGGCTCTAATACAGCTGATGCGACAGGAGCCAATGATGGAACTGCCATTGGGGTTTACGGTGGAAGCCACCCTATGCCGAACATGACAGGGGCTACACGCATCCCCCAGATGACTTTATTAATGAATTTAGGAAGTGTTGTTCCGGTTGGAGACAGCCTGAAAGTGAATTTTAAAGCAAGGATACAGCAATAAAGAGTGCCAGGCAGCGTCCCGCAGTATTGCAGGATATGTTTTTGAGAAAGTCATTCTTTGATTAAAATGCTTAAAAATTCACCAGATGAAAAAAATAATAACAGGGATAATTGCCTTTTGCGGATTTACGGCAGGCACCTTGAGTGCCCACGTAATAACGGTTAGCAACAATACCGTTAACGCGGGGCAATTTACCAGCCTGCAGAAAGCAACCAATGCTGCTATTGCCGGGGATACTATTTATATCATTGGCTCGCCCACCAATTACGGAACCGACACCATAAAGACTCCACGCTTGACTATAATTGGCGCCGGGTATAATGTTACAGGAACACAATTCAATTATAGTACTGTAGTTAATTATATTTATTTCAGGGGTCAGGTAAACAGTACAAGAATACAGGGTTTATATATAAATAACTCCATTCAGCAGGTTGTTACAAGTGTTGAAATTGACAGCGTAGATGTTGAAAGGTGCTATGTTGGCAATAGCAGCAGTGGAGTTTATGTATATGGTAAGTACTGGACAATAAGGAATAATGATATAAACAACGTATATATTCAGAATAATGCGGATGTTTATGTTCAGAACAATTTCCTGGAAGATATTGAAACATCTAACCAGGCTACCGTTTATGTTGACCATAATATTTTCGCAACTTATAGTGGTAATGCTTTATATGGGACAATATCCAACACCCAGGTTACCAACAATGTTTTTTATTATTCAAACCCTGAAAATGGTACTGGTAGTACATTCGATAATAATATTACTTCTTATGGTTCTGCAATTAACCTGAACACTTTTGCCGGTAATACAGACAGCAAAAATATTTTTGCAACACCTCCGGGATGGACTGATGCTGCTATTCCTGCAAGTACTATTAACCCAAACCAGGTTTGGAATTACACCTGGACATTTGCACCTACTTCACATGCCCATGATTCCGCTACCGATGGTAGCGATATTGGAATTTATGGCGGAAGCTATCCTATGCCTAATCTAACAGGAGTTCCCGCTTTACCACAAATAACATACATGGATATACCGACTATTGCTGTTCATGGAGGTAATCTGAACATGGATTTCAATGCACAGGGTAAAATGGCTCATGGAGTAGTTAGTGGAGAGTATTTTTTTGATACCGACCCTGGAGAAGGTATAGGCAACCCTATCTCTTTTAGCACATCCACCGATTCAGTTACTGTAAACCAAAGTATTTCCATCAGCTCACTTTCTTCCGGTTTTCACGTTATTGGAGTTAGGGTAAAAGATTCCGCAGGCCATTGGAGTTTTTACCAGGCTATGCCTTTTTATATTGATGGCCCCTCTACTCCTGAAGGATCAATAATCTCAGCAGAGTATTTTTATGATAAAGACCCCGGACAGGGTAAGGGAACTGCTTTTACTTTTACAAAATCTGATTCTGTTAATATTACGAGGAATTTCTCCACTACGGGACTTGCTCCCGGGTATCACAACCTGTTTGTCCGCACCAGGGATTCTGCCGGCTCCTGGAGCTTATACATGGGCAGTAATTTTTATGTATCTCCTGCTTCGTTAGTAGGAATCCAACCTGCTTCGCCTATTGTAGCAGCCGAATATTTTTACGATAAAGACCCCGGACAGGGCAAAGGAACTGCCATCGCACTTACCAAAGGTGACTCCGTTAATATTACTGCAAGTTTATCAACCAACGGACTTGCCCCTGGTTATCACAATGTCTTTATCCGTACCAAAGATTCTGTAGGTTCATGGAGTTTATACTATGGAAGCAATTTTTATATCGCTCCTGCCACAATTGTTGGTATTCATCCTGCATCTCCAATTGTAGCTGCTGAATATTTTTACGATATTGACCCGGGGCAAGGCAAAGGAAATGCTATTGCAGTTACCAAAGGCGACTCAGTTAATATTACTAAAAACTTATCAATTGCCGGCCTTGCAGTAGGATACCACAACCTTTTTATACGTACTAAGGATTCAACAGGCTCATGGAGTTTATATATGGGTGACAATTTTTATGTATCCCCTCCTGTGCCTTCTGCGCATTCTGCATCCCCAATTGTGGCTGCCGAATATTTTTATGATGTTGACCCTGGGCAAGGTAAGGGAACTGCCATAGCCGTTACCAAAGCAGATTCCGTTAATATTACTCAGAAATTGTCAACAGCAGGCCTTTCCACAGGATTTCATAACCTGTTTGTCCGCACCAAAGATTCTGCAGGTTCCTGGAGTTTATATGCAGGCAGTAATTTTTATGTTGCTCCTCCTGCACCACCTATTTATCATGCTTCGCCAATTGTAGCTGCTGAGTTCTTTTATGATAATGACCCGGGACAAGGTAAGGGAACTCCTATTCCCGGCATTTCATCGGCGGATAGCATTAATATTACAACAAGTATAAGTGCGGCATCATTGGCAATCGGGCCTCATAATGCTTTCATTCGTGTGGAGGACAGCACGGGCCATTGGAGTTTATATAATGGAGTCGGATTTAGCGTTGAGGTTTGTACTGATACTGTTGCCGCTGCTGCTACCAAAGACTCATGTTTTGGAGGCAGCGAAGGCACGGCTACCGCATTTGCATCAGGTGGAAACCCTCCATATACTTATTCCTGGAGCAGTAATCCTGTTCAGACAACTGTTACAGCAACCGGTTTGACGGCCGGAGTATATACAATTACTGTAACTGATTCTGTAGGATGCCCTGCTAAAACTACTGTAGTGGTAGGACAGCCATCTGAAATCAAAATTAAGAGTACGGTTGTCAATACCACATGCGGACAAGATAATGGCTCAGCATCTGTAACTGCTTCGGGTGGAACAGGCAGTTCCTATAAATATTCATGGAGCACTGTTCCTGTTCAGACAAGTTCTTCTGCATCAGGATTATCGCCAGGTTCATATACCGTAACTGTAACCGACAAAAACAATTGTTCTGTGAGCGATGTGGTTACAATTGGTGCTACCTCAACGCCTTCAATTTCTGTAGTTTCTGTTATCCCCAGTGAGTGTGGCAAACACATAGGTTCAATTAGTGTTTCCACCAGCGGAGGTACTGCTCCTTACAGGTATAGCTGGAATAATGGAGATACTTTGTCAACGGCAGACAGCCTCATATCGGGTAATTATATTGTTACTGTTACCGATAAAAGTGGTTGTTCGACCTATGTTTCCGCAGCAGTTACAAATACTAACGGACCGGTAATTGGCATTAAAACCATTGGCCAGGCTAAATGTTACGGGCAGCCAAGTGGTGCTATCAGCACCAGTGTTACCGGTGGAGCACCACCCTATTCTTACCTATGGTCAACCGGCGCGACTACGCCAAATGTAAGCAACCTATATGCTGGACCTTATTACGTTACGGTAACTGATGCATCAGGTTGTTCAGGCATTCAGGCATTTACAATTTCACAACCTGCTGCTGCTGTTTCAATTACTACTTCAACTACCAGTTCAGCTTGTTCTATCCCGACCGGTACAGCTAAAGTTGTTGCGACAGGAGGAACTGCTCCGTATTATTATAACTGGAGTTCGGGTGAAACAACTGATACCGCCGACGGCCTTTTTGCCGGGGCATATACAGTAACCGTAACCGACACAAATGGTTGTATTGATTCTACACAAGTTGCAGTAAGCAGCCTGAACGGACCGGTTGTCAGCATCGTCAGCACTTCACCTTCAACCTGTTCGACAGGTAAAGGGACCGGAACAGTAATTATATCGGTTACAGGCGGAACAGGCTCATACACCTATTTATGGTCTAATGAAAGCAGCAGCACCACGCAAAACATTGACAGTGTTGCTACCGGTACATATAATGTACAGGTAACTGATGCTGTTGGCTGCGTAGGCACAGCGGCAGCAAATGTTCTTGAAATTCCGCCTCCGCCAATCTCAATTTGCATGGTAACTGTTGACCCGGCCTCAAATCACAACTTTGTAATCTGGGATAAATCTACATCAACCGGAATAGCAAGTTATAATATTTATAAGGAAACAACAGTACCGGGGTTATTCAATAAAATAGGCAATGTGCCATCTGACAGCCTTTGCACTTATGTTGACCTTCCTTCCGATCCTGAGGTTCAGAGCTGGAGATATGAAATATCCCAGGTTGACTCCTGCGGGTTCGAATCGCCTTTAAGCCCCCCGCATAAAACTATGCACTTAACTATTAACCAGGGTGTGGGTAATGTGTTTAACCTTATATGGGACAACTATGAAGGTCTTCCATTTAACTATTATATTGTTTACCGTGATAGCATCCCTGGAATAGCAACTGATAGTGTTGGCTATGTGGTTAACAACGGAACATATACATTTACCAACACTGTCTGGACGCTTGGCCACTCCTGGTACTATCACATGGGAATAAATAACCCGGGGGGTTGTACACCGGCTATTGAAGGAGTTAACTATAATTCCTCCAAGTCGAATACCGGAAATTACACCTTTGTTAATGTCGGTATAGCTTCAGTGAATGGGGACTTAAGCTCATTGGCTGTGTATCCAAACCCGACACGCGGAACTGTTAACTTCACATTAGACCTTGCCAATACCCAAAACATAGAGTTGAAATTATACAACACATTGGGACAGGTTATGCTGACTACGAATTATGGCAGAATTTCAGGCCATATCAGCAAGCAAATTGACCTGTCAGGTTTAAGCAAGGGAGTTTATATAATGGAAGTGACAGGAGAAAACGGTAATGCTTACAAAAAAGTAGTACTTCAATAGAGAATAGATTTTTAACCTTAAAGACCGCCTCAAATTTTTTTGACTGGCGGTCTTTTCTTTTATTACCCTTATATACCCGGTTTTATAACAAAGATGAATAAGTTTTTCTATCTTTGGTTGAAGAATTTTAAGCTTTTTACCTGATTCTGCGGAAGATGAGTTTTACTGATACTATAGAATATCTGAAGAAGAGCGCACACCCGCGCATTTTAAAATTCACAACCACCTTTTTTACGATACTGTTAAGCTCGGGTACATTATTCAGCCAGAATTTTAATGAAATCGGATTGTATAATATCCGTAATTATTCTGCCAAAGAATATAACCTGGCTCCACAAAACTTTGCCATAGTGCAAGATTCGAGAGGAGTGCTGTTTTTTGGCAATAACAGCGATATTCTTGAATATGACGGCCAGAATTGGGACACCATTCAGACGCCCAATGAAGTTACTGTGCGTTCATTGACAATTGACAGCAAAGGTGTTGTATATGTTGGAGCCGAAGGAGATATAGGGTACCTGGCCCCTGATGACAAGGGACGCATGCACTACCATTCATTATTAAATTATATAGAAAACAAAAGCCAGCGCGATTTCGGCCCTGTATGGACCTGCTATGCGACTAAAGACAATTACGTTTATTTCCAGTCATCCACAAGAATATTCAGGTGGGACGGGAAAAGAATAAAAACCTGGGAGACCAGGCAAGGTTCAGCGTTTCACCTTATGTTTTACCTTAACGGCACCATATATGTGCGCGAAAATAAGGCAGGGATGAAAAAAATGGTTGATTCCACATTGGAATTCATTCAAGGTGGCGACTTATTTGCGCAGTCCAAGATATATTTTATGCAACCATTCAGGAAAAACGAAATATTACTGAGCAATGAAGGCCACGGTTTATTTGCCATGCAACCGGCCAATTTTTCAGCACGCATACAGGATGCCATGCAATTGACCAAAATATCACCGTTCCATACAGATATTGACCAGTTTTTTGCCGACAACAGAATATATAACGGAATTCTGTTTAATAATAAATACTATTCTATAGGCACAAGAGACGGAGGACTGGTTGTTATTGATTCCTCGGGCAATTTAATTGGCGCCATAAATAAGAAAAACGGTTTGCAGGATGAAGCAATAAATTACCAGTATATTGATTCGCAGCAGAAATTATGGCTTGCTACCAATAATGGAATTTCAAAAGTGGACATAAGTTCACCGATAACCACTTTTAATGACCAGAACGGGCTGGAAGGTACGGTGGAGGCAATTACCCGCTGTGGCGGTAAATTATACGCTGCAACGCTGAACGGTACATTCTGCTTATCCAGCCTGAATTCTTCACAGGAAGGCCTCATTGAACAATCGCATTTTAATAAACTGGATGGCCTCGCAACAGAATGCTGGGATTTATTGTCGTTTAATACTGCCAAACAATCATTACTTATAGTCGCAAGTAACGACGGTATATTCCAGGTTGATGGAAATAAGGTCAGCCTTATCGCGAAAGGCAGCGCCAATACCATGCACAGGTCTATTATTGACTCCAACAGAATTTTTATCGGATGGACAGTAGGCGGAACAACCACCAATGGGCTTACATCTATATATTGGAATAATGGCAAATGGACAGACGAAGGAGATGTGGGAGAAATACCCGAAGATATTACTTCCATTGCTGAAGAAAATGATGGCACAATATGGTGCGGACACCGTAAAAACGGGGTAATAAGGATACGGCCTATTTATTTGAACAAAAAGATTGATAATGTGCAGGTGGACAGGCTTCCCGTTATAAAAGGGATACAGGATGAAAGTGAAGAAAGTAATATATATGTAAAAAATATAAATGGCCGGATATATTATGGAACAATAGTCGGATTATATAAGTATAATGGCAACAACACGTTCTCAAAAGATTCTTCCCTTGGCAAGCAATTCTGCAACGGCCAGTTAAATATATTCAGGATGAATTCCGGTCCCGATGGTTCAATATGGATAGTTACCATAAGCCAGGTAGACGGGCAAAAACAGGTAGGTTATATAGTAAACCCCGGCAAATCCAGCCATGAGTGGATTACAAAGCCTTTTATGGGAATATCAAAAAGCATTGTATATGCCATGTACCATGATAATAATGGCATTACATGGCTGGGCGGGCCTGACGGAATAACCCGGTATGACAGGGGCATACAGAAAAATTATGACAAGGATTTTTATACCCTGATACATAAAGTTATTATAAGTAAAGGTAAAGACTCAACAATATTCTTCGGTGCTTATTCCAATGACAGTGGTACTGTTTCAGTTTTGCAGCCTGATAAATTAAAACTGCAACTGCCTTATGCTTTCAATTCTCTTATTTTTACCTATGCCGCACCAGATTTTGAGGACGAATCATCATTGCTTTACAGCTATCGTCTTGAAGGTTCCGATGCACAGCACGCGCAATGGAGCGACTGGAAAAATGAAACAAAGGCCACCTATACATATCTTCCGGAAGGGCATTATTTCTTTCATGTTAAAGCTAAAAATATCTTCGGGCATGAGAGTCTCGAAGCCGTGTATGAATTTACCATTCTCTCTCCCTGGTATCGCACTATCTGGGCTTATATAGCGTATGTATTGTTTTTTGTAGCTTTTGTTTATGGTGCAATTACGGTTTCAAACCGAAGCCTGAGAAATATTATAAATGAGAGAACTGCGGAAGTGGTTAAGCAAAAAGAAGTGATAGAATTAAAGAACAAAGATATTACCGACAGTATTAATTACGCCAAGCGCATTCAGGAAGCCATTCTTCCTACACTTGAGCGCTTCAAATTTGTTTTGCCCGAAAGTTTCATTCTGTTTAAGCCCAAAGACATTGTCAGCGGTGATTTTTATTGGATGGCAGAAAAAAACGACATGATTTTTGTTGCCGCCGGCGATTGTACCGGTCATGGCGTGCCCGGGGCAATGGTAAGTGTTGTTTGTTCGAACGCATTGAACAGGGCTGTAAAAGAGTTTGGAATAACCGACCCTGGTTTGATTTTGGATAAAGTAAGGGACCTTGTAATTGAAACATTTGAAAAATCGGAAAAAGAAGACATTAAGGATGGAATGGATATTTCGCTTTGTGCCATAAATACCAAAACAAAAGAAATTAAGTGGAGCGGCGCCAATAACCCATTATGGTATATACAAGGAACAGAAATAAAGGAAATTACTGCTGATAAGCAGCCAATAGGTAATTCAGATAATCCTAAACCATTTACAACTCATAGCGTCAAACTGCATAAAGGAGATGAAATATATTTATTTACCGATGGTTATGCTGACCAGTTTGGCGGACCGAAGGGCAAAAAATTCAAATACAAACAATTGGAACAAAAAGTGCTGGAAGGACGCAACCTTGAAATGACCAGGCAGCAAAATAATCTTAACTCTGCATTCGAAAGCTGGAAGGGCGGACTTGACCAGGTTGACGATGTGTTGATAATAGGAATACGAGTTTAAATCAAATAGAGGAAATCCCGACGTTTTTTTATCGGGATTGACGATGTACTTATTATCGGTATCAGGGTTTAGCTTTAACATATATCCCTATTATTCGCTTTTAATCTGTTACAATAGTGTAAAGTTTCTGTTCTTGCGGCTATGAATTTCTCATATATTTGGGACATTAAGATTAGTATGAAAACCTTTAAGAAATATGCCTCCCTGGGAGTTTTTTTATTGTTTACGCAAGCCATAATGGCGTTTACTGTCGCCGATAGTATTACGGAAACGAAAAATGTAACTGCTTTTACAACACTTAAGATTAATGGAAATTTTAATATTGTATTTACCCAGGGTATTTGCAGCCTTAAAATTACCGCTCCCGATAAAGATTTAATGTCCTCGGTTGATGTTAAAAATTCAGGCGCAACGCTTGGAATTAATATGAAAGAGGGCGTGCAAGGCGCTGCAACACTTTATATTGGCTTAAAAGATATTCAGCAAATTACATTAAGCATAAATGGTACAGTTTCCTCTTCCAATACCATAAATACAGATAATCTTTCTCTGAATATTGCCGGAAATGCTTTAGTTGTATTAACTTTGGATATTAAAATGCTGAATTATATATCGAACTCGGAAAAACCAACAATACTTAATGGCAAAGTAAAAAAATGTACTTTTAAAGACTCAGGCCAGGGCAACATTAATGCTTCGGAATTGAAAACAGATGATATGACCCTTGAAGACAGCAGCGACGGAGACCTTAAAGTTTATGCCCATCCTGAATTACATATTAAGCTGACCGGCAGCGGAACAATTACTTATTTTGGAAACCCGGAAACAAAAACTTTCAAGGCAGAGGGAGCCGCCAGTGAGCAACAAATAGTAGAAAGCAAATAATCAATAATCATAAATACATAAATCAACATGTTTGAATTAACCGGAATAATAAAATTAAAAAAAGACGAACAGAAAGTATCTGATTCATTTAAGAAACGCGAGTTTGTAGTTACTGACAATTCCTCCAATTATCCCCAGCATATTCTCTTCCAGTTAACACAGGAAAGATGCCGCCTTCTCGATGAGGTGAATGTAGGCGACCAGGTGAAAGTAAGCTTCTTCATCCGTGGCCGCGAATGGCAGGGCAAAGATGGTGGCGGGGTGAAATACTTTACATCATTGGATGCATGGAGAGTTGAACGCACCTCGGGTTCATCAGAATCACAGGCTGCTCCTGCTTCATTTTCTTCCGACAGCAATAACAGTCTGTCAAATGCCGCGGAAAATGACGACCTGCCTTTCTAAAAGAAAGAAATATCGAATATTGAACATTGAATAATGAACACCGAAGTTCTCACAAATTCTTGGTTTTATTGCAATATTCGATATTCAGTGTCCGATATTGATTATTTTAGAAACTTATACTTACGCTCCTACAAGCTGGTTTGCCGAGGTTTTAGTGTCTAAAGCGTCTCTGAGGCCGTTGCCGAGAAGAAAAAAAGCCAATACCATTAACATAATGCAGATACCGGGCAAAAAGGCAAGGTACGCTGAATCGGTAATAATATAGCCCCTGTTGGCATTTATCATTGCACCCCATGAGGCAATAGGTGGCTGCGCGCCTATACCCAGAAAGCTAAGGCCAGCTTCAATAAGTATTGCCGATGCAAAGTTATCGGCGGCTACCACAACAATTGCACCCAGAATATTGGGCAGAATATGTTTGAAAATAATTCTGAAATCGGAAAAGCCCATTGCGTTACCTGCCTCTATAAAATTTTCCTCCCTGATGCTCATTACCTGTCCGCGCACAATACGGGCCACATCAACCCACATGGTAAGCCCTACGGCAATAAACACCTGCCAGAATCCTTTACCCAGGGCAAGAGTAATGGCAATAACAAGCAATAAGGTAGGCAATGACCAGACAACATTTATAAGCCACATTACAAACTCATCCCATCTGCCGCGGTAATAGCCTGCTGTGGCGCCCAGGAAAATACCAATTGAAAAAGCGATAAGCACCGATATAAAACCGACAGCCAGCGATACCCTTATGCCAATCATCAGGCGGCTTAAAAGGTCCCTTCCTTCCTGGTCTGTGCCCAACCAATATGTTTTTGTTATAATATTCTTACCTTTTATTTCCTCGCTCATATCCTTATAAGTGCGGGTAATGGGCTTATCGCTTCCAAAAATGTAAAAAGTTGTTGTTTTATTTACTGAATCATTCAGAAGATGCTTATTGAAATCGAGCGAATAAATAATATCAGCCATATTATACTTTACAATCTGCCCGTTATTGGGTTGGTTGCCTGTATAACTTTCCACCACAATATTGGGGCCCTGGAAGCCGTAAGAATAAATGGGAATATCGTGGTAATAGCTTGGCTGGCCGAATAACATTTTCGAAAAAAAAGATTCCTCGGGTATTTCCTGGTTTTCCCTGTTAAGCAGCATTTGCACCTTGAAGCCCGGTGGCTTTACCGAAAGTTCCAGCACCTGGTTATTTGCATTGGGCGTAGAATCGGGGGTTATTACGTAACCTAAAACGGCTACCAGTATTGAAAGTATAATAAAATAAAGGGCAAACATGGCCAGGCGGTTTTTCTTAAACCTTTGCCAGGCATAATGCGTAAGAGAATACGAATCAATTTCTACATATTTCTTTTTACGGAATTTTATCACAATTTCCTCATGTTAATTGTTCAGTAATCTCTCCCTTTCCAGTGATAACTTGAAAAATTTGCCGCCAATCCAACCCAGCTCACATATATCATAGTTACAAACTCTCCGGCCAAAAAATAAAGCAACAGGTCCCGTCTCTTAAAAAAATCAGTTGCGCAAGTTAGCAATAAAAAATCTATGGTGAATTTAAGAAAAAGGCAATACATGATAGTCAAATTAAAAGAAAAAGAGACTAATGAAGCTATGATATATATAAACATTAAAGAATTTGTGACAAAAACCAGGGCGCTTACCAGGCTGTTCAGGTAGTTTTTTGACTTAAAACCCTTTGAGGCCCAACGCAAACGTTGTTGAAGAAAATTTTTCCATCCAGTCTGTTCTCTCGTATATACAATTGATTCCCTGTTTTTTAAATAGCCAATTTGACCAGGGAATTGCATGTTTATTTTAAAAAGCAGCAAAGTATCATCACCCGATGGGGTGTTTTTTATGCCTTCAAATCCTCCCACTTTATCGTAGGCTTCCCTCGTATATGCAATATTGGCTCCATTGGCAAGCAGAGGAGCATGAGAAAATATACCCGCGCCTGCCAACAGTGATAACCCCGAGACTTCGAGGCTTTGAAACTTCCCGCAAAAGCCTTTTTCGCCGGTAATGGCAACAGGCCCGCAAATCATCCTGCACTTTTTTTCTTCATATAATGAAACTATCGAGGCCACCCAATTCTTTGATGCTGTACAATCGGCATCGGTAATAATAATCAGTTCTCCACCCGATTCATTTATACCTGCTTCTATGGCCTTTTTCTTATTTGATACAGGTTCTTTTACCTTTATATATTTCCATGCTACCAGGCTTTTACTCAATATCTCTTCGCTTATTTTCCCAGTATTATCTTCTGAATAATCATCGGCTACTATTATTTCAAGCAATGAAATTGGGTAATTTTGAGCCAATACCGATTCAAGGCAGGCAGCAATATTTTTTTCTTCGTTGCGGCATGGAATGATTACAGAAACTTTTGTTTTAAAGTTTGCAGCCAGAGTTTGACTTGAAGGCGTTTTTATCCATGCCCATAATTGTGTTAAAATATAAATGGCGTATGCAGAAGTAAATACTACGAGAACCGTATTAACTGTGCCAGTTATGCTCATTCTGTATCAGCTTGCAAAATAAAGGGTACGGTTATTGAGATTGCTTCGTTCCTCGCAATGACGGAACACACCTGCCGTCACTGCGAATTCAGTTATGACATTTATCGTCATTAATCCGCTACCCCATAAAAACAAGGCGGATGTGGCAGTCTCATCAATTTTTTGCAAACTCACGCTGGTATAGTGTAGCATTATTTTGTTTTTTTGTCGGAGCCCTGCACCGGTCCCATCAATCCAAGTTTTTGCTGGTTAAGGTTATTCAAAACCTTTTCATATACCGAATCGAGCAATTTTGCATGGTCGCAATAAAAACGCATGTTCATGTTATAGCTGCTATCGGTAAGATGGTGCTTTTTATATAGGCTTTGGTAGCCCATTTGCAAGGTAGTATCTCCCCGGTAAGGGCTATAACCCAATTGAGCCGCAGACTGCAATATATTTACATCCGACAGCACTGCCACCATAGAATCGGGCTGCAAAATGTCTTTGGGAATATCTACATAAGATTTACTCCGGCACGATAGCAGGAAATATGCTATTACAAAGGGCAGAATTTTTATAAACCTCGATTTTTGATTCATAGTTCATTGGCAATACATGCAAATGTAACAATTTGAGGGTTAATGATTGTAATTGCAAATAGCCTGCTTTGCCTTTATACTCATAAATTACTCTGCGTCAGACCCACGGGAGCGGAGGTCTCTATATTTTCTATAAATTGTTATGAATAGGTAAAAAGAACATCAAGAAAATCGGGTTTGAGATTTAATAATGTCCGGGTTATACCAAAATAAATACAGAATATCATCCGCTCGTTTGCAGACATGGGATTACGCAAACCCTGGAATGTATTTTATAACAATCTGCACTGCTGACAGGGCATGCTATTTTGGAAAAATTACCGGGGAACAAATGCAATTATCCCGGTTAGGCGAAATTGCCCGACAGGAATGGATAAAAACCGCTGAGATACGACCCGATATGAATTTGGAATTGGGAGAATTTGTATTAATGCCTAACCATTTTCATGGAATAATTATTATTGGCAAAAATAAATACAATGATACCATCCAACATGGTAGAGTCGTGTTGCATCACGTCTGTACAAAATCCAATAACAACAAAAACCAAAAAAATTTTGGC
>JBKQUY010000110.1:0-6844 GCA_052325425.1 Bacteroidia bacterium | reverse complement strand
AAAATATGGCGGGCGTGGCAGTTTGCTTCCCAAAATAATTTGAGTAATCCCGAACTTCTCGTCGGGGCTTAATAATTTCTTGCAAACTCATATTTGTTAGGTATATTATACCAAAACAAGCCAGGGTTTAGGTTTTTTCTGGCGTAGTTTTGGTTATGCCGTAGCGCTTGAGATGAATGTTTCCCGAAATCTCAATCTGCTTTGGTATATCGCTATAAGTAATACATTTATGTACTTTATTGAACTGTAATATTTTACACTGAATGAAATCCTTAACAACCCGCATGATATGGCTTACCGCGTTCAGCATAGCCATGGGCTTTTTAGAAACTGCCGTGGTAGTTTACCTGCGGAAAATTTATTACCCGCACGGGTTCGCTTTCCCGCTTACACCTATTGACCACGATATAGCCCTGACTAGATGCGTGAGGTAAGATTAATCTTCCTCTGCTGCTGATAATTCTTCCCAATCATCGGGTCTTTCATCGTACCCGCGCGACTGCCAATAGGCATCGTTGTTGTCATTGAGTTGATTTGCGTGATTGTCATCGTCTTCCTGGTCTTTTGGGTCAACCATTGAAATTAGATTTTAAAGGTTAATTAAACTATAATTAATTCCACAACTGTGGAATTCCAGCCCCAATTTATGAAGAAAAAATCAAATTCCAGCAGGAAATTTGTAAAATCAATACATCATTGTAGAAATCAGAGAGTTATCATTTTATCACTCCAAATTTTTTTAACTATAATAATGGAGAGTGAACTTATTGGTCTCGGATATACCTTTCGGCTTCTCCTGACCTATTTCCTTTTATCCGGATAAATGAAGTAATATAAAAGTAGCGCTGAGGGCATCAAATTTAAAAGAAATATTTTTCTGTTTGTCAGTAAAACAGAACATGATTAAAGGGTTTGAATGAAGAAAGTAATTTTTATAAAAAATAACTTTCTAGCTGAAAGTATCATTTCTGAAAGTTGGCACTTTGATACTGGCGGCACAGTGTCAAGAGTGCCACGGATGCCAATGGAACTTTAGACAACCTCACAAAGAATTAATAGGCTTATATAAATGTACTATATTGGTTATCTTTGATATAATTAATTACACAAGTGTCACGTTTAAATCAGTTCTTTCGGACTAATCCCTAAAGCTTTTGCTAGTGCTTTTATAGTTGTAAGGGTTGGGTTGGCCTCTCCCCGTTCAAGGTTGCCGACAACATTCTTTGACAGGCCGGAATCGAATTCTAAGGCTTCCTGGGTCAGCCCTTTCGCATTTCTTAACCTGCGTAGGTTCCGGCCAAAGGCGTTAAGGGTTCGCTTGTCTCTTTTGTTATTCACATGACGAAAGTCCCCCTAATGTTGAAAAGATACCACCAATTATACTTGGTATTTACTTAATAATTATTAATATTGTAAGCTGTTATATGCTTATACTACTTTGAGTATAAAAAAACTCTATGAGCAGATTTTGGCACGTTGTTTGAAAAAAAATAATCAGAGGCAGCCATAGCGGTTACCATAATGAAACAATAAAACAAAAGGAAAAAATGAAAACAATTCAGAAATTAATTCTCGGAATCCTAATAATGTTTGGGGTGAACATAGAAGCACAATCATGGTCTGCTCTTGGGAGCGGAATGAACGGTTATGTTAATGCCTTAACCGTTTATAATGGTAATCTTATTGCAGGTGGTAGTTTTACCACAGCAGGTGGAAATGCAGCTAATAATATAGCGGAATGGAACGGAACATCATGGTCTGCCCTAGGTAGCGGAATGGGGGGGGACAAATCCTTCCGTCGAAGCCTTAACCGTCTATAATGGTAATCTTATTGCAGGTGGTTACTTCACAACTGCTGGGGGCAATACTGTCAATTATATTGCTGAATGGAATGGCACATCATGGTCTGCACTCGGTAGCGGCATGAATTATTATGTTTTTGCCTTAACAGTCTATAATGGTAATCTAATTGCAGGTGGTCAATTCAGCACGGCAGGTGGAAATACTGCTTATTGTGTTGCAGAATGGAATGGCACTTCGTGGGCTGCTCTTGGTACAGGAATGGGGGGCAATACCCCTAATGTTTCTGGCTTAACCGTCTCTGGTAGTAATCTTTACGCGGGTGGTAGTTTTACTACGGCAGGTGGAAATACTGCTAATTATATAGCAGGGTGGAACGGAACCTCGTGGTTTGCTCCAAGTAGTGGCATGAATAATTATATTTATGCATTAACTCTGTATAATACCACACTTATTGCAGGTGGTAGTTTCACTAAGGCAAGCGGAAATTCTGCGAACTACATTGCAGAGTTTACTGGCGTAACCGCTCTAGGTAGCGGTTTGAATAATAATGTTTATGCCTTAACCGAATATAATAGCAATCTTATTGTTGGAGGTGACTTCACTACAGCAGGAGGAAATACGGCCAATGATATAGCTGAATGGAATGGCTCATCTTGGTCAGCACTTGGGAGTGGTTTGGGCGGAGATGTTGCTGCACTTACTGTTTACAATGGTAATCTTTATGCAGGTGGCCAATTCACTACAGCAGGTGAAAATCCTGCCAATTATATTGCAGAATGGACTGCCCCAACTGCTATTAACTATGTTTTAAATGAAAAATCAATTTCAATTTTTCCTAATCCCGCAACTGAGATTCTGAACCTTTCAGGAATAGATAAAGGTATTTTGAAACTATATGATGTTTTAGGGAAGCTTTTGATGGAACAAAAAATAAAGGGAATCCAGGCTGTAAACCTTTCCGATTATGATAACGGCGTTTATTTCCTTCAAGTAATAGAAGGCAATATTGTTATAACTAAAAGAATAGAAAAACTTTAAAGATACTTTACAGGACTTTCAACGGTCTGCAAATAGGCAGGTTCCGGCACTTTTTTTAGTTAGGCTTACAAATCAATAAAATATAAAGCAACTATGTACAGAGAGTTTACAACAGCCTTTACAAGAAGCGGTAATATGATTAATCCAGACCACATTATTGTTACTGATGAATATGTAAAATGGGAAAAACGAAATTCTTACTTAATTGGAAAAGATTCCAAATCAATACCAATCAATAGAATTGCATCAGTAGATATACATAATAAAGGGTTTGGCACTAATATTAAAATTCAAAGTTTTGGTGAGGGTACAATAACAGCAGAGAATTTTTCAATTTCTGATGCCAAAGAATTGAAAACTTTGCTTGAATCTATGATGGGCAGTAATGCTGGCTCAGCCAATGATACTGTCAAAATTCCAGAAGAACATGTTCAAACCTCTGACGATGTTCTAAATACTGCCATGGCAGATGAACTTGAGCTTGAACTAAAGTATAAAGAAAAAGATTTAGAACGAGAAGAACGGAGAAAAGCAAAACTTGAAAGGGAAGAAAATTTAAAAAGCTCTAATGCCTTTGTTTATTGCTTAAAATGGATATGGATTGTTCTCTTGAGCACGACTTGGAGAAAAATTCTTGCTGGGGCAGTTCTGCTTTTATTAATCAACTGGGCTTACAACACCATTCCAGATAAGATGAACATTGATAAAGATAGGGCAAAAATTATAGCTGAAAAACAAAGATTAGAAGCAGTAAAAACAAAAGTTAACAGATTTATCGGACTAAAAGATTTTGATAGCGCAGACATGAATATGAATGATATGCACTGGCAGGTTTCAGTAAAGAATCAGTATCTTGTTGATGAGGAAGATGAGGCAAAAACAAGATGGAATAATATTGATGAAGAGTATTATAATAAAATAGAAAGTTTAAAGGAATCCCATAAAGGAAAGGGTAAAGCAAAATAATTAGTATCATTTTAATAACTATGAAACAGAATATGACAAGATAATTTTCTCTGTCATGTGACAACATGCGCTCTTGTCATATCAGGCATTTCATAAAATATTTGGCACGGCGGTTGAAAAATTTATTGTATAATTTTTTTAAACCCAAATAATATGTCAAACTTAAACAATGAATTTCTCAGGTACCTTCTACTGGATAAAAGGCTGAGACAGGAACCCCTGCCACCCCTTCAAAACCTCAAGGATTACCTTGATGCAGAACTAAAAGAGGCCGGATGCTTTGTACTTACACCATTAAGTATAAAAGGAGACCTCAAAAGGATGCGCCGTTTATTTCATGCGCCGATAGGTTTTTCTTTTGCCAAGAACTGTTACCACTATAAATCAGCAACATATACATTGTTAAAGTTACAGGAGGCCGTTCTTGATAGCGTAATCATTGGCCTTATCCTGAACCTTTCATTGGGTGAGAAGTACACCAGTCTTGAGAACATACAATATGAACACGCGCGTACATATGCGCGAGGAGAATGCATTCCAGCAATCGCTAAAGCCTTTGCCGAGAAAAAAGAATTGAAGATTAGGTATAAGAGCCTGGGGGCTAAGAGGTCGAGGGAGTATTCTATAATACCATATCTCTTGAAAGTTGTACAGGGTAAATGGGTACTTTATGGTGAGGCAGATGGAACCGTGAAGGGTTACCTGCTTGAAGAAGTAATCGGCATACCGGAAGTAACAAACACAAAAGCTGAGATTCCGTCCATGAAGGAAATAGATAAAGCTATATCGGCCATATCAACACCTGCAAAGAAATGAAGAACAAAAAAATCACCAATCTCCTTTCATGGAAGTCAGTTTTAAAGGGAATCGAAATCCGTGAAATCGAGAGGTTGGACAATAGTTTTAAGAAGGGAACTGAACTTTTCAAAAAGCTAAACACTGAACTCGCCTCAACCCTTCTTATTAGTGCTGTCAGGACGCGGATGGCACTCGGTAAAGCAAGGGAAATGATAATGGAAGAGTTCAAATTAACAGATGAGCATGTAATTTCAAGCCAGGAATATGTTGTCAGCAGTAAGGAGACCGATTCCGATGAGTTTTTATTGCTGATACAGCGTAATCTCTTTGTGAGTTTCGATTATTTGTTCAGGATTGGTTGCGTAATCTTTTACTGCTCCGATACCGATAAGAAGCTGATTGATAAGATAAAGAACATTCTCGATGCCTGTAAACGTGAAGTTGAGCCAAACTTTATGCACATGCTTGTGCAGGAAAGCACCGGAAGATTAGCTTTAAGGCCATTTAAAACAGAGACGCTACCGGATGATGTAATCGTTTCAAACTATAATGACGATTTCCAGCCCGTAAATGAGATTATCCTTAACCGCCTCCAACTACCAGATGCCAGTGGAATAGTGCTGCTACATGGTAAGCCAGGGTGCGGGAAGACCTCATACATCCGGTACTTAATTTCAAAACTTAAGAAAAGGGTTATATACTTACCAACCGATTTGGTGCACCTTATCGGTACGCCGGAGTTCATCAGATTCATCGCGGACTATTACACCTCATCTCTATTCATCATCGAGGATTGCGAAAACCTGATAAAGCAAAGGAACGGTGATAACAAGACTACCATATCAAACCTCTTGAACATTACCGATGGCCTCTTGGGTGACTTTCTGCACATTCAGATAATTTGTACCTTTAATGCTGAACTTGCTACCATAGACAAAGCATTGCTAAGGAAGGGAAGGTTGATAGCCCGTTACGAGTTTACCCCACTAATTGAGGAGAAGTGTAGGCAGGTTCTGAAAAAACTGAAAATTGATGAACCAGTAACCAAGAGGATGACCCTGGCTGAACTTTACAATATGCAAGAGCGTGATTTTGGAGCAATTGAACATAAGGTTGTAGGGTTCACCAATTCATCTAACCAATGCCTACAATGACTGTTTCAGCGAAAGATTTGTTGCAGAAAACCATTGAACTGGTTTCGATTTCACCGGATGGCACGAAATGGAGTGAGGAGAATCTGAAAGACCCCAGACAATTATATAGGTATAAACAGATTACAGTCCTTTTGGAAGCCTTCGGTATCCAGAAGGACCTCGGAGCATTCCTTTTGGGTGATTTTACCTTTAAACGAAGCGAGGCAGACTACAAGAAGCTTTTACGGGAAATCGAGTGGGTTTTGAGCAGGTTTAAAAAAGTGAACGGTAAGCTGGAAGTAAGCAAAAGAAAACTAAGCTTACTTTTTAAACTCGCTTTCGGTTACAGGCTTTCCATTTACAATACTATGAAATACTGGGACTCCTACCTTTTAGCTGACCCCGTTTTATTATTTCCTCAAATCACAACTAAATGGTTAAATGCCGAGTTATTGAAGCATGGTAATATCTTGGATGGCCTGTTATGTAGCATAATAGACCCTGACAACCAGGAAATACCCATTAGTATTCTAATTGAAAAATACAGATACCCCGACATTAATATTGAACAAGTGGATTTAGATTATATCTGAAATAATGAAACCTAATAAAACAACAACAGAGACCCTGATAATCAAAGAAGTTCAATTTAATGTGGAAAAATATATTTCGTTCCACCCCCGTTCCACCCAAAAAATAAAAAAGCCTTCAAGGCTTGCGTCCCTAAAGGCTTCTAAAAATTTTGTTTGTTGCCCGACCTGGGTTCGAACCAGGGCTCTTCTCCTCCAAAGGGAGACGTGTTGCCAGTTACACCATCGGGCAATCTAATGAACTTTCTAAGGGAGCGCAAAGATAAAAAATATTTCAAGCCGCCAAACCGCAATTTTTGCCCTGTTTATTTGATGATTTATACCTGCAAATATGAGTTTGCAAGAAATTATTAAGACTGCCACGTCCGCCATATTTTTTTGGGACGGCGGACTCGCAGTTGTAAAGGTTAGATAATTTGGTAACAGATTTATTGTAAAGATAAATTTGATGCCATGAGAATAAACACGCAAGACTTAACTCTTCAAAGAAACTATCTGGAAAAGTATAGGTTCTTA
>JBKQUY010000109.1:0-10662 GCA_052325425.1 Bacteroidia bacterium | reverse complement strand
CACCGTCACTGCGAGTCCGCCGTCCCATAAAAATATGGCGGACGTGGCAGTCTTAATAATTTCTTGCAAACTCATATTTGTTAGGTATAAACTGAAGGTAATACATGAAGAAAATTTATATTCTATTTGTATCTGTTTTGTTTCTTTATTCGGCTGACAGGCTCCCGGCTCAGTTAATTAACTACAACGGAACAAGCTATTTCCTGAATGGGGTAAATATTCCCTGGCATAATTTTAATTGCGATTTTGGCAATAATTCTGTTTGCGGCGCAGGATATGATTCAGCCTGGTTCGACAGCGCCTTTGCCCGGTTTCAGCAATATGGAGTTAATTGCGCGCGGGTATGGTTGTTTAATGATGGAGGAACCAACCCTGTCTTTGGCGGGAAAGATTCTGTAACAGGGCTGAGCCCGGCTTTTTATGCCAACCTCGATAATTTATTTAAGCTGGCACAAAAGCATAATATTATGCTCATTCCGTCTATCTGGTCTTTTCCCATGATGGATAATGATACAGTGTGGGGCCCGAATGGAGGCTTGCATTCAGGTATGATACAGGATACGAATAAAATCAGGCTCATGATTAATAATGCCATTATTCCTATGGTTGAGCGCTATGCCAGCCAGTGCAATTTATTTGCATGGGAAATTATTAATGAACCGGAGTGGAGCATGAATGTACCGGAAGGAGGAACTACAACTACGGTGGTAAATGCAAACCAGATGCAATGCTTTGTGGGAATGATTGCCGAAGCAATTCATGAACATTCTCCAAAAATGGTAACAGTGGGTTCGGCCACCTTGCGTTATAACTCTGATGAGTTTTCGGCAACTACTCCCTGCCTGGGAAATTACTGGAAGAATTCTGCCATACAGGGTGCATACAACAAGCCCCTTGCATATCTCGATTTTTACGAAATACACTATTACGACTGGATGACAGGCGTGATAAATTTTGACCCATACCAATCGGGTTGCCAGGAAAGTTACTGGGAACTGGATAAACCCACACTTATCGGAGAATCGCAGGGCAACAGCAAAAATCATACTCCCACCGATATGTTATACAATGCATACGTTGGAAATTATGCCGGTGTGTTGTTCTGGTCATATAATGCCGGCGCTGACAGTATGGGGCAATTTAAAGAATTTAACAGCGCCTTGCTTGCTTTCAGGAATGCCGCGCCAGGTATAGTTAATTTTGATAGCGCCGGTTGTTTAACTACAGGTGTTTCTCAATTGGTTTCTTCAACTAATGTAAATATTTATCCAAACCCTGCCAATGATATACTCCACGTGGATATGGGAAATTCATTTTCACCGGGCGAGAACATAGAAATTTGTATCAGGAACATATTAGGGCAAAAGGTTATTACTCGAAACCTGGAAACAGAGAGAAATATAAAAATACAAGTAAAGGCATTACCTGCCGGAATGTATATAATTCAACTAAGGGAAGGCAGTTTTGCCTGCACTTCCAGGTTTGCCAAAAATTAAGCCTGAACATTTTGCGGGTATAACTACAAAATGTTACATTTGTCATTAATGACAAAACGGCTGTTTTATATACCACTGGTACTGATATCTTTACTATATTCTTCTGCCGTTTACGCGCAGCAGAATAAAAATTCGCCTTCATACCTGGTTGATTCTTTACGCACTATCTTAAAAAAACTTAAAGACGATACCGCAAGGATTAACCTGATGAATTATATAAGTGATTTGCTGGTGAAAACTTCAAAATATCATGAAGCAGATTCATTTGCCCGTGCAGCTATAAATGAATCAGGAAGAATAAATTATACCAAAGGCTCTGCCGATGCTTTATTCAACTTCGGGCATGTTGCCACAAAGCGGGGTGATTATAAAGAATCCATAGAGTTTTACACCAAGGCAACGAAAGTATATGGAGAAATGGGCGACAGCGTAAATTTCTCAAAAGCTTTACGGTTTAAAGGAAGCACCTACTGGCGCGAGGGAAATTATCCTATGGCACTGGAAATGGAATTCAGGGCTATGCATATTCTCGAAAGGCATAAAGACAATTCGGGCGCCCTCGATATATATAACAACATCGGAAATATTTATGGGGACATGAGCGATTTCGATAATGCGCTGCTGTATTATAATAAGGGATTAAAGGTAGCAGAAGAGAATCATGACAAATATGATATTGCTTTATTGGTGGGCAATATGGGCGATACTTACCAGGAGGAGGGGAAATTTTCTAAAGCCATAGAATATTCCACAAGGGCAATGAAGCTCTATAAGGAAATAGGGAATATGGATGGTATGATAGACGCGATTGATAACCTGGGCGACGTGTGTTTCCAGGAGGAGGAATATACCGCTTCTCTGGAATATTACATGAAAGGATTATCAATATCGGAAGAAATAGGGAACAAGCAAAGCATTGTGGATAACCTGGTGGATATTGCCAAAACTTACGAGAAGCAGAAAAAATACGGCGCTGCGCTCGATTATGCCAACAGGGGTGCTGACACAGCCAGGCAAATAGGAGCCAGGGCCGATATGCGCGATGGAGAGCAGGTGCTTGCCCTTATATATGAGAATATACATAATGTGCCGCTGGCATACCTGCATTATAAAACCTATATAGCCATTCACGATTCGCTTGCCGATGAGGAAAATGCCCGTAAAATAACGCGCTCGGAAATGATGCTTGAGTACGAAAAGAACCAGGCTATGGCAAAAGCTGAGCAGGATAAAAAGGACCTTATTGCCCGGGCGGAAAGCAAAAAGCAAAAGATGATTATTGTCTTTGTGGTCATTTTAGCAATTGCCATAGCGGTAATTGCCATAGTTATTTTACGTTCGTTACGCATAACCCGCAAACAGAAACTGATTATTGAAGAGCAAAAAGAACTGGTGGATGAAAAACAAAAGGATATTATTGATTCAATCAATTACGCTCAAAGGATTCAGGCTGCTTTGCTGAAAGAAGAAGAAAGAGTGAGTATGCATTTACCCGACCATTTTATACTGTTTAAACCCAAAGACATTGTAAGCGGAGATTTTCACTGGATGATTGAAAAGGGAGAATATTTTTATGTGGCTGCCGTTGATTGTACGGGTCACGGAGTTCCCGGCGGATTTATGAGCATGCTGGGAGTAGCTTTTCTGAATGAAATAACGGCAGGCTCTGAAATACTTACCCCGTCTGAAATACTTGACAGGCTCAGGGATAAAATAATAAAAGAACTTGGCCAGGCTGCAGGAACCGATAACGAGGATGGAATGGATATGTCCCTGATACGGATAAACCTAAAAACAAATGAAATACAATGGAGTGGGGCAAATAACCCTTTATATATAGTAAGAGATAAGGGGAATGGAATAAGTGGCCGGTCGTTGGAAGAAATTTCACCCGACAAGCAACCGGTCGGGAATTACCCCATGATGAAACCATTTACCAATCATATAATAAAACCTGAAAACGATACCTTGTTGTATTTTTTCAGCGATGGCTATGCCGACCAGTTTGGTGGACCGGAAGGAAAGAAGTTTAAATATTCGAGGCTAAAAGAAGTACTGCTGGAAATCTATCAAAAACCTATGGAAGAACAAAAGCAGATTTTAAAAGAGACCTTTGATAAATGGAAAGGAGGGCTTGACCAGATTGACGATGTATTAATAATAGGAGTGAAAATTTAATTGAGAAATGATAACTAATTATCAGAATTAACAAAATAGTATAGTTTGAAATACAATAGGATAATAAAACAATAATTATCTTTACCATTCTAAACCTTAATTTTAATCTAAACCTCATTTTCCTATGAACCAGGAGCAAAAAAAATTGATTGAAATAGAAGAAAACGGTAAAAAAATATCGCCTGTTCTGCCTGAAAACATCAAGAATTTTTTGATAGATATTGACGGTACTATTTGTGAAGATATTCCTAATGAAGAACCTGAACGCATGGCTACTGCGGCCGTATTCCCTGATGCGCTGGCCACACTTAACAAATGGTTTGACGAAGGCCATATCATTACTTTCTTTACTTCACGCACTGAAATGCATAGAGGTATTACTGAAAAATGGCTTAGCGACAACGGGTTCAAATACCACGGCCTGCTTATGGGCAAACCCCGCGGAGGAAACTACCATTGGATAGATAACCACATGGTGCGCGCTACCCGCTATACCGGCCGCTTCAGCGAACTGGTTGAAAAGCCTGCCAACATACAGGTGTTTAAATAAAAATCAAATAAACACCCGGGCAAAGCTATCAGCCAATAGCCATTTAGCCAGTGGCTATTGAAAACCAAATCTTTGTGATTGTCCCTGGAATACGGTAATATCTGTCACCGGGCAAATTTCCCAGGCCGTTTTACGGTTGGTGGCATGACTTCTTTTATAGGCGTTAAGCGCCATTTTCTTCATATCGAAATTATACATCATATAACCGCTGAGGGTAACTTTTTTGCCGAAAAGGCCATCGGTATTGAATTCCGGGTGGGCGGCCCTGTATTTAGCAGTTATTTCTACTACAAATACTGAGTCCTTTCCCGAATAAATGGAATGGCCTATGTACAATATGATATTATGCTTGCTGTCGTCCCAACTGAAACAGTTGCATGACTCAGCGCCGGCATCATCAACATCAAGCACATAGCCGGTAACTGTTGCAAAATCTGAGGGGCTGTATCTTCCTGTATCCTCAGGCATTCCCTTTAATATGCTGTCAATTACTATATTAGGATTAACTGTTCCTTCTTTAATGTCCCTGTTCTTCATAATATTAACACGCTCTGTAATATTAGACAGTGTTTTGCCCTCTGGCGGACAGGTAGGTTTAAGCGTTAAGGAAATGGAGTCTGTTGTCGCCGGTTTATCCGGAATAATAGTTACGTTGGCTCCGCTTTGTGCCACGCACATACTATTCAACAACAATGCTGCGAGGAATGTATATATTGTTTTCATGGCTCTCTGTTGTATTTATGTAAGTTTATGAAAATCAAATTAAAATTTTGATAATAATTCTATATTATTTTACGAATTATCGCATAGTTAGTTACATGAAATGGGTTAATTAGATATTAACAATAGTTAATAACTCTGAATTTAAACGGCTTTATCTAAAAAGTTTTAGGTTGTGATTGACTGGCTATTCCATACCTTATAACAGCCGTGGGCTGTTAAGATTTTTTTGTTTGCTTTGGAATAAGGGTAATATCAGTAACCGGGCAAATTTCCCAGGCTGTTTTACGATCAGTTGTGCGGCATTTTTTGCAAGCGTTGAGCGCCATTTTTTTCATTTCAAAATTATACATCATATAACCGCTGATGGTAACTTTTTGGCCAAAGAGGGCATCGGGCATAAATTCCGGGTTTTTAGCTTTGAATTTGGGGGTTATCTCAACAAAAAATACTGAATCTTTACCTGAAAGGGGTGAATTTCCAATATATAGCACTAGGTTTTGTTTGCTCTCTTCCTTACTGAAGCAATTACATGATTCAGGCCCCTCATCATCGGCCCCCAGAACGTAGCCTGTAATAGTAACAAAATCAGTTGATTTGTATCTTCCGGTATCTTCGGGCATACCTTTTAAAATACTATCGAGAACTATGTTTGGGTTTACAGTTCCCTGTGTTATATCCCTGTTTTTTAATATGTTAACATGTTTCCCGATATCAGATATTGCTTTACCTTCCGGAGGACAAGGCTCAGTTGTGCTTTGGGCAAGGCATATTCCACTCATTAGCAATGCTATAAACAAGGTGGCAAGGTATCTCATAAAAATAAGTGGTTTTGCATATATTGATATATATCAAATTGATAAATTGTTTCAAATCACTCGCAAAAATACGTAATTTTTTAATATAACCGACACAGAATGTGTTGATTATTAGTATGAAATAGACGGAAAGCCAAGTATGGCAATAAATGCGGCAATTTTATTCTTGGGAGTAAAATGGATGATTTATATCAAATACAGAGTGGATAGATTTCCTGTTTTTTATTCCGTTTCTATTTCTCCCCTAAGGTAAGTAACAACCTTGCCGCTTATTTCCACCCTGTCGCCAAGGTAAACGCATTTAAGCGAGCCTCCGCGGGGTGATAACTGGACAGCATTGAGTTCCTTTTTGTTGAGCGCTTTTGACCAATAGGGGGTAAGGGTAGTATGCGCCGAGCCTGTTACAGGGTCCTCATTAACACCTGCCCTCGGTGCAAAAAAGCGGGTAACAAAATCTGCCGTTTTACCTCTGGCGGTGCAAGCCACACCCCTGCAATCAACCAATTTCATAGCTGTGAGATTGGGTTTTAGCTGTCTTATCTGGTCTTCATTTTCATATATCAGCATGTAATCGGTCCTGCCCTTGTAACATTCTTTGGTAGTTATATTTAGAGCAATGGACAATTCGGCAGGGGTCTTTACTCTTTCGTATTCATCCGTCGGGAAATTGAGTGTAATCACATCTCCGTTTTTCTTCACATTTAATACTCCGCTGCGCAGCGAATTGAAATTTATCTCGTTGCCTTTGTGTCCTTCATAATTAAACAGTACATAAGCAGCCGCCAATGTAGCATGGCCGCAAAGGTCAACTTCAATGGCTTCCGGGGTAAACCAGCGGATGTCGTAGCTGTTTCCGTTTTTGGTATAAAAAGCGGTTTCGGCCAGGTTGTTTTCCCTGGCAATATTTTTCATGGTTTCTTCGCTAAGCGGTTTTTCAACAGGAACTATAGCAGCAGGGTTTCCTGAAAACAATTTGTCAGTAAATGCGTCTAAAAGATAAATCCGGAGTTTCATATATTGCAGTTATGGATATTCTTTTAAAGATATTAAAAAGCCGCGGGGTGCGTCTTTGTGTGCCAGTTGCTGGGGGCATACCATTTATCCCTTTTATGCCAGCCGTTAATGGGGGCTCTTCCTGAACCGCACGATGCAAGGATTACTATAGCCAATAGGAACACTATATATATTTTTGCTTTCTGCATTACTTTGATTTTTCACCGCAGAGGCGCAAAGGCGCAGTATTCAATAAACTCTTTTTCACTTTTATGCTTTTTCTTTGCGACTTTGTGTCTTTGCGGTACATATAGTTAATACAAAATTAATCTTTTATTTCAGGTGAAACACTAACTTTTTTGGCAAAATTAATGGCGCGTTCTTTTACCTTATCCACATCGGCCCCGGTTTTATCGTATGCAAGGGCAACAGCCATGCGGCGATAGGGTCGGGTAGCAGGCTTGTTGAATATGCGGATATCGCTTTTGGGCTCTTTCAGCAAATCCTCAACTCCCGTATAAACCGGTTTCTTACCATTTTCTTTGGCCAGTATCACTGCCGATGCCCCTGTCCGTTCAAGGGTTATTTCGGGTATGGGGAAACCTAAAATGGCGCGGGCATGTAATTCAAATTCACTCAGGTTTTGGGTGCCGGCCAATGTTACCATGCCTGTGTCATGGGGACGGGGAGAGAGCTCGGAAAAATAAACCCCTTTATCTGTGAGAAAAAATTCTACGCCCCAGATACCTGTCCCGGTAAGGGCGTGGGTTACCTTGCCTGCCATTTCGCGGGCATCTTTCAGGTCAGTTTCGCTGATTACACAGGGCTGCCAGCTTTCCATGTAATCGCCGCGCTCCTGCCTGTGGCCAATTGGCGGACAAAATAGAGTCGGACCGTTTTTTTGCGTTACCGTAAGCAAGGTTATTTCAGCGTGGAATTTTATAAACTCCTCCACAATAACCTCTTTATAATCGCCCCTGCTGCCTGCCATGGCATAGCTCCAGGCTTTTTCAATATCTTCTTTTGCCTTGATAACGCTTTGGCCTTTGCCGCTGCTGCTCATCAGGGGTTTTACCACGCAGGGTATGCCTGTTTCCGCTACTGCCTGTTTAAATTCTTCCGGAGTATTGGCATAGCGGTAGTTGGCGGTGCGTAACTTTAATTCTTTGGCTGCCAGGTCGCGTATGGCCTTGCGGTTCATAGTGAAGTTGGCGGCGCGGGCGCTGGGTATTACGGTATAACCTTGTTTTTCGTAATCGTAAAAACGCTCGGTGCGTATGGCTTCAATTTCGGGTACTATAAGGTCGGGTTTGTGCTTTGCCACAATAGAATCGAGGGCCGCGCCATCGAGCATGTTTATCACTTCAGACTCATGGGCTACCTGCATGGCGGGCGCGCCTTGGTAACTGTCAACCGCTATAATATATTGCCCAAGCCTTTGCAAGGCAATTACAAGCTCTTTGCCTAATTCTCCCGAACCAAGTAATAATATTTTTTGTTGCATAAATACAAATATAAATGATTGAAGGTTAGGTGGAGAGTGAGTCAGAGGTCAAGAATTGAAAATTGAGAATGCCTGAAAAATAGTTGCAATGTTACATTTGTGGCTTTGAAAGCCTCTGTAACATTACAAAGCAGGTCTTTAACTAAAGAAAAAAGGGGCGCAAATTGCGCCCCTTTTTTTATTGATATTTGCTATACATTTTTTATGCTGTATGCAAAAATATTTCGGCAGGCAGGTGAAAAAAATCTTTCAATTTTTGCGCCATTTTTAATGTTATTTCCCTCCGCCCTGAAAGGACGGAAGAAACGTGTCCTTTACTGCCAATAATAGGTTCAAGGTCTTTAGCTTTCATACCTCTTTCTGCCATTTTCAATTTTATAACTTCAATAGGGTCAACTCCGGGTATTTCAACCTGTTTATCTTCATAGTCCTTTATCAATACAAGCAATAAAGCCAGTTCATCAGCTTCGCGCGTGCCTTCTTTAGCATGAAATATTGAAATAGTTCGTTTTATAGCTTTCTGATATGCAGCTTCGGTTTTTATTACTTTCCAGTTTGTCATTTTTTTGCTTTATAGTTTAAAATATTCGTATCAAATTCAATAGTTTCAGTGTTTATTTTATCATATTCTTTATGTGTGCCAAACCAAATAATATATGCTGCTGATTGTTTAAAATTTACTGATACTATTAACCTGTAATCATTCCCTTTTATATTAAAGATAACCCTGTTATTAGCTATTATACTGGCATTTCCATAAACGGCTTTCAGTTCATTGAAATTGTGAAAACCCTCCTTTGAAAATTCATTATACCATGCTAATAAGGGCGTTTTTGCCTGTGGGTATTCATTTATATAATACAGTACAGCCCTTCTGGCAATGATATTCATACTGCAAAGATAATAAAAGTTTTCATATTGCAAACATTTTCACCTGCCCCTTTATCTACATAATTCCGCTTTGTGGCTTTGAAAGCCTCTGTAACATCACTAAGCAAGTCTATAACTAAAGAAAAAAGAGCGCAATTTGCGCCCCTTTGGATTATGCTTGTCAAGTATCTATTGTAGAGATGAATCTTCTTGCCTTTAAAACTTTCATTACTAATAGTAACATTGCCTGTAATCTCAACATTGGGTATAATGGCAACCCCATCTTCTGTTGTTGCTTCATTCAATCGTCTAATAAATTCAAGCGTGCTAATTTTTTCTCTCTCTGCCACGATTCTTTTTTTGCGGTTAATTTATTATAGTAAAATTAAACTTTATCGTATAATCTAAAGCAAAAAGCCCCAATAAAGGGGCTTTAAAATCATTAGAGGTGAGATTTATGCAAACCTTGGCGCCAGAACCAAATCCTTAGTGCCATGCTTATAGGAATAAAATCCCATACCCGATTTAACGCCTAAGTCGCCGGCGGTAACCATGTTAACCAACAGAGGGCATGGAGCATATTTTGGGTTGCCGAGCCCATCGTGCATTACGCGCATAATATAGAGGCAGACATCCAATCCGATAAAATCGGCTAACTGCAATGGCCCCATGGGGTGTGCCATGCCTAATTTCATAACGGTATCAATTTCCATAACTCCGCCCACGCCTTCAAAAAGGGCATAAATAGCTTCGTTAATCATGGGCATAAGAATGCGGTTGGCAACAAAGCCGGGGTAATCGTTAACCTCAACCGGTACCTTACCCAGCTTTTTAGAAAGCTCCATAATAGTTTCCGTTATCTTGTCTGATGTATTGTACCCGCGTATAACTTCAACTAATTTCATTACCGGCACCGGGTTCATAAAGTGCATGCCTATTACTTTATCGGAGCGTTTGGTTTGTGCGGCTATTTTGGTAATAGAAATAGAAGAAGTATTGCTTGCCAGGATAGTATCGGGGCTGCACAGGGTATCCAAATCGCGGAACAGTTTAAACTTAATTTCAGGGTTTTCGGTAGCGGCTTCAACCACCAGGTTTGCTCCGGTAATGCCTTGCGCCATATCGCTGTGGATAGCGATATTTTTCAGGGTATTGGCCTTATCATCTTCGGTAATGCCACCTTTGGCAATCTGCCTGTCGAGGTTTTTGCCTATGGTGGCCAATGCCTTGTTCAGCGCGTCAGGCGATATGTCAATAAGAGCAACTTTGTAACCGCATTGTGCAAATGTGTGGGCAATGCCATTACCCATAGTACCTGAACCTATTACCGCAATATTTTTCATGGTCAATAATTTTTTTGCAAACGTAGGGAAATTTTATTTAGGTAGAGATTGAGATAAGTCAACCCGTCATTGCTGTAAAGGTTAGATAATTTGGTAACAGATTTATTGTAAAGATAAATTTGATGCCATGAGAATAAACACGCAAGACTTAACTCTTCAAAGAAACTATCTGGAAAAGTATAGGTTCTTA
>JBKQUY010000108.1:0-25828 GCA_052325425.1 Bacteroidia bacterium | reverse complement strand
TAACGGAAAGTGACAATATTATATGGAAATTAAAGAAAATTGATGGTAAAACCGCAAAAGTTTCATTAAGCGATGAAAGTGAGGAATACAACTGCGGAAAACTGTCATTGGTATATTATTTGGAAGATTAGTCCCGGTAAATCACTCCCCATTCACGATTTTTTTTTACCTTTAGCGTTTATATAACTGTGAGCCTTTATGAGTGATGCGCTGCTGGAAGTAAAAAATCTGACGGTTGATTTTAAAAGTGAGGATGATACAGTGCGGGCTGTTGACGGTATAAGCTTCACTTTAGAAAGGGGTGAGTCGCTTGGTATTGTTGGAGAATCGGGCTCAGGAAAGACAGTCAGTTCCCTGGCGCTTATGCGCCTTATTCCCCGAAATGGAAAGATAGTGAGCGGCGAGATGCTGTTTAACTCGCGTACCAGTGGCAGGGTAGATATTCCCAGGCTCAGTGAAAAGGAAATGCGCAACTTCAGGGGAAATGAAATCGCCATGGTTTTCCAGGAACCCATGACCTCGCTCAACCCCGTTTATACCTGTGGCGACCAGGTAATGGAAGCCATCATGCTACATCAGCATGTTTCAAAAAAAGAAAGCAGGAACCGCACCCTCGAACTCTTTAAAAGTGTAAAGCTACCCCGCCCCGAAATCATACTCGATTCATACCCTCACCAGCTTTCCGGTGGTCAAAAACAAAGAGTAATGATTGCTATGGCCATGTCGTGCAAGCCATCCGTTCTTATAGCAGATGAACCCACCACCGCGCTCGATGTAACAGTTCAGGCGGCTATACTCGACCTGATGAAAGAATTGCAGGCGGAGCATAACATGAGCATTATATTTATATCGCACGACCTGGGCGTAATAGCTGAAATTGCAGAGAAGGTATTGGTTATGTATAAAGGTAAAATTGTGGAGCAAGGCAATATACTTGATGTTTATGCCAACCCGCAACATCCTTATACCAAAGGGCTTCTGGCATGCCGCCCCCCGCTGGATAAGCGCCTTTATGTTTTGCCCACGGTTGCCGACTTTATGAATCCCACAAAGGATAGCAGCCACAATAATCCTAATGTAAAACTAAGCGAAGTAGTAGATAAATATATAATTACTCCTGCGGTGCGCAAGCAGGCACATATCGAACTTTATAAACAGGAACCTATACTTGAGGTAAAAAACCTGAAGACCTATTTCCCCATAAAAAAGGGATTCTTTAGCAAAACAAGCGACTATGTAAAAGCTGTTGACGATTTAACATTTGATATTTACCCCGGTGAAACATTAGGAGTTGTTGGTGAATCGGGCTCGGGAAAAACAACATTAGGCAGAACCATACTCAGGCTCATTGAACCCACTTCGGGAAGCATAGTTTATAAAGGAACAGACCTGTTAAAGCTTTCGGATAAGGAAATGCGCCATTACCGGAAAAAATTACAGATAATATTCCAGGACCCGTATTCATCGCTTAACCCCCGCATTACTATAGGCGAGGCTATTATGGAGCCTATGAAAGTTCACGATATTTTAAGGAACGACCGGGAACGCAAGGACAGGGTGATAGAACTGCTTGAGCGCGTGAATATGAATGCCTCGCACTTTGAACGCTATCCTCACGAATTTTCAGGAGGGCAGCGGCAGCGTATCTGCATAGCCCGTGCGGTGGCCCTTAACCCGGAATTTATTGTTTGCGATGAGAGTGTGTCTTCACTCGACGTGTCAATACAGGCGCAGGCTCTTAACCTCCTTACCGAATTGCGCAAAGATTTCAAATTCTCCTATATTTTTATCTCGCACGATATTTCAGTGGTAAAGTTTATTTCCGACAGGATGCTTGTACTATACAATGGAAAAATTGAGGAGATGGGCGATGCCGATGAAATTTACTTCCACCCTCAAAAAGAATATACCAAACGGCTTATAAACGCAATACCTAAAGGCCGGATTGAAGACATTAAAGCCTCCATAGAAAACAGGAAAAACCGTAAAACAGCCACTGTAGATTAGAACCATGCCAAACAACATCCTCCAGGTTTACAATACGCTTACGCGCAAAAAAGAAATTTTCACTCCGCTCAATCCACCCTTTGTAGGTATGTATTTATGCGGCCCTACCGTGTACGGCGATGCCCACTTAGGCCATGCGAGGCCTGCCATTACTTTCGATATAGTTTTCCGCTACCTGAAATACCTTGGCTATAAAGTGCGCTATGTGCGCAACATTACCGATGTTGGCCACCTTGAAAATGACAGCGACGAAGGAGAAGATAAGATAGAAAAAAAGGCCCGCCTTGAAAAGCTTGAGCCTATGGAAGTGGTACAGCATTACACATTGGGCTACCACCGCAATATGGACGCACTTAATGTGCTTCCCCCCTCTATTGAGCCTCACGCGTCAGGTCATATTATTGAGCAGATTGAAATGATTAAACGAATCATAGCTCATGGATATGCTTATGTATCAAACGGCTCGGTATATTTTGACATAAACAGCTACCAGAAAGAACATAATTACGGACAGTTATCGGGCAGAGTTACAGATGACCTGCTTCACAACACCCGTGAACTCGACGGCCAAAGCGAAAAAAGGAGCCCTCTTGACTTTGCCTTATGGAAAAAAGCTTCGCCCGAACATATTATGCACTGGCCATCACCATGGGGCGAGGGATTTCCCGGCTGGCATATTGAATGTTCTGCAATGAGCGGTAAATACCTCGGAGAAACATTCGATATACATGGCGGCGGCATGGATTTGCTCTTCCCTCACCACGAATGCGAAATAGCTCAGTCAATAGGCAGCAGCGGCAAACAGCCGGTACGATACTGGATGCACAATAATATGCTCACCATTAACGGGCAAAAAATGGGTAAATCGCTGAATAACTTCATTAACCTCGATGAGTTATTTACCGGTAAGCACAAACTGCTCGAACAGGCATATTCTCCCATGACCTTGCGTTTCTGCATGTTGCAAAGCCATTACCGCAACCCTATTGATTTCTCCAATAAAGGTTTGCAGGACGCGGAAAAAGGCTATGCCAAGCTGAACGAAACTTATTTCCTGCTGCGCGATATGAAATGGGTTAATACTACTGTCAACTTAGAAACAGAAAAAGAACTTTCATCTTTTGAGGCGGAATGTGCAGATGCTATGAACGATGACTTTAATACAGCCATAGTAATTTCAAACATGTTTAAATCCTCTGCCCATGTAAACAGGTTCCACGCTTCAGGCAAAACCGAAGGGGTAAGTGAAAAGACTTTTGACAATTTCAGAAAAGCCTTTATGACTTATTATACCGATATATTAGGCCTGGTTGCCGAAGAAAAAAACACCAGTAATGAAGATTTTGATAACCTGGTCAATAACCTGATAGAGGCGAGGACGGAAGCCAAAATAAAAAAAGATTTTGCTTTATCTGATACCATACGGAATATACTTTCTAAATTTGTGGTGCTGCAAGATTCTGCAACAACAACTGTCTGGAAACATGAACGCAAGAAATAGATACTTTTCAACCTTTCAGACAGTTGTAATAGCTTTAGCTTTCTTCTTAGAGGGTTGCAAAAACAGAAGTACCCCTCCCACCCCATCCCAGGCAGAAACTACTACGGTACAAGCAGAACAGAGCCCTGTTATTCCTTCATTCAGCGCCGACTCCGCCTACAAATACACCCGGCAGCAAGTTGATTTTGGCCCTCGCATACCCGGTACAAAAGCGCATGAAAAATGCCTTCAATATATCCTTGCCATGCTGAAAAAAGACAGCCTTACTGTCACCGAACAAAAATCAAAGACAAAAACTTTTACGGGCAAGACTTTCGATTTTGAAAACATCATTGCCTCGTCTCAGCCTAATAACCCGACACGCATACTTATCTGCACCCATTGGGACACAAGGCCTTTTGCCGATGCTGATTCCATTAATCCGAGTGGCACATTCGACGGTGCCGATGATGGAGCCAGCGGTGTGGCTATGCAACTCGAACTTGCCCGTCATTTAAAAAACGCTAAAATCCCGATTGGCGTTGACCTGGTATTTTTCGACATTGAAGACTATGGGCAAGATAGCTATCTTTCAGCCGATGGCCACTATCCTGAAATGGAAGACAGTTGGTGCCTGGGTTCACAATACTGGGCCAAGAATCTTCCGCCCAATTATGCTCCGCGCTTTGGTATATTGCTCGACATGGTAGGAGGGAAAAACGCAGTTTTCCCTAAGGAAGGGACCGGAATGCACTTTGCCTCTGATATAGTCAATAAGATTTGGGATATTGCCGCTAAATTGGGCTATGGCAATTACTTTACCCAGGATGTTGGCCCCCCAACTACGGATGACCATTTATATATAAATAAAATAGCGAATATCCCGACTATAGATATTGTTCACTACGAAATCACAAGACAAGATTATCCATACTGGCACCATAAACATAGCGATAATATGAGCATAATTGATACTACCACCATGCAGGTAGTAGGCAATACGCTTATGAATGTTATTTACCGGGAAGGAAGCGGAATGCAGCAGCCTTAAAGCAAGATTCTTATATAAAATTACTGCTTAATAAACCTGCGGCTTGTTACCTGGGTGCCGTTGGTCATTTCCATGATATAGGTACCTGAAGGTAGCGAAGAAGTATTTATTTCCAAATTATTTTCACCAGTCTGTACATTGGTAAAAGTATAAGAGTTTACCGCAAGCCCCAACGGGTTAAATATTTTTACAGATAACGGGTCAGGGCTGTCCGCGCTATAGTTAAGGGTTGTATTATTGATTACAGGATTGGGGTAAATATTTACAGAGAATTGTATAGGAACGGTAACGGCTGTAAGTTGTGAGTAAGTGGAATTCCCGTCAAAATCGGTTTGCTTAAGGCGGTAGTAAGATGTCCCTCCCCATGGATTTTCATCTGTCGCGCTATAATACAGGGTATTATCGCTGTTACCTGCTCCTGAAACAGTGGCCACAGTATTGTAATTTACTCCATCAGTTGTTTTTTCAATGGTAAATAATTTATTATCTATTTCTGTCGCGGTGCTCCAGTTAATAGCTACCGTATTATTCCCGGCTACAAATTGGGCGTCAAAATTCAGGAGGCTAATCGGGAGGGGACTCATACCACTAATTACCGTAACCCAGGCAGAATTGCCTGAATTGTTGCTGAAATTCCAGCTAAGTTTTGAGGCTGAAGCAGCGGAAGCATAAGAATCCTCACCCTCATAAGGGCTGGTAAATGCGGCAGCAAGTTTCTTTTGGGGAGGATTGGGAGTTGGCTGAGTTGAAATTGTACCTAAATCACTGCCAAAAACCCCGCCTATAAGCATATCGTTTGAACCGGCATCGGTGGCAGTTGTTGTTGCCGATGTTCCACTTGAGTTACTAACTGTAGATATAAATATGCTGTTATCACTATTTACATTTTCTAAAGCGAGAGCCTCAGCATAATAGCTGCCGGTACCGGTTATGCTTAGCGAAACGCTTTGGCTCCCTTTATCCGGTGAAGGAAATATAAAAAGATAGACATTATCACTATTCCCAGATACAAAACAGGTTTGATTGCTGCTCTTGCCATTGTAGGTAGCATTTACACCTGTAAACCCGGTATAATGAACAATTACTATCACTTCAGGCGAATTTCCTTCGCAATTAAGGCTCCATGTGGCATCTGCGCTTCCGTGTCTGGTAGCAGTATCAGATATTGTTACCTGTGCGGTTGCGACATTAAATGAAATGAAAAGCAAAAGAAAAGTAACCCTAATGCTATTTATTAACCCGAAAAAACTGTTCCCCATATAAAATGTTACGAATTTCAGGGCGCGAAGGTAAATAAAAAAACCGATTAATTACTTTCTATTTCTTCTTCCCTTTCCTCCAGCAATCATCAATATGATCATCTACCATACCTACGGCTTGCATAAAGGCATAGCAAATTGTAGAGCCCCGGAATTTAAAGCCTCGTTTTCCCATATCCTTGCTCATGGCATCGCTGATAGCGGTGGTCGGAGGAATATCTTTCAACGATTTACGTTTATTGACAATAGTTTTGCCACCCACAAAACCCCAAACATATTTGTCGAATGAGCCAAATTCCTTTTGAATAGCAAGGAAACAACCTGCATTGTTAATGGCAGCTTCAATCTTGAGCCGGTTGCGTATAATACCGGCATCCTGCATTAAAGCTTCAACCTTCTTCTTATCAAACTTAGCTACCTTTTTAGCATCAAAATTGGCAAATGCCTTGCGGAAATTGTCCCTTTTCTTTAATACAGTCAACCAACTAAGGCCAGCCTGGAAACTTTCAAGCACCAGGAACTCAAACAGCTTTGGGTCATCATGTATGGGAGTTCCCCATTCTTTGTCATGGTACTCAATATAAATAGGCTCTTTTGAGCTCCATCCGCAACGAATTTTTTCTTTCATGTAAATTGCATATTATGAAACATTTTTTTTCTTCTGATTACAAAATCAACCGGGTTAAACAAGGGTTAAATCTACATTTTTTTGAAAGTATAGGCTTGTCTGTTTATTTAAAAGAAAAACTGCCTTTCATTTAAGGAATCGCGAAATCTCATTTGAATTTGACAAATAGTTGAACATGGTTTCAGCCAGAATCTTGTGGCCTGAAACATTATAGTGTATTCCGTCATATTCAAAATATTCTTCCCCGATAAAAGATATGTCAATAATTGGAATTTGGGACAACAAGGGTTTTAGTTTTGCATTTGTCAATTTGCAGACATAATTGCCAATAAGTGATTCCGGATTTTTAGGCAGAGATAATAATATGAGTTTCTTATTCTGAGCCAAGCACATATCATTTACCTGCTTAATTTCATTCAATATATATTTTATAGCCCAATCATTCAGCCCTGCTGCTAATCCCGATAATAAATTGATGTCCCTCATACCGAATTTTTCCCTCCGGGGTTCTAAAACAGCATCATTGAGTGTATAGTCGGTGAGCCTTGGCGCCCAATCCATTTTTCTCCTGTTGAAAAGTGATGGGTGAAATTCCCATTCATACCTTGTTATTCTGTTCTGATGAATCTCCTCCTTACCACGGTTAAATTTAATCAGAATTTTATTAAGGGGCATAAGAGGAAACTGGCGCAAAAAAAGGAATATTATATCGGGCGACCTGGTTTCAATAAACTTTATTGCTGATTCTGAAAGGAGGTTATATGATGTGTAAACTCCCAGCGAGCAACTGATTCCACTACCCTGAAAATGACGTTCCAACAATCCTGAAAGAACTTTATAATAATAGTTCTCACTTGAAATCCCGATTTGCATATTTATACATCCCCCGATAAATCCCAGTTTCATATTATCCTTTAATATTAATATTATCCAAGAGGCTGTTTAAATTTCAATAAAAAAACATTTATAGTGGTAAATTTCATGGCTAAAACCGATTCGCCTGAGAATGATTGTTTAAAAGTCCCGCATTTTGCGGGGCTAAATCTACATTTTTTTTGAAAACCTTGTAACCCGGAGAGAGTTTTTTATTTTGCCAAAGACCTGTTGAAGAACAGGTACATTAACGTTAACAGGGCTGCTACTCCTGCCATAAAAAACACATAAACCGAACCAAATTCATACCATACAAACCCCGCTATGCTGCTTGCCAATAAAGCGCAAATACTTTGCAAGCCGGAAAACATACCAATGGCGGTTCCGACATCCTTTTTGTCACAGGTATGGCTTATCCATGCTTTCGATATTCCATCGGTGCATGCGTAATAAAGCCCATATAAGAAGAAAAGAAATATGAAGGCCATCCTGCTCCCTGAAAATGCCATGCCCATATATACCCCGCTGAAAATAAGCAGGCCGGTAAGGAAAATATTTTTCAGCCCTACCCTATCGCCTATTATGCCGGCCGGAAAGGAGGCAAGGGCAAAAACAAGGTTATAAGAAATATAAATTACTATAACCGATAAATCGCCTATCCCGGATTCCTTCATTTTGAGGATAAGAAATGCATCGGCGCTGTTAAACAAAGCAAAGAACAGTAGCCCTGCAACTAATTTTTTATATGCGGGAGAACTTTCTTTCCAATATTTAAACTGTGAAAAAAAACCAGCTTTAGCTTTTGTACTTACCGCTTCTCTATTTGATAGAGAAGAGACGGAGTTAAGTATTGCTTTTTCAGTAACTTCAGTATGCTTCGCTTTATTTTTTAAATTCAGGGTTAGAATAACCACCAGTATTCCCGGAAAAAGAGAGAGATAGAAAAGGGATTTGTATTGCCCCGGGTGAAAATAAAGAAATAATAATGCAATAGCCGGGCCTATTGCCGCGCCTACTGTATCCATTGCCCTATGAAACCCGAATACCTTACCCCTGTCGCCATGCGCTGATTCATCGGCAAGGATTGCGTCCCGGGGAGCAGTCCGGATGCCTTTACCAAGCCTTTCGGCAGTGCGCGATAAAAACACCCACACGGGATTAATAAATAATACCATCATAGGTTTTGAAAGCGCGCTCAAAGCGTATCCCCATTTAACAAAGGGAGCCCGGTTCCCGGTTTTATCAGATAATTTGCCAAAATACCCCTTGCTCAAACCTGAAGTGGCTTCTGCCAATCCTTCTAAGATACCTATATATAAAACGGTGAAGCCAATTGACTTCAGGTAGAGTGGCAATACAGGCAAGAGCATTTCGCTCGCTATGTCATTAAACAGGCTGACAAGCGAAAGTATTAAAATTGTTCTTGTAATTACTTTCATCAATAAGCGAAAAGTTTATAAAGTTTTTTGACTTTCTACTTTATGAACTTTATAACTTTCAACTATTTGCAATTACCGTATTCCAGTTATTTTTATCGGGAGCTGCTCCAACCCTGATATCAAGAAGGCGCTGTTTTATCTTTGCTGAAACACTGTTATCAGATACTGTTGGAAGCACGTATTCTTTTCCTTTAATAGTTATAGATTGTATAGGCGCTATTACAGCAGCAGTACCTGTGCCAAAAGCTTCCTGCAATCCACCTCTTTCAAACGCATCCATCAAATCATTGGAACTGATTACCTTTTCTTCAACTTTATATCCCATATCCCTGGCCAGGGTGATAAAAGAATCACGGGTTACGCCATCGAGTATAGAATCGGATATAGGAGGAGTAACCAATACATCATCAATAAGGAACATCACATTCATAGTGCCTGATTCTTCGATATTCAATTTATCGGAACCATCTGTCCATAACACCTGGTCGAAACCTTGCTTGCGCGCCAACTGGGAAGGATAAAATGCTCCGCCGTAATTGCCCGCGCATTTGGCTGAACCTGTTCCGCCTCTGGCTGCGCGCCTGTATTTGTCTTCCACCTTTACCCTTAAAGGCTTGGAATAGTAAGGGCCTACAGGGCCTGTAAATATGATAAACTTATACTCTTCAGCAACTTTAACGCCAAAACGTTCTTCTGAAGCAAAAACAAATGGCCTGATATAGAGCGATGCTCCTTCGGCAGAAGGCACCCAGTCAGCGTCTAACTTTATCAAGGCCTTTAGCGATTCATTAAAATGTTCAAATGACATGGGAGGAATGCACATGCGCTCCATTGATTTGCAAAACCTCTTGTAATGCCTGTCAACCCTGAATATTGAAACATTGCCATTTTTCATTCTAAAAGCTTTCATACCTTCAAAAACAACCTGCCCGTAATGCAGGGCAAGCATGGCAGGTGAAATGGTAATGTTGCCAAAAGGAACTACTGAACATGGGCCCCAATCACCATTTGAATAGGTTGATACCACCATGTGGTCAGATATAATACTTCCAAAAGGAAGATTATTAAAATTTACTTCTGAAAGGTGGCTGTTCTTTGTCTTTTCTACAGTAACTTTCTCTGTCGCAATCATAAAATCATGTATTTATTGTTTGTTTTTTCGGGGCTGATATTGCAAGTATAGGAATTTTTTGTCGTATTACATATGATTTAGGGCAGAATTTGCTCCCAACTTGACAAAAATCTATATCTTTACCATATAAATCAAAAAAATCAATAACATGCTTCTTATCGCTTTTACTATCGGACTGCTTGTCATAGTGGCAGGAATGAAATTACTGGCCCAGACACAAAAGGAAAACCTTGGCATACTTTATAAGTATGTTTCCTGGTTTGTGGTAATTATGGGCTTTTTATCCCTTATTTGTGTGGGTATGCATTGCATAGTTAATCACTGCCGCAATGCCGAAAAGTGTAGGATGGAAAACAGGTACGGAATGGATGATGGCGGTTATTACAATATGCATGGATGCAATGATATGATGCGTTGTAATCACAGGATGGGAGGTGGTAATTGCATGATGATGCATGGCGGTTGCGATGGCGGAATGGGAAACGGAAGTTGTGACAATATGTGTAATGGCGGCGGATGTAAAGATGGCCAAAGCTGCGGTAGCATGGGGCCAAATTGCAGAATGAATGATGGCGGAAACTGCAATTCCATGGATTGTGGAAATTGCCCAATGAAGGGTGGCGAATGCCCTATGACAAAAAACTGTCCGAAGTGCCATAAAAAGGATTCGTTGGAAAAGAAGTAAACCCGAAATAATACCTGCCTGTACATTTCTTTTAATAGAGACTTTCTGACAATATCCTTAGCAATACTATAACAGAGTTTTTGATTAAAAAGCTCATAATCAGCCATTAATATCATTGAAATTGCCTGCGAAAACTGATAAAACTATTACATTTGCGGCACGATGAGAAAACTTCTCTTATTTATATTCTCTTATGCATTTTTATCTGCATTCGCGTTAGAAAATACCGATGCCCAATATCATCAGATTGATTCATTAAAACTGTTATTAAAAAATGACAGGGATGACAGCAGCAAAGTGAATCACTTAAACGCCCTCTCTTATGCCCTCCGAACAAATAAACCCGATTCCGCAATACTGATTGCAACTAAAGCAACCACACTTGCCAAGGCAATTAAATTCCAGGTTGGAGAAGCGAATTCCTATCGCAACGAAGGTATGGCATATAGTGTGAAAGGAGATTACATTAAAGCGCTTGAATATTATCATAAAGCTTTAACCTTATGCCAGCAAATTGATAATAAAAATGGTATTGCCACTAACCTCAGCAGCGTAGGCAGCATTTATTACATCCACGGCGATTATCCCAAAGCATTGGATTTTCAGATTCAGTCACTGCAGATTGCAGAAAACATAGGAAGTAAACAGGTGCAGGCAAGCGCACTCAGTAATATCGGGAATATATATAAAGACCAGGGAGATTATTCAAGAGCATTAGAATGCTATATGAAATGCCTTGCTATTAACAAGCAAACAGGAAATAAAAATGGCATTGCCTCTAACCTTGGCAACATTGGGACAATATATGATTACCAGGCCGGGGCAGCAAATCTTACAAATGGCGCAAGTGATTCCTTATATAAAACTGCATTGGATTATTATTCCAATTCGCTCAAAATCGGTGAAGAACTTGGGAACAAAATCGGGATTATAAAACAACTGGGGAACATTGGTGAGACATATAAAAAGGAAGCAGAAGCCTGCAATATTGCTTCAAAGCGCACAGAACTTTATAACAAAGCTGTAGGATACTTTTTCAGGGCGCTGAAAATGGCGCAGGAAACCGGTAATAAAACAGGGATTGCCCTCAACCTGGGGAATATAGGTTCGTTATATACCAAAACAGGTAAATATGACGAGGCTGAGGAATACTTAAAAAAATCAATTGCTCTTGCCGACACCATCGGCGCCAAGGATAATTTATGCCAGTTTGAGGAATATCTTTCGCAGCTCTATAGCGCTACAGGGCGTTACCAGCTTGCTCTTAATGAATATCATAAAACAATGGTGCTGAAAGATTCATTATTCAGCGCAAATAAAAGCAATGCCATGATGCACAAAGAGCTGAGTTTCCAGTTCGAAAAAAAGGAAGCGGCTGAAAAGGCCGAGCAGGATAAGAAAGAAGCCCTGGCCGAACAGGAGAAAAAAAGACAAATTTTAATCCGCAATGCACTTATGGTAGGCTTTGCGCTTATGCTCGCCCTTGCTTTCTTTATCTTCAGAAGTTACCGCCAGAAGCAAAAAGCGAATGTGATTATTACACGGCAAAAAGAAGAAGTGGAAAAACAAAAAGAAGAGGTAGAACAAAAGAATCAAATTATTGAGCATCAGAAAAATATAGTGGATGAAAAAAATAAAGATATTACTGACAGCATTCAATATGCCTCACGTATTCAGCGGGCGCTGCTTACAACCGATGAATACATAAACAGGCATTTGAAAGACTATTTTATCCTTTTTAAGCCCCGAGATATTGTTTCCGGAGATTTTTACTGGACTTTTTCTTCGGGCGAAAATGATAAAGTTTTCCACATTGCATGTTGCGATTGCACAGGCCATGGAGTTCCAGGCGCATTCATGTCGCTGCTTAATATATCATTACTCAATGAAACGGTGGTTGAGCGGAAAATCACCCGTCCCGACCTTGTGTTAAATGAAGTCAGGACAAATATTATCAAAGCCCTTAATCCGAAGGGCTCAGATACAGAGAGCAAGGATGGTATGGACTGCATATACTGCTCAATAGATTTGGAAACGAAAACATTGAATGCCGCCTGTGCCAATAATTCGTTATGGATAATCAAGCATAATGATAAAAGTGTAATTAAGGAATTTGCTCCCGATAAAATGCCCGTAGGTATTCAATATGGAGAACAGAAGCCATTTACCCTGCATAGTGAGCAGGTGGCTGAAGGAGATTGCGTTTATCTTTTCAGTGATGGATATGCCGACCAGTTTGGCGGAGCAAAAGGAAAAAAATTCAAGTACAAGCAATTGGGAGAATTATTAGTGGCTAATTCAGGCAAAAGCATGGCGGAACAAAAGAAGATACTGGAAGAAACATTCGAAAACTGGAAAGGAGGGCTTGAGCAGGTTGACGATGTATTGGTAATAGGATTAAGGATATAAACTATCTTATATCAATGCCGCCAAATATGGCGGTGCCGTTTACCAACAGTACTTTTTTAGACAAAGGCGCATTATGAAATTCCCTCTTATCATCTGTTCCTGCAAAAACATTAACTACATTCACCCTTACATCCCAGTCAGGTGGAACAATAAGCTTAACGCCTCCAAATGCTACCACTAAATCAAGAACAGCGGTTCCGTTTATATCAGCCTGCTTAAAATTAATTTCTGTTCCGCCGAAAACATTCACTATATCTCCTTTTGCAAATTTTTTTGAAAGAATTACTTTGCGTACGCCCCAGAAAATCGCGACCGTGCTAAACACATCGCTTCCATCCGCATCGCTGCTCATATAATCATTTATTCGCCTGAACCTGCTGCCGGGACGAATAAGCACCAGCAAGCCGATAATTATTAATACGCCGGGCCAGAAAAATGAAAATATGGAGAAAGTAATCCATCCCTGGTGCCTTGCTAAAAAATAAGCGCCGAACAGCACCAGCCAGGCTCCGGCAAAACCCCGGAACTTCTGCCTTATTATAATATATAACCCAAACCCTATCATTAATGCAGGCCATGTAAAAATCCAGCCATAAACCGGGTATCCCATCCTGCGCAACAGAAGCAATATTCCTGCGGCAAGAATAACAAGCCCTGTTAACGGTATCCCTGAACGGTTTTTATATTGCGGAAAATCTTCCATATCTATTTAACAATCTTAATAGCCCAGCACGAACTCTATTCTGAAATCATCCACGTAAAAATCGCTTTTACTTATATTCCAGGGATAAATCGAAATTATATTATCCCGTTCCCTAAGCGAGTCTGGAACAGTAAAACTTGTCTCCACCCGTTGCCATTCACCACGCCTGGGAGCTAAATCTGCTATGTTTTTACCTGTCCATAAAGCCAGGCTGTTATCAAGCCTTCTCACTTCCATAACAAGCTTGCCCTGAGCCTTGTCAGTAAGGTATGTCCAAAAGCTGACTTTCACCCTTGCAATTTTATCTTCTGATATTTGCCAGAACGATTGTCTAAAGGTCAGGCCAAAGGTATTTACTGAATCAATCTTATTAGAGTACATGCCCGAATGGAAATATTTTTTGCTCAAATTCACCGGAGCCCAACCCTTTATAGATTCAAAATCATTAAAATAAACCAGTCCCTTTTGCTTTTGGGGGTTACATGCACAAAGCAAAATAACACACGCGCAGATTATTTTTTTCATAAATATTTAACCAGGTTTAACATCCTGCCAGGATTAATTCAAATTAGATTATTTAGTTATTCATCATACTGAACATCTCCTCTCTTTTTGCCCGCAGGCCCTTAGCCTGGCCTATTGCAGCTTCTAAAACGTCATTTTTAATGGCTTCCATAGCTTCATTAAGAAATTCAGCAACGGGTAAGCCGCCATGCGTCTGTGTTTTGTCCGGCCTTCTTTCATGCCCTAACTCAGTATCTACCGAAGGCGGAGCAATTTCAAACACTTTGATATTCGTATTTCTCAATTGGAAACGCAAAGACATAGTCAATGAATGAATAGCGGCTTTGGTAGCGCAATAAACCGGCATAAATGCAATAGGGGCAAATGCAAGGCCGGAAGATATATTGATAATTGCCGCATTCTTTTTAGAAGCCAGGTGCTCTGAAAACAAGGATGACAAATGAAGCGGCGCTATAAAATTGGTCTCGACCTCGGAACGTATGTTGTCGAGATTCACAGGTTTTGTCAGGTCGGCTACCAATTGTATGCCTGCATTATTAATAAGAATATTGGTGTCGGGGTGATTCTGCAATATCCATTTATATAGCTCTTCCCTTTGTCCGGCAACCCTGACATCGCATTCCTTTGTTATAATTCCATGATACTTTTCAGCGGCCTGTTTTAACCTCTCTTGCCTGCGCCCGCAAATGATTACTTTATTGCCAAGCTTAAAAAACTCCCCGGCAAAAGCTGAACCGATTCCGGATGTCCCCCCGGTAATGAGTATAGTATTGTTGTGTAAATCCATACGCTTATTTTGATGCAAATTTATCCTTTTAATAAGAATACATTGAGCAATATATATGAGCGTTAAAAAATCAATATATCTATATACCTGAAACAAAAGAGCCCCGCAATTTTGCGGGGCTCTTTATGAAATTCAAAAATCAGCTGGATTACTTAACAGCTTTTGCTAATGCTGCACCAGCTTTGAATTTTGCAACTTTCTTAGCAGCAATCTTGATTGCTTTGCCGGTTTGAGGATTCCTTCCTGTCCTGGCTGCTCTCTTCGAAACTTTAAATGTACCGAAGCCGATTAAAGCAACATGGCTGCCGCCTTTAAGAGCTTTGGTTGTTTGATTTACAAAAGCGTCAAGAGCTTTGGTTGAATCAGCTTTTGTCAATTTGGTTTCTTTTGCGATTGCTTCTACAAGTTCTGCTTTGTTCATTTTAATTAAGGTTTAAAGGTTAATAATGGCGTGAAGATATTACATTTTATCAATACCAATGCATGATTTAGGAGAAATAATTGTTAAATTGTTCATAAATAGGGCGATTTGTTAATAACCTACCCCTAAAATGCCTGTTTTTGTGGGTATTTTCTGGTGAAATATGCCTGTAATATATAAACCATAAAATCACTTCATACAGCCAGGTGCCCTGTCTTAAAAGGCTTTCCTGTAATATTTCACATTCATTATCACTGTTTTCATCCAAATACTTCACTCAGGAAACAAGTGCTTTTTCCAATTCAATTGCTTTTGGGAACAAAATATTATTCTCTAAATGTATGTGCAAATGCAAATCATCCTCAAATTCATTTAACAGGGAATATGCCACCCTGTATGTATTACAGGCATCTGCCGGAGGGTTATAATTCGCGCTGAGTAATGCCATTTTCCTGAATCTTTCCCCCTCAATATCATGTTCCTGCATCATCATATTTATAGGGTTCTGAATAGCTCCTAAAGCCGGGCGCCCTGCATTTTCAGGATTATTATCCGCATCAGCCATTTTCCTTATAAAAGGAAACAATATCATTTCCTCCTTTTTCATGTGCATTGCCAATTCACCGGCAGAGAGATTAAACTCTTCATTTATTTCAAATAATTCCGGGTGGTTGCCACCATGAACCTTGCATAGTTTATCCAGGTATTGTTTTAATACAGGCGTAGTTTCTACAATGTACCTGTGGTGTTTCTTTTCAATATAATCTGCAAGTCGGTCAAGTGGCCATGATTGAAAATCTGTTTTCTGCACACCGGCTTGTTTTGAAACCTCATTAATTTCCGCAAGTAATTCACCGGCAGATATTTTCTTGCTCTCACAAACCTCTTCGATTGTTTTATTGCCCTTACAGCAAAAGTCTATACCATATTTCTGGAATACGGCTGCGGTGCGGTAGTCATTGGCTACAAATTCACCTACACTTTTTGTTTTTGAATTTTCCATTTTCGTTAATTTAACCGATTATGTTTTATGTTTATTTTATTTGTACTTATCCTTAGCCTGTTCTGTTTACTGTCATTTTAAGAATGATGTTCCCTTATTAATATCATTCTGCAAGTCCAGTAAAGATGTAGTTTCGAGCATTTGTTTCAATTCTTCCCTTATCAGCCTGAATTTAAAATGAACGGGGCATGGTTTCCTTTCATTACAATTATTAAACCCCAAACCGCAGCCTTTATAAATCGAATCGCCGTCAATGGCTTTGACAATCTGGCTCAGTTTTATGGCACCTGCTTTATTCTTTTTTATTTCAAAACCTCCCGCAGGGCCCCTTAATGAATCCACTATCTTATCTCTGGTAAGTTTCTGTAAAACCTTTGCAGTAAAAGCCACAGGCGAATTAATTTCACCGGCAATTTCTTCTAAACTCACCCTTCTGCCCTCCTGCGATTTAACGGCAACATAAATTGCAGCTTTTATTCCGTATTCGCATGCTTTTGAAAACATTGTTACTTATTTACGGCACAAAGATAATCAAAATTTCTTAATAAAGGATAATTTTGTCCGAAATATGTTCTGAAGAAGTAAAACAGGGATTACTCCGCGAATCACACTACATACTCTTGCTGCTAAAGAGAGGCTGGCCTTTTATTATGGTAATTATGACAGATAGCTCCCAGGCTCCTTTCCCATCGGTGAAACCGTCAAGGTATGAAGTATTCGCATCATAACTTAAACGGAATACGTGCTCGCCATATTTCATGCCTGCGTGAACAACAAAAGCGTCGCCTGCGCGGTAATCTCCTCCCAACATAGCCTGGAATGGCCCATTGCTTATTTTGTAATACCCGAGCATTCCAATATCCAATTCAGTCGCGCCTGCTTCATTCATATATAGAAACATGGGCGTAAGTTTTAATTCTTCACTGACCTTTATGTCGCATCCTCCGTTAAAATTAAACCGCATGGGAAGCTGGCTTTTCTGGGCTGTAAACGACTCATTGGGCAAGTCAAGGTGCTGAACGGAAAACCCTGCAAAAGGATGGAAATTCTTTGTGTCGTCAATATATTTATAGAAAATACCGTAATTCACATCAAGATTTGCCATAGAAGTTTTACCGAAACTTTCTCCGCTCGGAATGCTTTGGTCAAAACCACCAAGAGAGGATGAGTACTGGTTATCATACGTAAAATTACCCGGGTTAATATCTTTATAGAAAAAGCCAAGCTGTACTCCTGTGGTAAGGTAATGTTTCCCGTTCGAATTATCCTTACTCATAATATCGTATGCAATAGACCCCATAAAAGTCGTGGTGTTGAAGTATCCCAATGGAGCAGCATTACTTATAAGGAATGCGCCTACTCCAAAATTTCTTCCCCACTTTTGTACCGGCATGTCAAAAGCAAGATATTCCGTAGTAAATGCTGATGTGCCAAGCGCTGCCCATTGCGAACGGTAATCATTATAAATTTTAACATCGCCTTTATCACCGCCATACATCCCGGTAAGGGCCGGGTTTAGGTATAGTGATGCCATGTCATATTGCGACAGATGGTAATCTTGTGCGAAAGCGGAATTAACCCCAATCGCAATGACTAACAGGATATATGCAATAATCTTTTTCATAGCGTCATTTTTTCGTTATTTCATTAATGTAACATCACCTGTCATCTTTATATATGTTCCGTCAACAGTCATACCTGTAAGAGTCCATACATAGGGGCCTTCCGGTTGTGGTATTCCGCTTTTCTTTCCATCCCATCCTGAACTTTGACTTACGGCATGAAACACTTCATTACCCCATTCATTAAATACCCTGAAATCAAATACTGTAAACGGGCCGCCTCTCACATAGAGTACGTTATTGATGCTGTTATTGGGCGTAAAGGCCGTAGGAACTGCCGGTGTAGTCGGGCCAGGGTTGTTGCACGGTTGCACAATTAGTGTATCGGTATGCTGCGCAATACAACCGGAATCAGAAGTAACTGTAAGGGTTACAAAATAATTACCGGATGCAGGATATGTATGCTCAGGATTTTCTGATTCACTTGAATCGAGATCGCCAAACTGCCATGCCCATGATATTATTCCACCCGGGCTGACGGAAGAAGCATCTGTAAACAGAACTGAATCATGGCAAGCCACATTATAGTTAAACATAGCCACAGGTGCAGGATTTACATAAATACTCTTTACAATTGTGTCGGAACACCCTGAGTCAGATGCAACAATTAAGGTAACAGGCTGTGAACCGGTGCTGCTAAATGTATCCACAGGATTCTGAACAGTTGAGGTTCCATTGGAGAAACTCCATTTCCATGAAGTTATAGTTCCCGGTTTCACCGTTGACATATCTGTGAAATTAACCGTTGTGCTTACACATGCTGTCGAGCTTGCAAAGTTGGCTGCAGGTTTAGGAAGAATAGTTATTTTAAGAGAATCAGTTGCAGCGCTGCAGCCACCATTCCCTGTCGTGGTCAGAATTACAGTAACGCCTCCTGTATCTATATCTGCACTACCCGGAACATAAGTAGCAACCAAGGTCGAACTGTTAGGAGTAAATATACCATTTCCAAGCGTTGTCCAGTTACCACCTGTTGCATGACTTATACTACCATTTAATGAAATTCTATTTCCGGCACAAACGGGTTGTGCTGACCCTGCATTGGCAACAGGTAATGGGTTAAAGAATATCACCATAGTATCTGATACAGGCAGGCATGTATTCGTCGTTGTAAGTACAAGTTTTACACTATCTGCGCTTGTATCGGCAGAGCTTGGCGTATATGTTGCATTTAAGGCTGAATCATCAGGTGTAAATGTTCCGCTGCCGAGTGTACTCCATTTACCCGTGCCCGAGCCACCGGTTATTACACCATGCAAAGGAATATTGGCGGTGCTTGCACAAACTGTTGTATCGGCGCCTGCATAAGCAGTAGATACAGGGGTAATCTTTATAATTATGGTATCCGATGCAGCAAGGCAGCCACCATTATGCGTTGAGGTGAGAACAAGTATAACCGTTTTTGCGGCCGTGTCGGCGGAGCTTAAATTATAGGTTGCATTCAAGGCGGAATCATTCGGTGAGAATGTGCCGCTGCCAAGTGTAGTCCATTTACCTGTAGATGAACCACCGCTTATATTACCATTTAAGGATGCGCTGGTTGTGCCTGTGCAGATAAATATGTTGCCACCCCCATTGACTACAGGAGAAGGTGAGAAGGTTACAACCATAGTATCAGATGCCGTTGTACATAGACCGTTGCCCGTTGAAGCAAGAACAAGTTTCACGGAACCTGAACTGACATCGGCTGAGCCTGGTATATAAGTTGCATTCAACGCAGAATCATTGGGAGTGAAAGTACCGGTGCCCATTGTTGCCCATACACCGCCCGTTGCATGGGTTACACTTCCCGAAAGGGATACATCGGGATTATTGGAACAAACCGTTTGACCGGGTCCGGCATTTACAATTGGTAATGAGTTAAAAGATATTACCATAGTATCGGATACAGGCATACAGGAATTCGTTGTTGTAAGCACAAGTTTTACACTGTGGGCGGCAGTATCGGCTGAGCCTGGTATATAAGTTGCGTTTAAAACTGAATCATCGGGTATAAATGTTCCGGTGCCGAGTGTACTCCATTTACCTGTGCCCGAACCGCCTGTTATTTTGCCATGCAATGCAACACTGTCGCTGCTTGCACAAACTGCTGTATCGGCGCCTGCATAAGCCGTAGGTACAGGCGTTATCTTTATGGTTATGGTATCTGATACGGCAAGGCAGCCGCCATTATGCGTTGATGTAAGAACAAGTATAACCGATTTTGCAGCAGTATCGGCAGAGCTTAAATTATAGGTAGCATTCAAGGCCGAATCATCCGGTGAGAATGTACCGCTGCCAAGGGTTGTCCATTGACCGGTTGATGAACCACCTGTTATTTTACCATTTAAGGAAGCATTGGTTTCACCTGTGCAGATAGATATATTACCACCTGCATTAACCACAGGTGAAGGAGAGAAGGTTACTACCACAGTATCGGTTGCAGTGCTGCATAAACCGTTGCCCGTTGAAGCAAGTACAAGTTTCACGGAACCTGAGCTGACATCAGATGAGCTTGCTATATAAGTTGCATTCAGTGTGGAATCATTAGGGGAGAATGTACCGCTTCCCATTGTCGTCCACATGCCCCCAGTTGCATGGGTTACATTTCCAGAAAGAGAAACATCAGGGTTATTGGAACAAACTGCCTGGTTAGCTCCTGCACTGGCAATTGGTAATGGGTTAAAGAATATTTCCATTGTATCAGATACCGGCAGGCAGGAATTCGTTGTTGTAAGAACAAGTCTTACACTGTGGGCAGCTGTATCAGATGAACTTGGTGAATAGGTGGCATTTAAAACTGAATCACCGGGTGTAAAGGTTCCGCTGCCAAGGGTGCTCCATTTGCCGGTACCGGAACCTCCTGTTATTACTCCGTGCAATGGAATACTGTCGCTGCTTGCACAAACTGTTGTATCGGCTCCGGCATTGGCTGTTGGTACAGGAGTTATCCTGACATTTATGGTATCTGATACGGCAAGGCAATCGCCATTATGCGTTGATGTAAGAACAAGTATAACCGATTTTGCAGTAGTATCGGCAGAGCTTAAATTATAGGTGGCATTCAAGGCAGAATCATTTGGTGAGAATGTACCGCTGCCAAGGGTTGTCCATACTCCCGTTGATGCACCGCCGGTTATTTTACCATTTAAGGATGCGCTGGTTGAACCGGTGCAGATAAAGACATTGCCTCCGGCATTAACCAACGGCGATGGAGAGAAGGTTACCACCATGGTATCGGTGGCTGTATTGCATAAACCGTTGCCGGTTGAAGCAAGAACAAGTTTCACTGAACCTGCACTGACATCGGATGAGCTTGGCATATAAGTCGCGTTCAGCACAGAATCATTAGGGCTGAATGTACCGCTACCTATTGTAGTCCATACACCGCCTGCTGCATGTGTTATACTGCCCGACAAGGTTACATCCGGGTTATTGGAGCAAACTACCTGGCCGCCTCCGGCATTTACAATAGGGCCCGGGGTTACAGTAATAACAATAGAATCTGAGGAAGCAAGACAACCTCCATTATTGGTTGATGTCAGAACAAGCACAACATTTTTCACCAATGTATCTGCATTGCTTACCAGGTAAGAAGCATTAAGAGCAGTATTATTCGGGCTGAAGGAACCTGAGCCGTTGGTAGTAGTCCATATACCTGTACCGCTTCCACCCGTAATAGTTCCGTTCAGGGAAACAAAATTGTTGGCACATGCAGTAGCGTTACTACCTGCATTAGCCTTAGGCGGTGCAGTATAAGTTATCACCATTGTATCAGTTGCAGCTATGCAATCGCCATTGTTGGTAGTAGTCAGCACAAGTGTCACTTTTCCGGCAGCGGTATCTGCTGAACCGGCTGTATAAGTCGCATTGAGAGCGGAAGCGCCGGGAGAGAATGTACCTGTGCCACTGGTTGTCCATATTCCTGTTGAAGCGCCTCCGCCAACATACCCGTTAAGTGTTACATTAGAATTGTTTTTACATACAGACTGGTTACCGCCTGCATAGGCAAATGGAGCAGGAGTTATAGTAATAGTAATGCTTTGCGCAACAGGTGAACAGCCTCTGGTTGCAGTAAGAGTGAGGGTTACTGTTCCTGCCGCAGTATCGGAACTACTTGGAGTATATACCGCATTCATTGCACTATTATCCGGAGAGAAAGTACCACTTCCGCTTGTACTCCATACACCTGAACCGGTGCTCGAGGAACCATTCAGGGATACCGTTGCATTGTTACCGCAAACAGATTGGTTGCTTCCGGCATCCACTGTTGGAGTATTGGTATAGGTTAACACAATCGTATCAGAAGATACTGAACAACTTCCGTTATTTGTCGAGGCAAGAACAAGTTTTACTTTTTTTGCTGAAGTATCTGCAGAACCTGGAATATAGGTTGCATTTAATGTGTTTGGATTGGGAGAGAATGAACCGCTGCCCAATGTTGTCCAAGTTCCGGAACCGGTCGAAGAAAACCCGTTAAGTTTATAATCAGGGCTGCTCAGGCAAACACTCGCGTTGCCACCGGCATTTACAGTGGGGCCTTGATTAATGGTTACAATCATGGTATCGGTGGCAGCTTTGCATAACCCATTGCCGGTTGTGGTCAGAATCAATATTGCTTTATGGGCTGCCGTATCAGCTACGCTTGGAATATATGTAGCATTGAGGGTTGTATTATTGGGCGAGAATATTCCGCTGCCCAGTGTACTCCATTGTCCGCCTGAAGCAACGCTATTAACAGAACCTGAAAGCGACACCGTTGTATTGGCGCAAATTGACTGACCTGGGCCTGCATTCGCGGTTGGTGCCGGAGTAATAGTCGCGGTTAACTGGGAGGTAGCAGCGGTACATGAGCCATTATTGGTCGTAGTGAGGGTAAGTAAAACTGAACCCGAAGCAGTATCCGTATTACCCGGAATATATATAGCATTTAATATATTACTATTGGGTGAGAAAGCTCCGTTTCCACTAGTGCTCCATACCCCGGAGCCTGTTGTTGAGAGGCCATGCAAGGAAATTGAATCATTATTGGCGCATACTGTTACATTAGAACCGGCATTATCTTTGGGTGGTTTGGCATATTTTATAACCACCGTATCTGAAACCGCGTCGCAATTATTATTATTAGCTGATGTAAGTACCAGTTTCACACTTCCTGTTGCGGTATCAGCAGTACCGGGTGTATAAGTTGCATTCAAAGTTGTATTGTTTGGAGAGAAACTGCCATCACCCAATGTGCTCCATTGGGCCGAACCTGTGCTTGATGTTCCACTCAAAGCTACATCAGGACTGGTAACACAAACTGTTTTATTGCTTCCCGCACTTACTCTGGGCGCCGGTGTAATGGTGACAACCATTGTATCTCTTACCACTTTGCATAACCCGTTACCGGTTGTAGTAAGAATAAGATTTACAATACCGGCAGTAGTATCGGCGTTACTTGGTATATATGTGGCATTTAATGTTGTATTATTGGGTGAGAATGTACCGCTTCCGCTTGTGCTCCATTGGCCGCCTGAAGCAGTAGTAACAATGCCGGCAAGGCTGACATCCGCATTATTGGCACAAACACTCTGGTCTGGCCCTGCGTTGGCAACAGGTGCGTGGTTTATGGTTATTACCATCTGGCCGTTTACAGGAGAACATCCACCATTATTAGCAGATGTCAGGGTAAGTGTTACGCTTCCGGCTCCTGTATCTGCATTACTTGGAATATAGGTAGCATCCAGGCTATCATTATTCGGATAGAAAGTACCGCTGCCGCTTGTGCTCCATTGGCCTGAACCTGTACTTGAGAAACCATTCAGTTTTACAGAATCATTATTGGCACAAACCGTAACACCTGAACCTGCACTTACTGACGGCATTTTACTATATGTAATCACCATAGTATCTGAAACAGCCAGACAGCTTCCATTACCTGTGGAGGTAAGGACAATGTCCACTTTTCCGGCAGTCGTGTCTGCACTGCTCGGAACGTAAGTTGCATTCAGTGTAGTGTTACCTGGGGTAAAGATTCCCGTTCCGCTGCTGCTCCATACTCCGGTTGTAGTTGCACCTCCAATATACCCGTTCAGGGTAACATTGGCATTGTTTCTGCACACAGACTGGTCAGGGCCTGCATCTGCAAACGGGGCATGTGTAATTGTTATTGCAATGCTGCTGGCCACAGGACTGCATCCTCCTGTTGCCGTAAGCGTAAGGGTTGCACCTCCTGCGCCGGTATCTGCATTACTTGGAATATAAGTAGCATTCAAGTTTGTATTGGAAGGAGTAAATGTTCCGCTTCCGCTTGTAGTCCATATTCCTGTCCCTGTTGATGAAGTACCGTTAAGTGGGATAATATCATTATTTGCGCAAACGGTTTGATTACTTCCGGCAGTAACAACAGGAGTTTTGGTATATGTAAGAACAATTGTATCCGAAACAGGATTGCATCCGCCGTTATTGGTTGAGGTTAGAATAAGAGTTGCTGTTTTAGCTGCAGTATCAGCAGTACCTGGAATATATGTAGCATTCAGATCTGTATTAATTGGCGAGAAAGTTCCACTTCCTAATGTTGACCATATACCTTTGGTTGTAGAAGAATAACCATTTAAGGTATAATCAGGGCTGCTGAGGCACACTTTGGTATTGCTGCCGGCTTTTACATCTGGAGAACTTGTATAGGCAATTGTCATTGAACTTGCTGCGGCATTACATTGTCCGTTGCCTGTTGTAGTAAGTGTTAAAGTTACATTATGAGCTGCAGTATCAGCAGGGCTTGATATATAAGTAGCATTCATGGCAGTGGCATCCGGAGAAAATGTACCGGTACCGGATGTAGTCCAGATTGCACCGGTGGCATAACTATTAAATGAACCATTCAAGGTAACATTCGCGTTATTAGCGCAGGCAGATGCATTTGACCCCGCATCATCAGCGGGTGCATGGGTAAAGTTAACGGTCATGCTGCTCGATACTGAAAGACAGCCGTTATTATTTGTACTGGCAAGTGTCAGAGTTACGCTTCCTGCCGTAGTATCTGCATTGCTTGGTATATAAGTAGCATTTAATGTTGCATTGTTAGGAGTAAATGTTCCTGTGCCGCTGGTACTCCACGACCCTGAACCTGTACTTGAGGTACCATTCAGCGAAACTGATGCATTGTTAGCGCAAACTGTAACATTGGAACCTGCTCTGACTTTAGGAATCGGAGTATAGGTAACTGTTATAGATTTATTTACAGCAGTGCAGGTGCCATTATTATCAGAAGTCAAAGTTAATGTAACGCTTCCGGCAGCAGTGTCAGCGCTGCTGGTTATATAAGTTGCATTAAGGGTATTACTGTTGGGTGAGAATGTTCCTGTTCCAGATGTTGTCCAGGTTCCCGTGCCTGTGCTTGATGTGCCATGTAATGAAATATCAGCATTATTCTTACATGCAGACACATTGCTTCCGGGGTTAACTGTCGGCGCATGAGTGATAGTAACATGCATGATACTGCTGGCTGCATGGCACTGGCCGTTGCCGGTTGTAGTCAAAGTAAGGGTTACTCCTCCCGCTGTCGTATCAGCATTGCTTGGTATATAGGTAGCATTCAAGGTAGTGGCATTCGGAGAGAATGAACCGCTTCCGGAAGTAGTCCAGGTTGCGCCAGTGGCATAACTATTAATTGAACCGTTCAATGAAACATTTGCATTATTAGCGCAAACTGTCTGATTGGACCCTGCATTGGCGTATGGCGCATGGTCAAAGTTTATAGTCATATTACCTGTTACAGCAAGGCATCCATTATTATTGGTACTGGTTAGGGTAAGGGTTACACTTCCCGCTGTAGTATCTG
>JBKQUY010000107.1:0-66410 GCA_052325425.1 Bacteroidia bacterium | reverse complement strand
AGTCGTTTGGCACAATTACTGAGCCTGTAATGTTGTAAGGGGAGCCTGCCAATGTCCAATGCCCATATATATTGCCACCGGGAACAGTAGTGGAAGCATGGATAGCAGAAAAGTGAAAAACTAATAGCGAAAAGAGTAGCGAGGCTTTTCTGGTAGATTTTTTCATATTGATAATTTTTTTGGCAAAACTATCCAGGCATGGATTTTTGCACAATAGAACGTACGGTCTATTTTGTGTTAAATAACATGAGATTTTATGAGAAAACTCCATAAGATTGAGCCAGGTCAATATGGTTGGTTGTTGTTCGTCAACAAGTCAATTATTTCGCATTTAATTTAACAAATTAAACTATGTTATTTATTAATTTCACCATATAAAAATTAACCTGTATTGACCATGACAAAATCTATAGCCATTAGGCAATCTCCGGGCTATTATGAATATCATGATTTTTTGAAAAATTCGCGTGAAATAATTAAAATCAGCGATTACAGGGAATATATTAAACAATATTCATTTTTTAAGACTATTACAGAAGCCTTGCCCAGCGCCATTGCTATTTATAGTTATCCTACACAGCAATACCTGTTTGTAGGAAAGAGTTGTGAAAATATTCTAGGTTATACGGCAGAGGAATTTATGGAACAGGGGAGGCCATTATTTTTATCGTCTATTTATCATGAAGACAGGCAGGTTCATACCGACAGGGTATTCAGCCTTTTTCTTGAAAATGCCAAATCTATGCCCCTTAGCGAGATAAGAAAATGCAGGTTTTCCATTAATTTCAGGATGATACGAAAGGATGGGAGCCTTGTTAAAATATTGCAGCAATATACTATACTTGAGGTGAATGAGAATAATTATCCGACTTTGATATTATGCGCTATAACTGATATAACAGCGCATAAGCCCGATAATAAAATGGTGTTCTCCATTTCTCATTATAACAAAAATACAGGTTTCCGGACAATATCATCCAATACTTCCATAGAATTAGAGGCATTATTGAGCCCGCGTGAAAAGGAAATTGTGCAGCATATTGTTTACGGGCACAATACGCCTCAAATAGCCGACAAGCTTAATATAAGCCAATATACAGTGAGAGCCCACAGGAGGAATATTTTTGAAAAATGCAATTGCAAGAATATTGCCGGGCTGGTAAATTTTGCCCTGGTTAATGGCATTGCGTAAGGAGCAAGATTTTGTGCCTCTACAACAATGTAACATCTGCTATAAATTCCTCAATAAGGTTATTGAATTCATCCGCATTTTCCCATTGCGGGCAGTGGCATGAATTGTCTATCAGATGCAGCTTGCCTTTCCACATGATTGAGGGATCAAGCAAGCTGAAGTAATCATTGTTCACGGCTCTTTCATTTTTTCCGGAAGCAAAGGCAACCCTAATGTTTTGTTTTACCAGTTCGTTTATTTCATTAATGAATTTACCTTCAGCAACATTTGACCCGATAGTTTGCCTTACCATTCCATCTGCTTTTTTAAAGTCATCAACGAAAAAGCCCGGTGTGGTTAAGCTACTCGTGAAGAAAATTCCCTGGAGCGCTTGCAGCGTTTTTTCATCATAATCTTTTTGGAACATAGCCCCGATTTCGGGGTTGGGCATAAACATTTTAGCCATATCTGCCGCTGTCCTGATGGGCGGTGTGCCAATAGTTAATATTCCTTTACAGTTCTTTATTTTAGCTAAACTCTGCAGAATTATATTTCCGCCCAGGCTGTGCCCTGCCAATATATAATTGCGGAGTTTATAATGAGCAATAACTGCTATTAGCGCATCTCCGAGGTCTGAAAGATTATAATCCGCATCCGGCTTATCTGAATGCCCTGAATCACCGAATCCTGTAATATCAGGTGCCAGCAGAAAATAATTGTCTGATAATGCGCTGTCAAATTGTTTCTGCCATATTTTGCCTGACATAGAGTTTCCATGCACAAAAACTACCGGCGTTTTACCCTCTTTGCCATTTGTATTTATGGCTATAGGTATATTTCTGAATGAAAGTGTTTCTTTTTTCATGTAAGATTATAAATATGGGGTAAATGTAATGTTTTAATTTAATAATCAAGTAATTAGTAAAGCCGGGCATTCACTCACGTTGATATGTTTTTAATTTATTATTCAATTATTATAAATAAAATGTTTATATTTGCGGTGAATAAACCACTGGTTTATTCAAATTAAGAATTAAGAGTGAAGAACTAATAATGAAAAAACGCTAATCCATATAACAAAAATGCTAAAAAATTTAGCAAAATTGGGAAAGGGGGGGGCTCAAAATGATAAAAAATTTCAGGGGTCTCAGTTATGAAAATCAACAAGTTGAGGGTGCTCAAAATGAAAAAAATGAGCACTCCCCCCCTCCGGTTGCAGGATGCAACACAAAACGCGATTTAATTGTAAATGGTTAATTGTGAATGAAAAAACTTGAGTCTGTGATAATCTGTGAAATCTGTGGTGAAATGAATTTGGCGGTAAAAAGGCATTTTTTGCTCCACCGCCAATTTATGGAAATGCCTGTATTGCAATTGCAACAAGGGTTTATAAGGAAAATGCAGGAAATAAATTTATCTTTTTTCTCCGCCACCCACCGCCACGCACCGCCAAAAATAAATTAAGAGTTAAGAACTAAGAATTAAGGATAAAAAGCCCTAATGGACTCAACTAAAACACAAAATATAAAACGAATGACGGGAAACTCCGCGCACCTCTGCTGAATCTTTCTTTCTTTTTTGGTGAAAGAAAACGAAAACCATTATCAAAAGCGTGGTCAATACAGAGCCGCCGGAAAATAAGGCCATGTCCCTGTTTTTCGCCTTCATCTAACAATTGAGGGGCTACTTTACTTAGGGTACTAAATTAAGAAGAGAAAATGCTTTGATGTTAGCTTTAACATCTTATCTAGGTAAAGATTTTGATTCATTAATATTTTTAAATATTGAATCAATTTACAATCTAGAATGCGAATATCTTTTAAAATAAATGGTGTCAATTATTGGTCGCAAAAGCATGAAAAAAGCCGCAAAATTGTGGCAATAGAAATAGATGTAATAAATCAGTATGAATGGCTAAAACATAGAATTTATAGGGTGTCCGCAAGTATTTATAAAATAAAGTATTGCGCCCTTTTGCGGTTTTAACTTTTTGCGGTTAAGTTTAATTAGGAATTAGGTTTATGCAAAAATGCAAAGAATATTTTTCCCTTAGCCTAAGCCTTAACCTCAACCTTAACCTTAACCTCAACCTAAGCCTTAACCTGAATCTCAACTATCAATTCTCAATTTCTCCCACTGTCTCAAATAAATTAAGACTTTTGTAATAATGTAAAGCACATAATGGCGGTAATCAATTCCATATTCTCCTGGCTTATGAAAAAGCGGATGCACCAGATAGAGCTGTTCATGCGCTATCCTCACGAGGTGCAGCAGGAATGGCTTTACAGGCTGGTTGATTCGGCAAAATATACCGAATGGGGCAAGAAGTACGACTATGCCTCAATAAAGACTGAGGCCGAATTTAAAAAACGGGTGCCCGTAAGCGAGTATGAAGACTTGAAACCTTACATAGACCGGTTAAGAAAAGGGGAACAGAATATTTTATGGCCGGGTGAAATACGCTGGTTTGCCAAATCATCGGGAACGACGGGCGATAAAAGCAAGTTTATACCCGTCAGCCAGGAGTCGCTTGATGAGTGCCATTTTAAAGGAGGGAAAGATATGCTCACGCTATATTGCAATAACTATCCCGAAACGCATTTGTTCGACGGCAAGACCTTGTCACTGGGTGGCAGTCATAAAGAAGAGGAAGACAATATTTATATGCGCAATGGCGATTTATCGGCTATAATTATGGAAAACCTGCCCCTCTGGGCTGAGTTTTTCCGCGCCCCGGAGCTCTCCATAGCGCTGATGAGTGAGTGGGAGGAGAAAATGGATAAGATAGCAAGTGCCATTATGCAGGAGAACATTACAGGCTTAAGCGGAGTGCCTTCATGGATGCTTGTTTTGCTTCATCATACCCAGAAATTAAATGGTAATAAGAGCTTGGCAACGCTTTGGCCAAACATGGAGGTGTTCTTTCACGGGGGAGTAAACTTTACTCCTTACCGCGAGCAATTTTTAGAACTCTTTAAGCCATTACGAATGAACTTCTGGGAAGTTTATAATGCCTCTGAAGGCTTCTTTGGAATACAGGATAGTTTTACCCGGAACGATTTGCTGCTGATGCTTGATTATGGTATATATTACGAGTTTATACCCATGGAGAATATTGAAAAGCGCGACCTTGCACTTTCACTCCGCGAGGTGAAAACAGGTGTTAATTACGCCCTTGTTATTTCTACCAGCGGCGGGCTGTGGCGTTACATGCTGGGCGATACCATTCAATTTACATCTATTAACCCGTTCAGGTTTATTATAACAGGAAGGGTAAAGCATTTCATTAACGCTTTTGGCGAAGAACTTATAATGGATAACGCGGAAAAAGGCCTGAGAGCCGCCTGTGAACGTACCGGCGCTATTGTTACCGAATATACAGTCGCTCCGGTTTATATGAAGGGCGAATCGAAGGGCGCTCATGAATGGCTGATTGAATTTGAACGTCCTCCCAAAAACATGAACTATTTTACCGAAGCGCTCGATAATGCCCTGAAAGCGCAGAATTCCGATTATGAGGCGAAGCGTTATAAAGATATGACACTAACCTTGCCCATTATACGTTCTTTACCCGGGCAAACATTTTTTAACTGGATGAAACAGAGAGGCAAATTGGGCGGGCAGAATAAGGTTCCGAGGCTTTCCAATGACCGTAAATACGCAGATGATATTTTAGCGCAAATTAAAACTCCTGCAAAATGAGAATGAAATCCGCACTTGCAGTTTTATTTATTGCTCTTGTCTTTATTGGCTTCAGCGCGTTTAAGCCCACAGGTTATAAACTGGTCTGCAAAATACCTCTCGATGGCGGCTCATTTACTACTGATAACCTACAGAATGTGTATATATATGAAGACGATGTGTTGAAGAAATACAGCTCAAATGGAACGTTATTATATACGCACAGCGACAAATCATACGGCAACATTACAGCGCTAAATGCATACGACCCGATGAAGATAATGGTGTTTTACAGGGATTTTCCCGCCATTGTGTTTTTGGATAATACCCTCAGCCAGAACGGTAATACCGTTAACCCGGGAGATTTAGGTTACCCGCTGACATCGCTGGCATGTGTGTCGCACGATAACGGCATGTGGATATATGATGCCCAAACCCTTCAGCTAATTAGGTTTGATGTGAACCTTAACCCCTTGCAGAAAACGGGCAACCTGAACCAATTATTGGGAATACCTCTTAATCCCATCTTTCTGTCGGAGTATAACAGCTATGTTTACCTTAACGATACTACCGAAGGGATATTGATGTTCGATGCTTTTGGCACCTATTATAAAACCCTGCCGTTTAAAGGGCTTACCCATTACCAGGTCAGGGGCGATGATATGTTTTACATGCAAAACCATAAAATACATTCCTTCCATTTGAAGACCATTACCGAAGATATAATTGCCCAGCCCGATAGCCTTGCGACCCAATGCAGGGTGGAAAAAAACCTGCTGTATGAAAAATATTTGGACACTGTGAGGGTATATGAAATAAGATAATCAGCTTATGTTTCCTTTTTAATGTAATCTTCAATCTTATGACTCGGCTCCCACTTAAGCTCCTTCTTTGCTTTGGTAATATCGGCAAAAGTTATTTCAGCCTCGCCTTCGCGTTTGGCAATAAAGCTGTATTTGTCCGAAATCATCTTTGCAAGTTCGAGGATGCTCATAGTCGTTCCATTACCGATATTGTACGCTGTGTTCAGCTTTGCAGGGCTGACAGCGGCAAGGTAATTGGCTTTGGCCAGGTCGTAAACATGAATGAAATCGCGTTTTTGCTTGCCATCGCCGGTGATTAAAAGCTCCTGGCCGTTTTTTTTACGGTCAAGGAAAATGCCTACCACGCTGCTATAAGCATTGAACTTGTTGGCAGGGTTGAAACTGCGCGGTCCGTATGGGTTAAAATAACGGAGAGTGACATAATCGAGCGGGTAACGGGTAGCAATCAGCTCAAGATATTTCTCCATCTCATACTTCTGGAATGCATAAGGGCTGAGGCAGTTAACAGGCTCATTCTCGGCAGTTGGTATTGTCTCCGGAGTTCCGTATATGGCGCTGGAACCACTGTATATGAATCTCGGGTAATGATTTTCTTTTATCATTAACTCAATAAGGTGGACGCCATTAACCAGGTTGGCAACAATATGTTCGGTTACATATTCAAAGCTTGGCTGTATACGAGGCAATGCTGCTAAATGGAAGACCTTGTCAAATCCCTTCAGTGATTTTACATCGGTGCATGTTTGCTTAATAAAGTTAAAGCGCTTATTGTCTAATTGTCCCGCAATGTTCTTCTCCGAGCCGGTGCCCAGGTTATCAATGCCGGTAATTTGCCAATCGGTATGCCCGATAAGGTAATCGAGCAAGTTTGACCCGATAAAGCCCGCGACTCCTGTGATGAGAACTTTCATGCTATTTTAATTCGGTTTAAAGGTAAAGTTTTTGGCATATTCAATTATTTCTTCCTTGCTGAAAGCGTAATCAAGGTCGTGCCTGGTTCCAATATATGGCCTGAAGCGAAGCGTATTTTGCAGGCTGCCTATCGGTGGCTTTCCGTTATATATGATAAGCACCTTGTTGTTCGTGTATTCTCCCAAATTATTTACCCCCGAATGCTGGGTAATTATCAACTGGCTCTTGGCGCATATTTCGAGTATTACCTTATTGTTGTTCGACAGGCACACTTCTATATTGCCTTCCGGTTTCAGTTCAGCGCTCAGCGAAGGATGCCCTGTAATATATACCTTGTCAAAATAGGGGCTTACGACTCTTGCAATATCCATATAATCCCATGCTCCTCCATGATTGTTGCTGTATCCCGTGCCCTTTTTCCGCGGAAAGATTACGGCAGCTTTCTCCTTTCCTTTTCCATATACTTTCTCCAGGTTATGTGTTTTCATATAGGGCCCTTTGAGCAGCCAGTTGCGCTGTATGAACCAATAGTAAAATTCGTCGTCAATATTCCAGAACGGAACAGAAGGGTCTTTTTCCGCTGTTTCCATAAACTTGCTTATCTCAGCCTGAACATCGGCAGGCGGGACAGTATTGTTGGATGTGGGAGACACTTCTCCGAAAAAATCGCGCAAGGGATAATAGTGTGCAATAATGCTTTCCCCGTTTTCGTCAACCAGAAATGGCCTGTGAAGCTCCATGCCGCAATAATAAATCTGAACTCCTTTTGAATACAGGTACGAAAGGAAAGGCAGGTTATGGGCGAGGAAATGCCCGAATTCCCCCTTAAAGGGGCCATAGTAGCATTTTTTTAGCCTCAGGGTTTTTTTCAGCCTGGCATCGGCAGCCATATATCCCCTCCATATTTTAAACCAGAATTGCAAGCGTTTAATGCCGGAATATTGTTTGGCAAAAAACTTGTTATCTGAAAAATCTCCTTTCGGAGCGTATTTGTAGTCAGGTGTCATTGTGGTGCAAAAGTAAAATTTAATACTTGTTTACCGCAAAGTCGCAAAGACGCAAAGTTTTTCATCATCAAATTATCAAATTCTTGTTCTTTCATTCCTAATTATTAATTGCTAATTCCTAATTAAATCTAACCGCAGAGTGCGCAAAGCAAACAGCCCATATAGGTCCGCAGAGTTTCCTGTCACACTGAGCTTCTCGAAGTGTTCATTACTTAATACCTGATACTCATTACCTGATTCCCCAATCTTTTATTACTTTTGTTTTCTATGATGAAAATTATAGCCGAAAGCGCGTTTAACCATAACGGTTCTTACGAATACCTTATTGAACTTGCCCTTGCCGCCAAAAATTGCGGCGCCGATTATTTTACTGTGCAGGTAATGGATGCCAAAGAGTTCAGCGTAAAGGGATATTCGAAATACCAGTTATATATAGATACCGAAATATCGAAGGAAAACTGGCGCAAGGTATTTGATGCGTGTAAAAAAATGGAGCTTGAAGTCATTCCCTGCGTATTGGATGAGGCTTCGTTCGACTTTTGCTATAAACAGGGTTTCAGGTTTATTAAGCTGCATGCCACCGATATTGTAAATGAGCCCTTTTTAAGATACATAGCCTCGAAAAACGATATCAGCCTTATTTTAGAAACCCAGGTAAGCACCAATTTCGATATAAAGTTTGCGGTAAATATATTGAAGGATAAAATTCATTGCCTGATGACGGGCTACAGCAATTACCCTACCGAGGTTGAAGACCTGAACCTTAATGTTATTGATACCTTTAAAAAAGAATTCCCCTATAAGGTTGGTTTTGCCGACCATTCTACCGATGTGGAGAACATACCCCTGATGCTGCTTGCCAAGGGCTGCGATTACCTTGAAAAACATATTACCCTTACCCGCAACAACCGCAATTTCGACTGGCAGGTATCGCTCTATCCCGAACAATTCAGCCAGATGGTATCGGGAATAAAATATTATACCCAAGCGTTGGGAAACGGGGTGAAGCATCCGTCGGCCAATGAACTGAAATACCGCGATATTATTTTTAAAAAGGTATTAAAGAATGATAAGGTATTGCGCAGGTCTGATAAGGGTGATGACTACATTACCGATAAATTCAAATCGTTCGATAAGGCCAATGTCAGCATAGGTTTAATAGCGCGGTTGAAATCAAAACGCCTGCCTCTGAAGGTCTTAAAGCCCTTTTGCAGCGGGCCATTGATTATAGACCTATACCATCGGTTGCAGCAATCGAAAAAATCAGGCTCCTTGTTCCTTGCCACATCATACCTGCCCGAAGACCGTGAATTGGCAGACTTAGCGGCTAAAAACAAGATCAAGGTATTTTTGGGGCATCCGGAATCGGTAATTGACCGGCTTTTGTGGCAGGCATGGGAAAACAGGGCAGGGGCCATATTCAGGGTAACCGGCGATAATCCTTTTACCGACCCTTACCTGATGGATAAGATGATTGCCCTCTATTTAAAATATGACCTCGACTATGTTAGGGTGCTTAATGTTCCTTTTGGGGTATCGTGCGAGCTGTTTTCCTCAAAATATTTGTGGAACCTTTACCTGCAAATGGATAACCCCATGCATTCGGAATACCTTTCGTGGTTTGTTATTAACGATAAAAATTGCAGGAAGGGCGCCATTGATTTCGAAGGTGACCCCGATTTGAAATATTTGAATCTTTCCATTGATTATCCCGAGGACTATAAAAGGGCTATGAATATTCTTAAACGGATTGGGAAGAAAAAAGCCACCGAAATCACCCTCAGGGATATATTGGCCAATGCAGAAGGGGAAAAAATACAGGATAAGGAATCAACCATAAAGCTGTCCGGCGGGGTATCTGTTTCGTTTTATAAATATTTGAAAATATTGGCGGATGCCGGTTACGTAATTAAAGAGAAATTGAAATATGAAGACCTACCTCATAGGTGAAATAGGGCAGAACCATAATGGCTCTATGGACATAGCACGGCGCATTATTGATATGGCGGCAGGCGAAATACATGAGGACCTTTTTAACCTTAATCTGCCAAGGCTTGACGCGGTAAAGTTTACCCGGCGCGATTTGAAAGAAGAGCTTTCGCAATCACAGATGGACAAGCCATACAACTCTCCTCATTCATTCGGGAAAACATACGGCGAACATAGGGCATTTTTAGAATTAAACGATGAGCAGCATTTTGAACTTTATAAGTACGCCAAATCCCTCGGCTTCGATTTTGTCGAAACCCTATGCGCAATAGGCTGCCTTTCCATGCTGAAACTTTTTTTGCCTGACAGGTTGAAAGTCGCCAGCAGAGACCTTACCAATTTACCATTGCTCGATGCGCTGGCTGAGACTAAAATACCCATGATACTATCTACAGGCATGGCAGGCAAGAAAGAGTTGGATGAGGCGCTTGAGGTGATTGCCAGACATCATAACAACATAACCATATTGCATTGCGTTTCGCAATATCCCACCCACCCGCAAAACGTTAATCTGAATACCATAAAATATTTACAGGAAAATTACCCTGCCTATACAATCGGGTATTCCGACCATACCATTGGCATATCGGTACCGGTGGCCGCGGTGGCAATGGGGGCAAAGGTTATTGAAAAGCACATTACCCTCGACCGGAACATGAAAGGTACAGACCAGGCCGGCTCGCTTGGCCCTGACGGGGTACACAGAATGGTCCGCGATATACGCCTGCTTGAAATGTCGTTTGGGAAAAAAGAAATTTTCATTGACCCTACCGTTGAGCCTTCGAGGATAAAGCTGGAACGCTCAATTGCCACAAAACGCCTTATAAAGAAAGGTGAAACAGTAAAGTCAGAGGATATACACATGCTCTCTCCGGGCGATGGGTTTAAATGGTCGGAAAAAAATAAGGTTATCGGCAGTAAAGCCCTGAAAGACCTTGCGAAAGATGAAGTGATTTATAAATCTGATATAGAACCCGCATAATGAAGTGGTGGTATATATTGATTTTTGCGGGGCTTTTGGTCTTCCGGTTTGCCTACCTCGACCAGGACGCGCCGGTGTGGGAAATTGGCAATATTAACCAGGAAGATGAGCCTTACTATTCGGAGGGCGCCATACTTAAATTATGTGCCGATGAAGGAAGGACTGTAAAAGGGTTTGAAAGGGCCAAGGGTGAGCCCAACGATATGTATAACAAACCTCTGGCGTATGCATGCCTTAAGGTATTCGGTAATAATTACTGGGGCTTGCGCGTTCCCGATGTCATTGCATCGGTATTGTTTCTGCTGCTTATATTTTCTGTTTTCAAAACAATCAGCCCCGGCAATAAATTTATTCCTGTAATGATGGTAATTCTGTTTACCAACTTTTATCTTTTCGTTTATTCAAGGTATAATAACCCCGAAATTTATTCGATTGTCGCAATTACGCTCACCCTATGGGTTTTTACCCGGTATGGATATGAAAAACCATTACCTCTGATTATTTCAGGGCTTGTTGCATCCTTCTCGGTTTTGTTTGTCTATCCTATGAATCTTTTTTTGCCGGCGGCCCTGGGCTTGTTTATTCTCATTAAAGCAATCGTGCAGAAGAAGTTCGCGCTTCCTCTCTATTTCTTTGCAGGTTGTGTATGTTGTTCGCTTTTCCTGTTGTTGTGTTTGTGGCTTATTGGCAGCAGCGTATTTTTAAAATACGGCTCAAACCTTACGTATGCCAACAGTTATGACATATTCACCGATACCCATTCGGTGAAATCGGTGTTTATGAATTTCTTCAGAAGCATTACTTCGGTTACCAATACAGGCTACTTCAGGTACCAGTTGCCGTTGTTAATTGGCATATTTGCTGCCATTCCAATCTTAGTGTTTAAAGCAAGAAACAAAAATGACGCGAACGGGGACCTGTCCTTATTGATATTGCTTTTAATAGCTATCCAGCTTGTTCAGAACTATTTTATAGTAAGCTTTCCGTTTAAAAAAATGATTGTTGTATTGCCTGTTACTGCCATTGCAATCTTCCTCGCGGCAAAAGATTCCGATTTTAAATCGTGGATTAAAACAAAATCTCAAAAAATGGTGATGGCTTTATTCCTCATAGCCGGGCTGGGGCTTTGCCTGTTTAATTTCAAAGCCAATAAGTCGCATGAATATTGGTGGTACACCGGGGTTGGGTGTTTTGGCACAACTCCGGCCTGGTTTGACGCGCTGAATATTCTGGCTTGTGTACTATTGGCCGCTACTTTGTTATATACCGTCTTCTTTACCAATAAACTGAACAAAGCAATTGTTATTTCTGCCCTTGCAATTTCAATATTGACTAATCTTGCTTTTGCTGCCGGGACATTTGTGATTAACCGCAAATACCAGGTGCGCGATTGCCTCATTAGCCTCGAACCCATGCTTCACAATAAAGTTGTTATATACAGCTACCCGTTTGCCTACCAGTTTTATACAGGATGTAAGCCTGCGTTTCACCAATACCCTGTTGACTTTATAAACACAGCTACAAAAGCCTCGCAGGATTCTATGCTGACAAATAAAATAGCGGATTATCTTATTGAGAAAGTAACTCCATACCAGCTCCAGAACTTTGGTAAAAACCCTAACCTTGAATTAATAAAGGTCTGTAACTTTGATTGTTATAGATACTATCTTTACAAAAATAAAAACGATTAATTTTTTCTGAAAATATGTTGCCCAGACTTATTCTTACAGACGTTGATGGAGTACTGACAGATGGCGGTATGTATTACGACCAGAAGGGAAATGAATGGAAAAAGTTCAGCACTTCAGATGGCTTTGGGGTTCTGTTGTGCAAAGCCCTGGATATGGAGATTGTATTCATTACCGGGGAAAACACCAATATTGTTGAAAGGCGGGCTGAAAAATTAAAGGTAAAACATCTTATACAAGGGTCGAGGAATAAGTTGAAAGATGCCGAAAAGCTGTTCAAAAAACTGAAAGTTAATTTAAGCGAAGTTGCTTATATAGGAGATGACCTGATTGATTTGAATTTATTGACCAAAGTTGGATTTTCAGGCGCCCCTGCCAATGCCCCCGATTATATTAAAGATAAGGTTGATTTTGTAACCAAGAAAGCCGGAGGCGAAGGGGCTTTCAGGGAGTTTGTGGAAGAGATATTGAAGCGTGAAAAAGTGCTTGAGAAAACGATTCAAAAAATTTTGCTGGAACGGTACAATATAAATAATTAAGAGATAAGCGGCATGATTTATTTCAGAACCTGGCTTTTAATCATTCGTTCTATCCTCTCTTATTTTTTCTCAATTAAATCCCCTTCACAAAAGAAATATTACCTTGCCGGGAAGCACCTTTTCGGGAGCAGTTTCAGGTATTCCGAAAATGACAAGAAGAGCTTTACTTTCTTTGTTAAGAGATATGTTTTGGCCATGATGTTTCCTGAAATAACCCATGATACAGCCTATAAAAAATACAGCGATGGCGGGACATGTTTCTACGAGATAGAACACAGCATAAAATTCGGAGATTACCTGCAGGATAATGAAAAAATAAGACTGTCGCATCTGAATTACTACTATAAAGGGGCTATAAACGGGGCGGTATTTAAAAATTTATTGCTCGGCTATTTAACGTATGCGGACAAGATACTCCAGGCAGTGTTTTTGACTCTTTTGTTCATTTTCCTTTTGCCTATTGCTGTTTTCAGTAAAATGAAGGCTTCGGCAGGATTGATATTTTTTGAATACATAGAGCTTGCAAATCTGATTAAAGTGGTAAAACATAATCATATTAATAAACTCTTTTATTACAGCATATATGAAAAGGATTCAAATGTAAGCGCCATAATGCTGCAAAATGCGGGGGTGGAAGTAATTAAAGTAACATCGCTTACTCCTTTGAAATTCTGGAATAAAATAATCATTGCCGATGTGCTTGCGCTATCCAGCTTCATGCAGGTCGAGGAGGTTGAAGAATTTAAGGACAGCATGATAATCGGGAGAACTGAAATCTGGGGGCCTGAGTCTTTGGTAAATGTGGTGGGCAGATATAAGAAAGAGATGTACGATACCAATAAAAAAGTAATTGGGTTTTATTCGTCTGCGGCATACATCAGGAGGATGAACAAGGAATTTGCCCTGTATGACGGCTATTCAGGGGAAGTTAAAGTGCTGACCTATTTATCGGAATATTTAAAAGCGCACAGGGATATTAAATTGCGTATCTTTCTGAAAGAGGTGGAGAAGCAGGATGATTACAGGAAAATAACCGAAGACCATTATAAAGAATACTTTGATGGCCTTGATTATGAATTGTATTATAACCCACTGCTTTCGGCCCATTATTTTGAAGCAGCCAACCTGGGCATTGCTTATTATTCAACAGTAATACTTGAACGCCTGTATTGCGGTTTTAAATGCCTGCTTTTATTGGATGTTGATAGCAATATAGGAATACCGAGCAAGGCCTTGTTGAATTTGTGCGCGCAGGACAAGGATGATTTTTTCTCTAAGATTGACTTGTTTTTAAGTTTGCCGAACAGCGAATATTTCAAGCTGGTAAAATTACATTCACCCTTACTGGAAAAACTAACTTCAAATACGAATTAAAGCATAAAATCACTCATATTCTTTAAATTTGCCACTATAAACATTGTTTCAACTTGCAGATGACAGGCTATTATTTCCCAGGTTTAATTGATACTGCCAGGTTGCCAAAACTCAAATCCGATAAAACCAGGTTCAATCTCAACTCAGGCTCAAATGCCGTAAGATTGATTTTGCGGAGTTTTAACCTGAAAAAGGGCGCGGTGGTGGCCCTGCCGGTTTATGTCTGCGATTCTTTAAAAGAAGCTGTAATAAAAGAGGGATTTCAGCCATTTTATCTTGATTTGGCCGACGCTGAAACTTTCTGGACTGATTATAATGAAAAGGCTATACTTGAATCTAGCGCTGCTGCGGTTATATTGGTTCATTTATATGGATGCATTCACCCCGATAACGAAAGAATCATAAGCTTTTGCAGGGAGAAGAATATATTTTTAATACACGATACGGCTCAATCGTATGGGGTTGATGAATCAAAATTGGGCTACGGAAACATACTTTATTCTTTTGGTCCGGGTAAATCTTCTACTGCGGCCGGCGGAGGAATTATAAAAAATATGGACGAAGGGTTTTATAAAAAGAATGTTTCGGCGCCTCCTGTGTTTTCAAATTTAAGGGCAAGGCTTTTTATGAAATCAAGAATATATGGCGCAACATATTCTTTAGCTGACAGGATTGGATGGAGAATAATTAACAGGATTCATGAGCCGGATGGGCTTTATACAATGACTTCTGTTCAAAGAAATGCGGCTGAATATGTTTTAAAGCTTGTACCAGACAAGAAGGAAGAAAGGGCAAAACGATACAACTTATTGAAGCGGGCAGTAATTGGCCACAAGTATTTAAAAATTCCTTTTGAAAGTAACAATGAATGCAGTTTCAAATTAGTTTTATATGTGAATGGAGATAATATGGAGCGCTTTACGGCATACCTTGAACAACATAAAGTTCCTTATCATTGCCTCTATAGAGCTATAAAACTTGGGAATGAAAATATAGAAAAATTGCCCAATTACAAAAATGCTGCCCCAAGAATTATAGAGATTTCATGTGAAGCCTGTTTAGCCCTTAGTGAAATTGAAAGGGTTGCAGGCATTTTAAAGAAATTTAATTAAATAGCGCCCTTTATATTTTTATGCTAAATACAATAAGAGAAATACGCGGCTACAAATTATATAAATGGAAATACTTAAAAAGAGTATGGGAAGATTCATTTAACAGAATTCCTCCGGCTCCCTCCTTCGAAAAAAGCCTTGAGAGCACTTTTCAATGGATTGATGCATCATTTAAGGCAACCGGTGACGGTGGTTCATCAGCGTATTATCAATTTGGGAAGGGATGGGCAACATCGTACCCGGAAACCACAGGCTATTTAATACCCACTCTGTATGATTACTCTGCATATACCAAAGATGCCTATTGGAGCGGACTGGCAAAAAAAACTGCCGATTGGCTGCTTTCAATCCAATCGGTGGAAGGAGGATGGCAAGGGTTGCAGATAGGTGTTCCATGCGAGCTGAGAATTTTTAATACAGGCATGATACTTGACGGAATGATGGCCGCATACCGGAATGAAAAAAATGAAGCTTATTTAATTTCTGCATGTAAAGGAGTTGAATGGATAGTGAGCAAGGTAGGTGAAAATGGTTTGTTTATAAGTAATAATCCTGTAAAAACCGGGTGGAGCGCAGATTTGCTGGTGCTTTCTTATGTATCTATGGTATTACAGTATATGCCCGAAAAAGAACAGCAACACTATAAGCCAATTCTTCTGCGTTCTATAGATGCTCATATTAAGCTGCAACATGAAAATGGGTGTATGGGCAGTTCTAATTTTGCAGATTCCTTTCCCGGTACATCACTTTTACACATTACGGGCTACGCGCTTGATGGCTTGCTTGTTTTATTTGAAATATTTAATGATAAGAAATATTACAATGCTGCAATAAGAATTGCTGAGAATTTACTGAAATTGCATAAGGCCATCGGCCAGATTCCCGCCTATCTGAATTCTGACTGGTCAGTGTATTATGATTTGGGAGGCAAAAAGGCTTCGCTTTGTTTAACAGGGCTTAGCCAGGTTGCCATTTGCTTTCATAAAATTTCGCGTATCAGTGACAATCCGGAATATGCCGGAGCCGCGGATAAAATTATAAAAATTGTAGCCGCATTGGGCAACCATCAAAGTAAATATTCGGGCCTGAATTATGGCATTCCAGGGTCATTTCCAATAAGCGGGAGTTACCAGAAATTTAAAATATTAAACTGGGCAGCTAAATTTCATGCAGAATCTATATTAACTTCGATGAATAAATCTTCGTCAAGGAAAAGGCAATCTTAACCCGTATATGAAACTCATAGCTCCTGTAAATGATAATAACCTTCCTTATCCTTTTTTGCCTTCCTATGCCAGTTTTGTAAATGCCTGGAGCAATGAAACAGTAAAAATTATTGAATGTGATAATGACATTATTATTCCCATAAAGCTTATCAAGGTAGGGCCATATAAAGTAGGTGAGTTGTTGTTCTATCCTGTCAGGAAGAGCGGGGAAGATATTACTAATGCAGAGGAACAGGAAGTATGGAAAAAGACATTACCCTTTTTACGTGACACAAACGTTTGTATAAAGCTTGTTGCACCTTCCACTTTTTTTTGCTTTAAGGAACATCCTGCTGAATCAAAATTTTGTCCTTTTGGCGATTATTCTGTTGATTTGGCACATTCAGATGAAGAGGCTTTGTTTTCAAATATTCATCCCAAGCACAGAAACAAAATCAGGAAAGCTGAGAAAAGCGGTATCGTTATCCAATACGGCCGGAAGGCGCTGGATGATTTTTACATGCTCTATAAGGAAACAATGGAGAGGGGAAAACTTTTTTGCGATACTTTTGAGTTTTTCCAAAAGATGTACGATAATTCAGGCGATGATAATGTCATTTGCGGAGTGGCTTATTACAATGGTAAACCAGAAGGCGGATTGTTTGGCATATATACTATGTATAGCGGCCATTATTTATATGGGGCATCTGCCACCAATATACAGGTTTCAGGAGCAATAAATTTTCTTCACTGGGAGGCAATGAAATTACTTAAGTCTAAAGGTGTAAAGCGATATAGTTTTTCCGGCGCAAGGTTAAGCGATGTTTCGGGTACCAAGCTTGAAGGGATACAGGAATTTAAAAGCCGTTTTGGGGGTATATTAAATAAGGGATACCTATGGAAAGCGGATATTCAGCCTGCCAAATGCTTACTGTTAAACAGCCTGCTTAAGACAAAATTTATGCTGACCGGCTATAAACCTAAACCTGATATTATTGATAAGGAAGCAGGTAAATGGCCTAATATTTAAAAAGTGAACAAAAAGATACTTGTAATACTATATACATTTCCTCCATTTCCGGGAGTAGGGGGCAGGCGATGGGCGAAGTTTGCAAAATACCTGGCACAAAAAGGTTATGTAATACATGTGCTCTGCTCTGAAAACCCATTCAAGGAAGAATCGTTGTGGATGAAAGATATAGAGCACCCTGGTATTATTGTCCACCGTCTTCCCGTGAAATATCCCGGTGTGATGCTTCATGGGGCTAAAAATATCCTCGATAAGGTTAGCTATCGTTTCTGGAAATGGTATTTTTCCCTTTATTCTAAAGGCGTAATATTTGAAAGAACCATGTTCTGGAAGAGGCAATTGCAGCAAAAAGCTTCTGAAATAATTGAAACAGAAAAAATCAATAATGTAATTGTATCTATACCTCCGTTCAGGCTTGCCACATTTACTCTTGAATTAAAGCAAAAATACCCGGCTGTGAATTTTATTATTGATTACCGTGACCCCTGGACAGATAATAAATCGTATCATGGGTTTAAAGATTTGGAGCCGGAACGTCTGCGATATGAACAACAATGTGAAGCCGAAGTAATAAAAATGGCCGGCCATATAATTTCTGTTTCATCTAAAATGACCGATGACCTTAAAAAAAGGAATATAGAACCTGGGAAAATAGTTACCCTCCCCAATGGCTTTGACCCCGCGGATATATTGCCCGGGACAGGTATATTAGACAGAACCGGCAACGGTAAAATTAAATTCGTCTATGGTGGAACACTATACAACGACCTGGAATATGTTATTACTCCTTTTATCTCATTTCTTGCAAAAATGAAAGAAGCGAATCCTTCGCTCTATAGCCGGCTTTCTTTTGAGTTTTACGGGAATATTAACAAAGAGCTTAAAGAAATGCTTATTCTTTCGGGTAACACCAATATAAAAATAAACAACCCCGTGCCCTTAATTGAAATGCAGCAAATATTGCGCGAATGTTCTTTTTGTATGCTGATAACACCTCCCGGCTATTCCGTTGTGTTCAATACAAAATTTTGCGAATACCTGGCAAACCGCAAACCTGTCTTGTTATATACTTACCCATGTGATGCATCTGACTTTATTACGCAACATAAACTTGGATTTCATATTAGCCCCGGTAATATAGAACAGGACCTTAATGTTTTCTTTTCCAATATAAATTCCATTCTTTTGGATTTTAATGATAAATTCAATATAGACGCGTTCAGTGTGCCTTCCCTTACAACTGAAATTGAAAAGCTGCTGAATTAAATGAGACAGGCAATTATAAAATACCTGCTTAGGTTTTCGTATCCTCAGAATATATTTACTTCAGCCATTGTGCCTTATCTTGATGCTAAACCGGGGAACGAGCTGGTGGATGTTCCTTGCGGCGATGGAATAACTTCATGGCGCTTTTCCAGGCTTAACAACCTTACGGTGTATGGATATGATATCAGCCCTGCAGCTATACAAAATTCAAAAAATAATTTTCAGCGCGGCAATTTATTCTTTGATGCAGCGGATATAAATAAGGCAATATCAAATCATAATCATGCAAAGTATTTCTGTATTATTAACGCTTTGTTCCTGTTACCGGACCCAGGCAAAGTTTTAGCCGCTTTATATTCTGAAACTCCCGAAGATAGTATGGTATTTATAATCGTTCCCAATATAAACGGGCCAAACTACAAATGGTTTGAAAAACGCAATCCCGGGGTTAACAGGCTTGTTCTTGCAGAAGCTGAATTTTCCGGTTATTTTTCAACATATAATTGGGCAATAGAAAAGACAGTTCCGCTTGCGTATGCCCGTTCTTACGGCCGGAAAGATGTAGTAATGTTTTCTGTATTGGCGCCATTTTATTTAACAATATTAAACTATCTTAACACCCTGTTGGGAGCAAAAGTGCCCAACTATTTTCTGCTGGTGCTTAGAAAAAAATGATGACACAATCCAAAAACATATTATTTACATTCGATTATGAGCTTTACCTCGGTAAAAAGAGCGGAAGCGTGAGCCGGTGCGTCATTGAGCCAACCCAAAAGCTGGCAGATATTTTCAGCAGGTGTAAAATATCATCAGCCATATTTTTTGTAGATACCTTATGGCTGGTGAGGCTAAAAAAAATTGCCGGAGAAAATGCTGCGGCAAGAAGTGATTATGAAAATGTTGCCCTGCAGTTGGTGCAGCTTTCAAAACTTGGGCATTACGTTTTTCCTCATCTGCATCCGCATTGGATAGATGCCACCTACATTGCCGGAATAAACCAATGGCAGCTTATTGACTATTCCCGTTATAGATTCCACAACCTTGATAAAAATGCAAGGGACCAATCTTTTGACGATTCAATAGCTATTTTAAAAGAGATACTTGGCCCGGATTATAAAGCAGGTGGGTACCGCGCTGGTGGCTGGTCTATTCAGCCATTTGAGGATTTTGAACCCTTCTTTCAAAAACATAATATGACGTATGACTTTAGTGTTTTACCCGGAAGCAAGTGCATCTCACCAGGGCAGCATTACGATTTTTCAGATATTAAAATATCGCATCCTTATACATTCTCTAATGATGTGACTGTGCAAGGGAAAGGTAAGTATACTGAATTTCCCATAAGCACAGTGAAAGTTTCTGAATCGACAAAACTTTTAAATAAGTTTCTTTTGAAATACCTGTCATGGAGCGGAGATAATTCGTATGGAGACGGTCAAAGTATTTCAATTGAAACAACTGAAAAACCGGGTACGGGAAATGAAATGGTATCTATAGAATTGCTGAACAGGGTTAAGCTTTCTGCTTACCTTGATTTCCTTGAGAAGAATAATTACATGCATTTTATTTCGCATCCCAAAATGTTGTCTAATCATAATATCAATACCTTTGCGAAGTTCCTTAATAAGGCTCTTGCAGTGTATAGAATAGAAACAAATTTTGAAAAAATGCTGCCGCAATGAAGAGGATTCTTATCGTTGTTGGCACAAGGCCAAACTTTATTAAGGTTACCCAATTCCCGTCCCTTCTGGCTAAACATTCTTCACTCGAATGTAAGATAGCGCATACCGGGCAGCATTTTGACGATGCCATGTCCTCCGTGTTTTTCAAACAGTTCAATTTGCAGCCCGATATTTTTCTTAATATCGGCAATGGCTCCTCTGTTTCGCAAATGGCTGAAATAATGACAGGGCTTGAAAAGGTAATAAATGAATATAAGCCAAACCTGGTTATTGTCCCGGGTGATGTGAATTCCACATTGGCCGCATCACTTACTGCCAATAAAATGAATATTCCCCTTGCGCACCTCGAAAGCGGTTTACGCAGTAATGACCGCACCATGCCCGAGGAATTTAACCGCGTTCTTACCGATGCTATGGCCGATTATTTCTTTGTCACGGAACAAAGCGGCTACGATAATTTAATGAAAGAAGGAAGAAAAAAGGAGAGCATATTCTTTGTAGGCAATACAATGATTGATACTATGGTCGCATTCTCAAAAGAAGTTGAAAAATGTGATGTGCTTAATAAACTTGGGCTTACCCCTAAAAAGTTTGTGCTGATGACTATTCACCGTCCTTCGAATGTGGATAGCGCGGAAGGATTAAATAAGCTGAGCAGCCTTATTTTGCATCTCACAAAAAAATATAAACTTGTATTTCCTGTTCACCCGCGGACAGTAAAGAACCTTCAGAAATTCGGGCTCTATGATTTTATCAAACAAAATCCCAACCTGGTGTTTTCAGAACCTATGGATTATTTTTCTTTTCAGAAATTAACCAAGGAAAGCGCTTTCATTATTACCGATAGCGGAGGCATACAGGAGGAGTCAACCTTTTTGCAGATACCCTGCCTTACCCTGAGAGCCAACACCGAAAGACCGGTAACAGTTACCCTCGGCACCAATGAACTGATTCCTTTTGACGTGGATATTATCCAGAAAAAAATAGAAAGCATTGAAAATGGCACATATAAAAAAGGTGCCATTCCTCCTTTATGGGACGGAAAAGCTACGGAGAGGATAGTACAGGTATTATCTGATATTTTTTGAGGAGGTTCCTCCGGTAAAGCCCTTCTGACTTCCTGCAGATACAATATAATGAGATTAAAACAAGCCGCCGAACAATTTGCCGTCTATAAGCTTTATTACTTTATCAAGGTCCTCGGTTTTTTCCGGGAAGTTGTTCTCATCTACGTCAATAACAATAAGCTTGCCTTTTGTTTCGTTTTCATACTGGTCAATCCATGCTTCGTATCGCTCATTGAGCCTTCTCAGGTAATCAAGGCGGATGGATTCTTCGTAAGGGCGTCCGCGCTTTTGTATTTGTTTAACCAAAGTAGGTACTGAAGCTCTCAGGTAAATCAGCAGGTCAGGTGGCAACACAAATTCAAGAACGGTATTGAAAAGAGACATGTAGTTTTCATAATCACGGGTAGTCATAAGCCCCATAGCATGAAGGTTTGAGGCGAATATGTAACCGTCTTCGTATATGGTGCGGTCCTGGATAACTGTTTTATTGTTTTTACGTATCTGCTGAATTTGCTGCAAACGGCTGTTCAGAAATGACACCTGCAGGTTAAATGACCAGCGCTGCATATCCTCGTAAAAATCGTTGAGGTAAGGGTTCTCATCCGCGTCTTCAAAATGAGGTTTCCATTTGTAGTGCTTTGCAAGCAAACGCGTAAGGGTTGTTTTTCCTGAGCCTATGTTTCCTGTTACTGCTATTAGTTTACCTTGCATGATTACGGTATGATTGAAATAAGTTTATTTTTCAAGCAGAGCAAAAATAACTAATTAAATATTCCATGCAAGAAATAAATGCAGAAATAGAAAACAGAATTTGCGTGCGATCTAACTCATTGTCCACAAGCCCATATTTATAAGGCATCCACAGGCTTGCAAAAAAATAATATTCAGCTAATAGTTTTTTTATATCTTACCGCAGTCAAATTAATCGTGAGGTTGTATTAACCCCTCACAAAAATTATAACAATTAAAAACTAATCATCATGGAAAAAACAGCAAATGCACTGAACTGGTTTGAAATCCCTGCAACGGACATTAACAGGGCAAAGAAATTTTATGAATCTATTTTTGATATGAAAATGGATGATATGCCTGAAATGATGGGTATGAAAATGACAAGCTTTCCCGCCGAAATGGGCAATGGAAAAGTTTCGGGCGCTTTGGTACAGAGCCAGATGCACAAACCTTCGACTGACGGAGCGGTAGTTTACCTGAATGCTAACCCCAGTATTCAGAAAGTAATTGACAAGATTGAAAAGAATGGAGGTAAAGTGGTAATGCCAAAAACACAAATTTCTCCTGAAATTGGCTGTATGGCCTTTTTTGTTGACACCGAAGGCAACAGGATGGCGTTGCACGCGCAGAATTAATTTGTGCCGGATTTTTTAATTAAGCCCCCTGACACTATCGTCAGGGGCTTTTTTATTGATATAATGTGAATTCAGCCATGTTTTAGTCCAATTATTTAAATCATGGCTAAAGCCCAAATCCATTGTTAATATTATAACCCCGCCTTTAAAGGCGGGGTGACATAATATCAAATCGTGTTATATATTGGACTAATACATATTGTGTAATGATATAATGTTATGACTTATAGAGGAAAAGAGACTTTTCTTACTAATTAACAGCCATATTGTTAAATAAATATGAAAATAAATAGTAAAATGATGCAAAATTTCATATATTTGTTAGTTGTAATTTATAGTTATGATTATATAAATGATAGTAAAATATCGTTTTATATTGTAGTATAATTGTAATCTAAACCGTTTAATTGATGTATAAAAATTACCTGGCTAATTTGGATTTTATTACAAAAACCAGTTTGTTTCCCCCTTTATACCCGGAGGCTCATTCAGAATTCTGCAAATTAAACCATAGCCCTTTAAAATCGTACTAATGAAACTTAAAAAAGTCTATACGTTTTTTTTGTTTCTTGTTATTAGCGTATTTGCATATAAAACGGCATTTTCTCAAGATATTATAATACCACAGAGTTATGTGTTTTATGGGGGCGATACTCTCAATGATTTCAATTTTAAGGCTGTTCTTGACAGGCCTGAAGTCAGGGCTCTTAATTTGGAAAACAGGCTTATCTGTTTGCATAAAATGGAGGATAATTTCGTAAGAGAAAAATATCATACTCAAACTCTATCCGATATTTCTATTCCCGATGAACCTATGAATACTGTTCCAGGAAAATTGGATAAGCCGATGGCGAGTGCATGTAATAACCTTGACTTTGGCGATGGTAATTATACAAACTGGACGGGTGATATTGGTTATAACGCTAATTCCACAAAGGCCCTTACAGTTTCGGTTGCAGGAATAAGTACATTAGGTATAAATTCAAATGTGTCTTCCTGTTCATGGCATACACTGGTTACTGGGGGAAAAGATTTTTATGGTGGTTTTCCAATGCTTGACCCTAACGGAAGTTTATATTCTCTACGTTTAGGCGGAGATTCGGCGAATGAAGATTATAATTGGACGCCATGCGCAAATAAAAAGACCAATGACCCTAATCAAGGTTCAATGGGAGAGGAAATAATGCAAACCTTTACGGTTACAGCAACAAATGCGATGTTTACCTATCATTATGCAGTAGTATTGAATGATGGTGCTGCAAGTGGCCATACAGAACAACAACAGCCTTATTTTAGGGCTGAAGTACTTGACAGTACAGGTACTCCAATACCTTGCTTGCAATATTATATGGCATGCACTCTTGGAGTTCCTCCTCCGGGTTTTCTTACCTCGAAATATGGTGGTAATGCAGATCCGACTTCTTCAGTATATTATTTGCCCTGGACATCCACATCTTTTAATCTAAGGCCATATATTGGGTCTAAGGTAACAATTCGTTTTACTGCTGCCGGATGTACAGTTGGTGGCCACTTTGGTTATGCTTATGTTGATTGTGTATGCAGCGAGACGGCCTGGCCAATTGTAGCAATTAAATGTAATTCTGCAGTAATTACTTGCCCTTCCGGCGCTACCAGTTATTCCTGGTCAGGGCCGGGTATTGTAAGTGGAGGTACAACACAGTCAGTAACTGTTAATGCCAGTGGTACATATTCTGTATTGGTAACTGTTTCAGCCGGCTGCACCTATACACTCGATACGACTATTACTATTCCTCCTCCGCTTGCGGTTACTGCGACATCCAATAATATATTATGTTTTGGCGGAACAGGGAGTGCAACTTCAACGGTTACCGGAGGTACCCCGGCATATTCCTATTCATGGAACACCACTCCCGCCCAAACTACATCTACTGCAACTGCCTTGTCAGCCGGCAGTTATACGGTAACAGTTACCGATAGTAATGGTTGTATACAAACTGAACCGGTAACTATAACCCAACCATCCTCTGCAATATCAGTTACCACCTCATCGACTCCTGTAAATTGTAAAATAAGTGGAACGGCCACAATTAACGCAAGCGGTGGAACACCTGCATACACCTATAATTGGAATAGCGGGCAGACAACATCAAATATAAATACCGGCCAGGGAACCTATACCGTAACTGTTACAGATGCTGACGGCTGTTCCGATACAGCAAAAATCACAGTTGGAAATATAGGGCCGGTAATTACCCCGGCAACTGCATCATCCAAAGTACTCTGTAATGGAGGAAATACCGGTGGCGCATCTGTAACCGGCGTTACAGGAGGCGCCACCCCTTATACATATTCCTGGAACAACGGACAAACAGGAACTACTGATACTGCCCTGACGGCCGGAACTTATACAGTTACCGTAACTGATAATAATGGATGTACCGGAATTGATACGGCTACAATTATCCAGCCTACGGCAATAACTCCTCTCATATTGTCTTCAAATGCAGCCTGTTTTGGTAATAATGGTTCTATTACCACAAATGGAACAACCGGTGGAACTCCTGGTTATAACTATTTATGGAACACAGGCGCTACTACTTCGAGTATAACGGGGCCTGCAGGCAATTATTCTGTAACCATAACCGATGCCAACGGATGTAAGGATTCTATAAAGGATTCCATAACCCAACCTTCCCTGCTGACCTTGAAGGCTACGACTATTCCGGCAAGCTGCAACGGAGAATGCAACGGGCAAATGGAAACTGTTTCCGCAGGCGGAACTGCCCCATATACATATAATTGGAGTAATGGCGTTAGCACCACAACTGCAAGTATTTCCGGCCTTTGTGCCGGTACATACTCTGTTGTTATTGCCGATACCAATGGCTGTAAAGCAGATACGACAGGACTTATTGTAACCCAGCCTCCGCCATTAACTGTGACTACAGGCACAACTCCAGCATACTGCTACCAGGCAAATGGGGAAGCATGCGTTACAAGCGCCGGCGGCGGAACATCTCCCTATACCTATTCATGGAATAATGGCGCCACTACAAGCTGTATAAACAATGTTATCCCTGCTACTTATACAGCAATAGTTACTGATGCAAAAGGATGCCCGGATACCTTAAAAATAGCTGTACCCAATACACCGGGCGACACTGCGGTGATTACTGCAACTACCGATGTTTCATGCTTTGGCGGCAGCAACGGTACCGCTATGGGCGCCGGCAAAGGAGGGTCTCCTCCTTATACCTACCTGTGGAGTAACGCGCAAACAACAGATTCGGCCACAGGACTGCCGGCAGGTATATATTCAGTTATTGTTACAGATTCAAAAGGATGCCCCGACACTGCTGTTGCAACTATAGCGCAGCCAACGCAGGTAGCAACCAAGCCCGGCCCTACTCAGAAAATATGTATCAGCGATTCGGCAACCATTACTGCATCGGCAAGCGGCGGAACACCCGGATACACCTACATATGGTCTAACGGAGCTACAGGTTCTTCAATCGTTGTAAGGCCCATTCACGATACCACATATACAGTGGTTGTAACAGACAGCCATTTATGCCCCGGCAATTCGGCAATTGATTCCGTTATAGTAAACCCTCCGCTGAGTATTTCTGTTTCGCCCGATAAAGCAACTTGTCCGGGAGGAAGCGTCAGTTTTACTGCCTCTGCAAACGGAGGAGACGGGAACTATTTATTTAGCTGGGCTCCCACCGCCGGTTTAAATACAGCTACCGGTAGTACCGTAACATCATCTCCGGGTGTAACAACGGAATATACGGTAACCGTAAAAGATAATTGCGGAACGCCCGTAGCGCAAGATTCCGTAAAGGCGATTGTTGACCCATTGCCACAAGTTATTTTTAAAGCAGACACAACTAATGGCTGCTCGCCTTTATGCGTAAAATTCACGGATACTTCAGTTATATCCTCCGGTGGCCTGGCTTCTCTCGAATGGACATTCGGTGATGGAGGCACATCGAAGGCAAAAGATACTACCTATTGCTATAAAAACTCAGGAATATACACGGTTGGTCTGACGGTAAAATCGGATAGCGGATGTGTAAATACACTGTTCGTACCGAACATGATTACCGTCTATAGCCATCCGCTTGCGGCATTTACATGGTCACCGCAACCTGTAACTACTTTACAGCCTTTAATCAATTTTACAGACCTGAGCAAAGATTTATATGGAGGAATTACCAATTGGTTCTGGCAATTTGGCGGCCCCGGTGACGGAACCAGCACTACAGAGAACCCAACATATACTTATAGCGATACCGGAACTTTTTGTCCCATTCTTACTGTTACCAACATACATGGATGTACTGATTCCACCGTGCACTGTATTTATGTTGAGCCCTTCTGTACCATATATATACCCAACGCCTTTACCCCTACAGGTACCGGCATAAATAATGTATTTACGGCTGTAGGTGATTATGTATGCAGTTTTGAGATGTATATTTTCGACCGTTGGGGGATGCAGATATTTCATACCACCGATATGTACCAGGGATGGAATGGTAAAGTAAACAATGGAGCGAATGAAGCGCAGGAAGATACCTATATATATGTGATTAATGCCGAAGACTGCCTGGAACATCAAAAGCAGCAATATGTTGGCAGGGTAACGCTTATCAGGTAAGCAGGAACTCCATTCATTTTAATTGATTTTTCAGCGATTTTTTTTAAGGAATTCCCCCCCCCTTGTTAAATACGTTATGTTTATATCTTTTCCGGCTAAGGAAAGATACATTTCGAAAACTCATTTAAATTTATTAACTTTGTTTGTTAAAGACTACACTTTAAGTGAAGGTAAATAGAAATAAAAAGGTTTTACTTTTTACGCTTATATCCGTTTGCTGTATTAACGGTTTATGGGCCCAGAATGGCAGTTCCGTTCAATCAGTCTCTGCCGCTAAAGCAGGGTTTCAGAATGATGCGGCAAAAGTTCCGTCATGGGTAACAGATAAAACACCTCCTTCCGGGCAGGATGGGCAATATAAGACAAAGTGGAAAAAAGACGCTTTCGACCACCAGCTTTTTATTGAGAACAAGGGACAGTTTGATAATGATATTGATGATACGGGAAAAATATTGTACCAGGCAAGATTGGGAGATGTAAAAACCTATTTTACACCTTCAGGTATAATATATAGGTATGATGAGGTGGAAAAGAATACAGGGAAAGAGGAAGCGGAAGAAGATGATGATATTAAACCCATTACCCATTATGCTTCCTGTACATGGAAGGACGCTAATCCCGGTGTGACTATTGAAGCAAAAGAAGAGCAGTCTTATTACTATACTTACCCTACCGGCAATAACAGTTCTGTTAGCGTAAATATATTCAAGAAAATTATTTTTCACAACCTGTATCCAGGTATTGATTGTGAATATTCGTTCATCGCGGGCAAGCCGGGAGTAAAATATTCATTAATTGTTCATCCCGGCGCCGATATTTCTCTTATAAGATTGCTCTATAACGGGTGTACAGATTTACGCATCAATTCAAAAGGGGAGATTGTTGCTCAAACCGGTATAGGAGAAATTACCGACCATGCCCCTTTATGTTATTACAAAAACAGCGGCAAGCATGTCAAGGGCAGTTATAAAATAGAAAATGGTAACGAAGAATCATTTTCTGTGAAAGCTATTGCGGGCGCAGATGATGACCTTGTAATTGACCCATGGCCAAGTAACCCCCGGTTTTCTGCCGGCAATAACATTGTTTACGATATAGATTATGACCAGAATGGCAATGTCTATGCCTATGGCGGTTATGACCCTTTCCAGTTAACCAAGTTCAACAGCGCGGGTGTGCAGCAATGGACATTTAGCGCGAGTTCTATAAATGGTTTGTATTATGGTGATTTTGCGGTAGATAAGATTACTGGTACAAGTTATATTGTTGAAGGGTCCCGGGCTACCGGCGCCCATGCGTTAAAAGTGAATACACTTGGCACTTTGGCTGCAACTTTTACCGGCGCTGTAAGTATGCTTGAAATGTGGAGGGCGGAATATAATGCCTGCACGCGCCAGGTGGTGATAGGCGGAGGCGGCACTAATTCACCCAACACCCAGTCCTGCATGCTCGATACCAATATGACAAATATGACCCCCGTTAATTCATTAAGCGCTACAAATGGTTATCATGATGTTTGCCTTATTGCCATGGACCCTATTGGCAGTACTGCCTATATGGCAATTGCGCAAACACTGAAAAATGCCAATTTTGATAATATTCTTATTTCAATTCCTGTTCCGGCTCTTACTCCTCCCAATTTTCAGGTTTCCGATGGTTATGGTTTTTTGGAGGCTCCCGGTTCAATCAATTATATATCGGGAGCCGGTTCTACCACCAATGGAATGAATGGAATGGCGGCAAGCCCTAATTGGTTATATATGTACAATGGTGATACAATAAAAAAATTAAATAAAACTAACGGCGCAATTGTTGCCGTTAAAAAAGTATCAACCTCTCCTTTTCAATGGGGTGGCTTAGATGCCGATGGTTGTGATAATGTATACGCAGGTGTGAATTCATCCATTGAGGTTTTTAATTCCTCTTTAACATTGACCTCCACTATACCGCTCACTGATACAGCTGGCCAAACAGTTATAGTCTATGACGTAGTATTGGGTTCGAATTATACAACTTTATATGCCGGCGGAACCGGCTTTGTTACAGCTATCAGCCTGGCAGGCAGTACAAGCAGCGTATCTACTTCGGCAACTCCTGCATCGTGCGCAGGGTGTAACGGAACCGCCACAGCAACCTTGCTGATTTGCGGCGCGGCTCCCTCTACATCTCCAAGTTATTTATGGACTCCTTCAGGACAAACAACCCAAACTGCAACCGGGTTATGCAAAGGCACATATACCGTAACTATTTCTGTGGGTTGCGGCGAGTCATTTACCGATTCGGCTGTTATTACCCAGGCCACTTCAGATGGCCTGACATTAACCAACCAACAAACAGATGTGTCTTGTAACGGGGCCGCAGACGGAATTGCCATTGTTACTCCCACCGGAGGAACCGGGCCATATACCTATTCATGGAGCCCTTCAGGCGGAACAGGCGATACTGCAAAAGGGCTGGCCCCCGGAACATATACAGTCCTGGTAACCGATTCCAAATGTTTTAAAGATTCAGTAATTTATAATATTATCCAGCCTTCGGCATTGGCCCCTGTGGCTACCGCGACAAATGCATTGTGCAATGGTGAGGATGGAACTATAACCACCACGGGTACTGCTGGCGGTACTCCCGGCTATACCTATTTATGGAGCAACGGAAAGACCACTTCAACTATTACGGCTGTAGCCGGACCCTATACGGTAACTGTGATTGATGCCAATGGATGTAAGCAGACAGCCACAGCCACCATTACGCAACCCACAGCGTTGGTTCCGGTAGCTACAGTTACAGCCGCGCAATGTAACGGCGGAGATGGAACCATAACCACTGCCGGTACAGCAGGTGGCACCTGCCCCTGTTATACCTATTCCTGGAGCAGTGGCCCAGCTACATCAAGCATTACGGCTGTAGCCGGTTCCTATACGGTAACAATAACCGATGCCAATGGCTGCCATCAGACAGCCAGCGCTACCATAACCCAGCCTGCTGCCATTGTTCCGGTGGCTGTTGCCACAGCCGCGCAATGTAATGGAGGCAACGGAAGCATAACTACTGCAGGCACATCGGGTGGTAATCCTGGTTATACTTATTCGTGGAATAGCGGCCAAACCACATCTGCAATTACAGAGGTTGAGGGTACATATACAGTAACCGTAACCGATGCCAGCGGATGCCAGGAAACAGCTGCTGCCACAATAACCCAGCCTGCACCCTTAGTGCCTGTGGCAGTTGCTGCAAACGCATTATGTAACGGCGATGACGGAAGCATAACCACTGCAGGTACAGCAGGAGGTACGCCGGGTTATACGTATTCGTGGAGCAATGGAGCCACCACCTCGGCTATAACAGCGCCGCCGGGCCCATATACCGTAACGGTAACTGATGCCCACGGTTGTCCACCGCAAACAGCTACCGCTACTATTACACAGCCTAATGCCCTGGTTGCCGCTGCAAACCCGACTTCCGCCTTATGCAGCGGTGAAAACGGCACTATTACCACTACGGGAACAACAGGAGGCACCCCTGCCTATAATTATAAATGGAGCAACGGTGACACCACTTCAAGCATTACTACTACATTACCCGGTTCATATACCGTAGTCATAACCGATGCCAATGGCTGCAGCAGCTCAGCGGTTGCTGTATTGACTGTTCCCCCGGGCCCCAGGGATTCTATAGTCTCCACAAGCAGTATATCATGTTTTGGAGGAGCCAACGGCAGTATTACAGTGGGCGTTAACAGGGGAACACCCGGCTATACCTATGCATGGAGCAACGGGCTGTCAACATCAACTATATCGGGTCTGAAAGCGGGAAAATATACAGTATTAGTTACCGATGCGCATGGTTGTACTACCAAAGATTCAGCTATAATCGGTCAGCCAACCCAGGTAAGAGACTCTGTAAACATGTTTACCGAACCATTATGTTTCGGCGACAGCAACGGAACCACCTCGATAGGCGTTAAAGGCGGTAACCCTGGATATACCTATTCCTGGAATACCAACCCCACACAAACTACCAATCCGGCAACCGGGTTGAAAAAAGGCATATATATATGTACTGTGACAGATGCCAATGGTTGCCAGTCTATTGTAGATGACACCATTAATGAACCGAATAAGCTAATATTGATCGCCAGGGCTTACCCGGCTATGTGCAACGGTTCATGCAATGGTTCCGTGGCTGTAATACCTGAAGGGGGAACTACCCCTTATAGTTATTTGTGGAATACCGCTTCAGATTCAACAGACCCGGATGTAGAGAACCTTTGCGCAGGCACCTATTCTGTACTGATAACTGATTTTAATGGTTGTACAGCAGATTCCGCCAACCTGGTCGTAACCCAGCCTCCACCCTTAGTGATAACAAAAACAATTACCGATTCATCGCACTGCGGGCAGAATGACGGATGGGCCAATATTAACGTTACAGGCGGTACTCCAAATTATACTTATCTGTGGAGCGATCCGTCTAAAACTACCAATGCGAATGTTGACAGTTTATTGCCCGGCTCATATTGCGTTAAGGTAACCGATGCCCAGGGATGTATAGATACGGCCTGCATTTTTATTGGTAATGTGCCAAGCCCGATTGTAATTATAAGCGACTCTACCGATGTAACATGTAACGGCGGCAATAATGGTTCGGCCACCACCGGCGTAAAAGGAGGCACTCCGCCATATACATATTCATGGACCAATTCAAGCTCTACAATAGTAGCTACTACGGGCGCTACCGGTAATATACTCCCGGCCGGAGGATATACTGTAGCTGTAACTGACTCAGGCCATTGTACCTCATATGCGTATATTACCATTACACAACCTACGCTTGTGGTTACTACTGTAAACCCTCCCCCTGCAATCTGCATAGGGAGTTCAGCAAAACTGGATGCTGCTTCTTCAGGCGGTGTGCCTCCATATACTTATACATGGAGTACAGGCCAAAGCGGTTCAAGTATTACAGTGAGCCCGGTTAGTGATACTACCTATACTGTTACTGCAACCCTCGATTCCAATAAATGCCCGGGAGCGCCGGTTATTGTGGATGTTACTGTCAACCCGCCTTTGTCTTTGGATACTCTAAACCCTGATACAATTTGTCCCGGAGGCACAGCTACATTGACTGCCACAGGAAGCGGAGGCGATGGGGTTTATACATATACATGGAAACCCGGGAATATGACGGGCGCTACTGTAACCGTTTCACCCAAAAAAAACACTACCTATACTGTTACTTTAAAAGACACATGCAACACTCCGCAGGTTGAAGGTACCGTAAAAGTGGTAATCGACCCCTTGCCTGTGGTTAACTTTTCTACCGACACCAATATAGGTTGCGCCCCATTGTGCATACAGTTTACAGACCAGAGTTCAGTTGCCGGTGGAAATATTGCTTCGTGGACGTGGATATTCGGAGACGGAGATACCATAAGCGGAAGCACCGCAAATGGCAATAGCCCGGATACTGTATATTGTTACAACAATGCAGGTACCTATAATGTAGGACTATCTGTAAAATCAGATATCGGGTGCCCCGCGACACTTACCCTGCCCGGGCTGATAAGTGTTTACGGCCAGCCTAAGGCGGCATTTACCGCAAGCCCGACCTCAACAAGCATTGTTGAACCAATTATTTACTTCACCAACCAAAGTACCGATATTTATGGCGACAGCGGTATGAGTTACCTGTGGCGATTTAATGAACCTCCTTTTAAAGCTACAGATACTAACAAAAATACGAGTTATACATACCAGGATACCGGCAGGTTCTGCCCCGAATTATTTGTAACAAATATGTATGGTTGCATTGATACCGCTACCGAATGTATTGATATAACACCCTATTTCACCTTTTACATCCCTAACGCTTTCACCCCCAATGGGGATGGATTAAATGATGTATTTGAGCCTAAAGGAAACTTTGTTTGCAACTTCAACATGTATATTTATGACCGTTGGGGAATGCTGCTTTATTATACACAAGACATGAACCAGGGATGGGATGGTACGGTTAACGGGGGCACAACCATGGAGCAGGAAGACGTTTATATTTATATTATTACACTTAATGATTGTCTTTCGGGTACCAAATATTCCTATAAAGGAAGGGTTACACTGATAAAGTAAATTCGCATTAACAAAGGGAAATGGAAGGCAATTCTACTTCTTTGCTTTCTTTTTAAGCAGTTTCATATATGCCAAAACGGATTTCCTGTCATCCCTGAGTACCTTTTTTATATTCTTGGTACCGTTTTGTAAGCCGTTCGCATGATTATTAATGTACTGCCTCCTGATGAAACTAAAATATTGTTCTGTTTTTTTCTCATACTGGTAAGCTGTTCTCTCTTTTTTTGTGCCACTGACAAGGTCATTAAGTTCATTGTGGAGTTTATCAAAAATGGCTGCATAGCGGCTTCCTACATTGTTCAGAAAACCGGCTTCACCTGACATATCATCCAATGTTTTCCTGTATTGCACTTCCAACGCAGAGCCATCGGCACAGGTTGATTTCATTTGTTCGAGCAATTGCAGTTTTATTTTGTACAATTTCATTTGCGTAGCGCTGCCCTCTTTTATCCTGTTAAATTCTTCGAATAAGGGATAATAGACAAAACCTTTTTTTGTCAGTAAAAGTGAATCATTCCTGTATTTGTTATGTACCAGGGTATCTTTGGGTTTACGGATTTCATAATCGAGGTCGTCGAAATAACTCCATCTTAAAAAATTAATTATGCAATCATTTATGGTAATACCGCCTATGTTGGCAGAATAGGCTTGCCTCCTTTTTTCAGCATAAATGTAAAGGCTATCGGCAATGGTAAAGGCAGCTTGAAGCCTTTTATGTTCGCGGGCAATGGAATCAGACAGAACGCGTATAGATACAGCGTATCCAATCGAATCAAGTTTCATAGGTTTTGGCGCAGGTTTTTTATTATAAAAAGCTTTGCTTTTGTATGCCAGTTTCAACTGGCCGTTCCTTGAGTTTATGGCTGAATTTAATTGCCTTTCGTTTTGCATTGCGGAAGATTTTCCTGCGTTTAAAGCCTTCAGCACGCTATTGGATGAAGTAACCAGGGCTGCGTTTTGCCTGTTCAATATATTCCTCTTTTTTATGCTCGAAGCTGTCAGTTCCCTTTTTTGCAGCCCAATCATAGTGCGCATTGAGTCGCTGTGGGCAATAGCTTTGTTAAGCAGGTTTAATGCCGAGTCGCATAGTAATGCCATGCCGGCAGTATCTGCTGTTTTAGCCATGAGCGGTACCAAATCGGATGCCATAATATTATAGGCTATGCAGGCTTCATACTGGTTCCTGCTATTGTTCCTGTAACCCTGCATGGCGTTTTCCAGTTGCCTGTCGTTATCATTTTTGTTTAAAAAGCTCATCCGCTTTGCTTCGTTTTCAGTAAATTTATCTGAACTGTCAGGATGTGAATCATATTTTTTGTAATAATATGAACTGTCGGAAATAAATTGCTGCACAGATTCTGTTGGGTATTGCAGTTGCCATATAGGGTCTGATGGCAGGTGGTCGGTGCGGAAAAACTTACCGTCTCTCATGCAGTAAGTTTCGCTTGCTCCTTTTACAAAATGGGGGCTGTAAACCCGAATGTCTTTTTTCCCTCCGCTGAAAATATAGATGAAGAAGCCTTCAAAAGTGCGTTTTGTAATCTTTATTCTCCCCGCGTCCCAGCATACATCAACTAATTTCCACCCGCTTTCAACATGTACGGCGTTCCATTCATGTTCATCAAAATAAAAGTTATTGCCCTGGTTCATGGTAATGTCTTTATCGTAACCGGGTACTGTAACGCAATTTACTCCGGCATAAAAACATAGCGAGGCAAACAATTCGCTATACCCGACGCATATAGCTTTTCTTCGCCATAGTATTTTTTTAATGGGTACATGGTAGTAGTCATAGCTTAGCCATTTCTTCGAATCATATTTAATGTTGGCGGCAATCCAGTCATGTATAATCCTGACTTTTTCGCTGTCTGATTTTACATTGCGGGTAAGCCTTGTGGCAAGTGTGGAAGGGTTTAAGGAACGGAAGTAGGGGATATGCTTAATATGCGTTTCCTGGGCAAGAGAAGCCTGCCCCGAAATCATAATAATGAATATCGAACACCGAATAATGAATGTCGAAATGCAATTCACTTCGTTATTCGGAATTCCTTGTGCAATATTCGAAATTCTTAGCATAATTGCAGCTAAAATAACGAATGAGTTTGTTCATTAATTATCTTGATTATATATCTTATAATGATATGAGTGTTGAAAAGATACAGAAGGGTGCTTAATAATGAATATCGAACATTGAATATCGAATTTTGAAATTGCAATTCACTTCATTATTCATGATTCAGAGTTCAGTATTCGATATTCTCAATACCCCAGCACCTTTAACATGCTTTTATAGCTCTGTTCTTTGGCAAAGAGACGGGTGGTGATTTCACCTTCCTCATTTTTGTCAATAATAACATGCTTTGGAGCAGGAATAAGACAGTGCTGTATTCCGCCGTAGCCGCCAAGCGATTCCTGGTAGGCGCCGGTATGGAAAAAGCCTATATAGAGCGGGTCATCTTCCTTATAGTTAAACTTGGGCAGGTAAACTTCGTTGGAGTGCAGCTCCGAGTTATAGTAATCGAGGCTGTCGCAGGTAAGCCCTCCCAGGCTCACGCGCTGGTATTCGTGGTCCCAGTGGTTAACGGCAAGCATGATAAAGCGCTGGTTAATTCCCCATGTATCGGGCAAAGTAGTAATGAAGGAACTGTCAATCATATACCATAACTCGCGGTCGTTTTGCCATTTTTTATCCAATACAGAGTAGATAGCCGCCCCGCTTTCGCCCACGGTAAACGAGCCGAACTCGGTAAAAATATTGGGTTCAGGTATTTCATTCTGCACGCAGAAACTCTTTATCTGTGAAATAATTTCCTCAATCAGGTACTCATAGTCGAATTCGAAACCAAGGGAGTTGCGTATGGGAAGGCCGCCGCCAATGTTGAGCGAATCGAGGGTGGGGCAAATCTTTTTCAACTGGTAATAAACCTTCAGGCACTTGGCCAGCTCAGTCCAGTAATAAATGGCATCGCGGATACCTGTATTGATAAAGAAGTGCAGCATTTTAAGCTGGAACTTCGGGTTTTTCTGTATTTTTTCTTTATAGAAATCTACAATATCGCGGTAACGGATACCTAAACGGGAAGTGTAAAAAGCGAACGTAGGTTCTTCTTCAGCCGCAATACGTATGCCAATATTGAATTTTTTTTTGGCATAGCGGGCATAGTGATCAAGCTCTTCTTTGTTATCTAAGATTGGGATAATATTAAACCCGTTATTTATCAATTCGGTTACATATTGCTTGTAAACGGGGCGCTTAAAACCATTGCATATAATAAAGGTCTCCCTGGTCAGTTTGCCTTGCTTGAAAAGTTCCTTAACAATAGGTATATCAAATGCCGAAGATGTTTCTATGTGGACGTCGTCATTTTTCAGGACTTCATCGGTTACAAAGGAGAAATGAGAGCTTTTTGTACAATAACAATACTTATATTTACCTTTGTAGTCGGCTTTAGCCATTGCAACGTTAAAGAGTTTCTTTGCTTTTTGTATCTGTGAACTGATTTTGGGAAGGTAAGTGAGCTTAAGAGGCGTCTTATATTGTTTGATGATGGACATTAAATTTATATCGTGGAAGTACAATTCGTTGTCTTCAACACGAAAACCTTCCTGGGGAAAATTGAAGGTTTGCTGGATGAGGTCCTGGTAGGTGTTTTCCATTTCAGTCTACTTGGGTTATAAATTTTGTGCAAATGTAAGTAATCTGCTTTAATGAAAATATACTAATGTAAATGAATTAAATATTATGAAAGCGATAAAAATTATAGAAGTAAAATCGGAAATAGGAGCGGGAACCCGCGGCTCAAGCATGGGAATTGACGCCGTTAAAATAGCGGCTATGGATTTCGGCAGTTATTTTTTCAAGAAAAACAAATCGGTAAAAATTCCCGTTGAGAATATGCGGCTGCTGGAACCTATACACAACGAATATGCCAAGCGTATAAAAGGAATATATAATGTAACGGAGAGGTTAGCCAATGAAGTTAAGAAAGCAGTTGAAGCGCCCAATACTTTTCCTATTGTGCTGGAAGGAGACCATAGTTCCGCTTACGGAACTATTGCCGGTATTAAAATGGCCTGCCCCGATAAACGCCTCGGCATAATATGGATAGACGCCCATGCCGATTTACATTCTCCTTACACAACGCCTTCCGGCAATATGCATGGCATGCCCCTCGCTGCAGTAATTGATGATGATAATTTAGAGAACAGGGTAAACAACCCCGATGAGGAGACTATAGAGATGTGGGAGAAGCTTAAAAACCTCGGCGGCATACGCCCGAAAATTATTCCCGGCGATATAGTATATGTGGCTTTACGTGATTTTGAGTCCCAGGAAAACTACCTGATTAAGAAACATGGAATGAAAGTAATTACCGTAGCTGAATTCCGCCAGAAGGGATTTGAACGCACCGGGTTTGAATTGCTTAACTATCTCGATAAATGCGACATCATACATATTTCATTTGATGTGGACAGCATGGACCCTGTAATATCACGTGGTACCGGCACGCCTGCCAAGAACGGACTTTCAGAAAGGGAGGCGGGTAATTTTATTTCGCGTTTATTGTACAGCAAGAAAATTGTTTCATTAGAAATAGCCGAAATAAACCCAACGCTCGATAAAGAAAATGTAATGGCTGAAAATGCTTTTGAAATATTGCAGAAAGCAGCGAACCAGATTACAAGAGTAATTTGATGATGTGGCTTTTGGGGCATGTGATAGTGTAATTCAATAATCATCAAAATAAAACTATAAATTGCTGAATACCTTTGAATTATGTATTGATGCAAATCAATCTCAAATAAAAATATTACCTTAGCACTTTAACATTAATCGTCTCCATAATGAAATACAAAGGATTGATTTTTATTGCAGGAATTATTGTTTTTTCTGCAATTATAATGAATAGCGCCTGTAAAAAGGATAATACCACCACAACTACCACAACTACTACAACCCCGGCAGGGCCGCAGCTTGTATTTGTTTTTAAATTCGATTCGACCCAGGCAAGGCTTAATAACTTTGGCCAGCCCGATACCATGCCGGCAGGGCATTCCGGCGAATCACCAGTTTTTAACCTGATGAGTTCACATTATATAGAGTTAACCCCCAATGCATTGACTGCCCTTGGCGCCGGAGATGTATTATACCGCGCCCCTGAAGTGGGTAGCGGAAGTAATCTCGCCATTGAATTCAGCAAATGCACCGCAGTTGCGCAAGGCGCGCCGTTTTATAGCTGCCCCTTAAGCAGCGTTACTCCCGGTTCGTATCAATACCTGCGTGTATCGCTTGCCTATCAAAACTATACCATAAAATGGTCAGCGCCTGCATACAGCATATACAGTGCGCCCGGAACAATAGCATCGTTTGTTGGGTTTAATACCTATATTACATCATATAAGATAAAAGACAGCACGGTTGTGGTTAACAGTAACAAGGCTCAGGGTTACTGGGGCTTTGAGTGGGAATACACCACATTGGGTGGAGTAAGTACCGGACAAAGCACCACAACAACAGTACCTAACCCTATTGCATCCACTTCACCAATACCGGCAAACTCATGCGTGGTTACAGGGCAGTTTTCTACACCATTTACTGTAACAGGTAAAGAAACTGCCAACGATACCATTGTGGTATCGCTTTCTACCAACAAAAGTTTCGAGTTTAAAGATGCCAACGGCAACGGTATTTACGAGCCATTAAATGGCGACACGGTTGTAAATATGGGAATCAGGGGATTGATTCCGATTGTGAAGTAAAATCAAATTTCATCTTAGACCTCACCCTGGCCCTCTCCTTGTAATAAGGAGAGGGATGGAAGATGTTTTCTTATTCCAACCTCTCACCTTGGCAATGGTTTTGGTTGGGAGTAAGAATGGAGTATCAAATATTGAAGTAATGGCACAAAAATTTTGTGCCATTATATTATCGTATAAGTAAAGCAGGAAGTTGATTATCTTCCTCCTGCACCCATACTTTTCATCATTTCCTGCTGCATTTCTTGCTGGGTAACCAGTTTATAGCCCGGAGGAACGGTGAACTCATCATCAGATAAAGATTGTTTATCTACACTGGTAGCAGTCGTTGTCATGGTCATTCCATGTGTATTTACAGTGTATTCAAGCGGAAATCCTTTCAATCCTTTAAATCTCTTGTCGCATGCGCTTCTTGATATATCTTCCGCATAATATACATCCATGGTAGTTGACTGGCCTTTATCATCCGTCATTGTCATCTCGGCCTTATGGCAGGTATATCCTGCAATAGTTTTGGTTTCATCTGAGTATGTTATCACAGGGTCTTTTGCGGTTTTTTGGGTTGGCTCATTCTTTAACTGATATTTGTTTCCGTTCATTTCAGCCAAAACAATAGGGTTGTCAGGATTGTTGCAATCGGTAATAGTAATGCGTTTTTGCGTGCCCATATCCGATACTACTTTTGTTTTTCCTCCTTTAATATACATTTTCATGGGAGGCATGTGTCCCGCATTGGGGTTCGCCTTGCCGTTCATAAGCATAGAGCTTGAATAGGTTACAATTCCTTCAAAATTACTGTCTGATAATGCTTTGTGGGTGGTGAATGCCGTTAAGGCAAATCCTATAGCAGCTAAAGATGCTAATAATGGTAATTTTTTCATTTCTTTTTTGAGTTAGATATTGGGAAGTAAAGATACTGTATATTTTAAATTGGTAGGTTGAGCCTAAGGCTGAGGTTAAGGTTGAGATAAACCTGGATGGGCATATCTGTGGAAATCAGCAATTGAAGTAAATTAATGAGTAAACCTGGCGTAGTTATTTCCAATAGATTACACTATTCTATAATTGCGAACGTGGTGTAAAGCACAGTTTAAAATGTTATTTAACTTTCCCAAAACATTTTTGGGGTTGTTAATGATAGTTACAAAGAAGCTATAGGTTGTTGAAAAATATTTCAGCTTAATGTTTATTCCCCGTAGTTCTATGGGATTGGCAAACGAGGTTGTTGATAATATATTCTATAATTTGATTAATATTTTAAATAAAATGTTTAATTTTGTATTTAATTAATAATTAGTAATGCTAAAGAATTTATCAGGAAACCAGGAAAATGGCATCCCGCTGATATTGTGGGACCAAAGTGTGCATTTTTTACATACTACACGCGAGGGGGGAGGGAGGGGTATTAATTACGAATTAAAAATTACGAATTACGATGAAGGGGGGGGAGGGGTAAAAAATATTGGCATTGCATAAATTATTGATAATCAGATATATGAAAAAAAGCCTTATGCCAAAGAGTGCCAAAAGATGCCAAATAATGCCAAATTACGCCAAAGATGCCAAACTAAAATGAAAAGTGAAAAACTAAAAGTGAAAAGTAAAAAAAAGAGAGGGGGGAATTAATAATTAGAAATTAAAAATTAGGAATAAAAACCCTGTGAACCTCTGTGTGAATTTATACTCTGTGGAACTCTGTGTTAAAAAATATAACTCCTTTGCGCTCTTTTCGTCTGATAACGATAAATATCAGCATCATAACCGAAGCGTAATGACTCTGCGGTTAGATTTAATCAGGAATGAAAGAACTTTGCGGGAAAATAAAAACCTTTACGTAAAAGAAAATTCGTGTAATTAGTGGCTATGAACGGAAAACCAAAACATTTTATATTTTTACTCTGTTATAATTTAATAATTCATCTTTAAATGAAAAAACTGTTCCTTTACTTTACCGTCCTCTCGATTGGTATTGCGGGCTGCAAAAGCAATTCGCAGGGTGGCGATAAAGTGAAAATTGACAATAAGCTCGATAAAAGTATTGTGTGCATATTAGGATACAATTACCCTGACCTCGGTTTTAAATTTACAAGCAAAGAGGCTATACTGGCCAATAGCAAGCTGTTTGAAATAGCAGCAGGGCAAACAAAAGAGATTGATACGCTGGGTTTATGTGATAAAGAGACGTTTGATAAAAACATAAAACAAAACCTGCTTATGCTTTTTGTATTTGATAAGGATAAGCTTGCTACTGCAACCAAGCTTGACGATGCCTTGACGGAGCGATACTATTTTACTTATGTGCAATTGATGAAGACCAATGGAGTAATAACTATTGATGCAAGCAAGAATGGTTTATGAGTAAATAACCACGGAGGCACGGAGGGCATAGAGAAACACAGAGATGAGAAAAATAAAATGAGTAAATAACCACGGAGACACAGAGAGCACAGAGAAACACAAAGATAATTTATGAATAGTATAGAAAACCTTATTTCGGAACATACAAAGAAGGCCCTGGTTAAATTATATAATGCAGTTGAGGATAAAATAAACGTTGCCATTCAGCCTACGAGAAAAGAATTTGAAGGGGATTTTACCATTACCGCTTTTGCTTTCACGGCATTATCTAAAAAGAAGCCCGAAGAAACCGCTGCGGAATTAGGCGAATACCTTAAAAAAGAGGTGGCCGAAATAGAGGACTACAATGTTATTAAGGGTTTTTTGAATTTAAGCATAAGCAAAAAGTATTGGATAGATTTCCTGAAAGCGAATCTGAATAACAGGGAATATGGCGTAACGTCACCGGCAAAAGATGCCCCTGCAATAATGATTGAATATTCATGCCCCAATACCAATAAGCCGCTCCACCTTGGCCATATCCGCAATAATCTTATCGGTTTTTCCATATCGAGGATAGTTGCAGCCGCAGGCAGTAATGTTATTAAAGTAAACCTGATTAACGACCGTGGCATACATATATGCAAGAGTATGCTGGCCTGGAAAAAATGGGGTGGGGGAGAAACGCCTCAGAGTACGGGCATGAAGGGAGATCATTTGGTGGGAAAATATTATGTGCTTTTTGATAAGAATTTAAAGGCAGATTTAAAGCAATTAATGGATAAGGGCTTGTCGGAAGAAGATGCCGAAAAGCAATCGCCCTTGATGAATGAGGTAAGAGAGATGCTCCGCCTGTGGGAAGCAGGAGACGCGGAAACCATCAGGATATGGAAGATGATGAATGGCTGGGTATATGAAGGGTTCGATATAACCAATAAAATGCTGGGAGTAAGCTTCGATAAAATATATTATGAATCGGAAACTTATTTGCTGGGTAAAGAGGTGGTGAATGAGGGCTTGCAGAAAGGAGTATTCTTTAAAAAGAACGACGGTTCGGTCTGGATTGATTTAACATCTGAGGGCCTCGATGAAAAACTTGTGCTGCGCGGCGACGGCACATCTGTTTATATTACACAAGACCTGGGGACTGCCATTCAGAGGGCTAAGGAATATAAGTTTGAGAAACTGGTTTATGTAGTGGGCAACGAGCAGGAGTACCACTTCAAGGTATTGTTCTTAATTCTGAAAAAACTTGGCTACGAATGGGCTGCCGGTTGTTACCACCTTGCTTATGGCATGGTTGAGCTACCCGAAGGCAAGATGAAATCTCGTGAAGGAACGGTGGTAGATGCTGATGACCTGATGGCCGAAATGATAAAGACTGCTGAAGAAATTACCAAAGAGTTAGGCAAGATAGAAGATTTTGAATCGGAAGAGGCTGCAAAACTTTATAAGACTATAGGGCTGGGGGCGTTGAAATATTTCATCCTGAAAGTTGACCCGAAAAAGAAAATGCTTTTCAATCCCCGCGAATCCATAGATTTTGAAGGGAACACCGGGCCGTTTTTGCAATACACCTATGCCCGTATTTGCTCATTATTGCGCAAAGCAAAAGACCTGAACTTTACAGCTTCTGTAAATGTGGCTGATATTGCAAAAAAAGAAAAAGAGCTTATTAAAAAAGTATATGAGTTTAATAAGGTAATTGTAGAATCGGCCACCGCATTTAGCCCTGCATTGGTTGCCAATTATGTATATGAACTTGTAAAAGAGTATAACCAGTACTACCACGATTACCCGGTGCTTAAAGAAGAAAACGCTGACTTACGTGGCTTGCGTATAGCACTTTCACAACAAGTGGGAACAGTAATTCACAATGCTATGTGGCTATTAGGAATTGATGTGCCGGAGAGGATGTAAAAAGAATGAAGAGTTAAGAGCTAATAGTGAAGAATCATGAGATTATCATGTTGACTTAAAAGAAACTTGTAGTTTGACTAGGAATTCTTATCAATCCAGTTTCTCTTTGTTTGCAAGCTTTTCAATGGCTTTGACTATTCTATCTGCGCGGGTTTCTTCCCTTTTGGCAGAGGCAATCCAATCGGCATACTGCTTTTTATAAGTATATGAAAGAGAACTGAAAAACTCAAGGGCAACTTTATTTTTTGCTAAAGCCAATTCAAAATCTTCAGGCAGTTCAACAGTTCTGGCGCGGTTGTCCGCTTCAATGGTCATATTAATGGTATCGCCCACTTTAACACCTGCCTGTGTGCGTATTTGTTCGCCAAGTACAATATAATGTTTGCCATTGCCATGCGGCATAAGCGAATTATAAAAGACTTTCCCGTTTACCGATGCTTTAACCTTAACCTGTCCTTTTTTGCCAAACTCTTTTTCCACATCAATAGGTACATTGGCAAAGTGCCAGGTGCCAACCCCTTCAGGCCTGCTTATCTTCGCTTTGAACTTAAATTGCTTCATGATACACATTAATAGAACGCAGATAACGCCAATGTTTATGATAAATACAGGTAAAAACAGTAAAAATCCGCCGCATCTGTGTCACCCGTGTTCTATTGATTATCAAATCGTAAGTTTTTTGTGGCGCACAGGTTTATTGGCATCTTCACCGAGGCGTTTCTTTTTGTTCTCTTCATACTCGGTGTATCCTCCCTCAAAATAGTAGGGCACACCATTGTTTTCAAAAGCAAGTATGTGTGTACATACACGGTCAAGGAACCAGCGGTCGTGAGATATGACAACAACGCATCCCGCAAAATCTTCCAATGCATCTTCCAAAGCCCGAAGGGTATTTACGTCAATATCATTGGTAGGCTCATCGAGGAGAAGTACGTTAGCTTCGGTTTTTAAGGTAAGCGCCAGTTGGAGCCTGTTGCGTTCACCACCCGAGAGTATTCCGCACTTCTTACCCTGGTCAGGGCCGGTGAAATTAAACCTGCCGATATAAGCACGTGCATTAATTTGTTGCCCCCCTAATATAATATTATCGTTACCATCTGATAAAACATCGTAAACTGTCTTATTCGGATCAATTGAAGTATGTTCCTGGTCAATATAACCTATCTTAACAGTTTGCCCAACCTTAAATTCACCGCTGGTTGGCTTCTCCTGTTTCATAATCATGCGGAACAAAGTTGTTTTACCGGCTCCGTTCGGGCCAATAACTCCAACAATACCGGCTGGCGGTAATTTAAAGTTCAGGTGTTCGTATAACAACCTGTCTCCGTAAGCTTTCGAAACTTCAATAGCTTCAATAACCTCGTTACCCAGGCGTGGGCCATTGGGGATAAATATTTCCAGTTTGTCTTCTTTTGTTTTAACATCCTCGCTCATCATCTTGTCGTAATTCGCCAACCTGGCCTTACCTTTTGCATGGCGGCCCTTAGTACCCATACGAATCCACTCCAACTCTTTTGCTAATATCTTCTGCCTCTTCGATTCTGTTTTCTCCTCCTGCTGTAAGCGTTTCCCTTTTTGTTCCAGCCATGATGAGTAATTGCCCTTATATGGAATTCCCTCACCGCGGTCAAGTTCCAATATCCATCCTGCAGCATTGTCCAGGAAGTAACGGTCGTGCGTTACAGCTATTACTGTTCCTTTGTATTCCTGTAAATGCTGTTCTAACCAGTCAACCGATTCCGCATCAAGGTGGTTGGTAGGCTCATCGAGTAAAAGTATCTCCGGTTGTTGGAGCAACAACCTGCAAAGCGCCACCCTTCTTTTCTCACCACCTGAAAGGTTTTTAATGAGAGCATCAGCCGGAGGACAGCGAAGTGCATCCATAGCAACCTGCAATTTGCTGTCGAGGTTCCATGCGTCATGTTGCTCAATCAAGTCATTCAGCTTTGATTGCTTTTCAATGAGTTTTGTCATTTCATCATCACTCATCGGCTCCGAAAACTTGTTGTTTACTTCTTCGTATTCTTTTAATATGGCGGTAACTTCCTGGGCTCCTTCACGCACCACTTCAATAACAGTCTTCGCATTGTCAAGTTTGGGTTCTTGTTCCAAATAACCTATTTTATAACCGGGCGAAAAGTGGATTTTACCATCGTATGATTGCTCAATACCTGCTATAATTTTCAGAAGGGTAGATTTACCGGAACCGTTTAATCCGATTACGCCGATTTTCGCTCCGTAATAAAAGGATAGATAAATGTTCTTTAATATCTGTTTTCCGGTGGGCAGTATTTTGCTCACATCCACCATTGAGAATATAATTTGCCTGTTCTCTGTCATTGTTGTTTTTATTAAGGGTACAAATATCGTAAAATCATAATAATAAATGAACAAAATGACTTTACAGCAGAACAAGGTCTTTTTTTAATAATTCCTCAAAACGGCTGCTTGTTAAAATTTATTAAATACAGAATATTATTCATTGAAAATCAGCAATGGAACAGGAATTTAGAGATGCTTAAATAAAGTTTGCAAAAAATGATATTAATTATTGGGAAATGGGAAAATAATACATATATTTGAAAATTCTTACATGCTAAAATGAAGAGATTTTTACTTGCCGTATTCTTCACATTTCTATATAGTTTATTGTTAGACGCCCAAAACAATACTCCTTACGGTCCGGCATCTTCTATACCGGTTGGAGGTAAAAATAAGGGAGCACAATCTTCCGGTAATTTCCCCGGTTCTAAACAGAATAATGTAAAATGGACAGCGGGGCCTGAATCTATGCCAAGTAATCTTAAGGCTTTCCAGGAAAATAATGGCCAGTTTATTAACAATATAAATGACTGGAAGGTGCTATATGGATGTGATTACAAAGGTATGCGGGTATTGTTCACTGACCATGGAGTGATATACACTATTTATGAAAAGGTTAAAATTGATTCGGCGGAAACAGAGAGTACAGATAATAATAAAGAGAAGCAGGAGAAAAAGTGGAAAATGGTTTCGCATAATGTATCTGTGGAATGGGAAAATGTTAATACTAACCTCGATGTTGAATCTATTGACAGGACTGATTACAAGTTTGGAAGCCTTGACCCGCAGCATCCTGGAAAGAGTATTGAAAACATTGATGGGTTTAAGAAACTTGTGTATCACAATGTTTACCCCGGCATTGATGTTGAATACACATTCCATGAAGGGAAAGGGATAAAATATACTATTAAGGTGCAGCCAGGTTACAGTTCACTGTCACTTAAAATGTTTTACAGCGGCCAGAATGTGCTTATGCTTGACGGGCAGGGTAATCTGCATATGGGAACTCCTGTGGGTGACATAATTGACCACGCTCCTGTTAGTTCGCAAAATGGAAAGAGTGTAGAGTCTTCATTTAAAAAAATAAATGATAATGAAATTGCCTTTGATGTGCCTGCCGCTGATAATTCTTCTGAATTAACCATCGACCCATGGGTTGTGAACCCAACTACCGGGGGCTTTCTTCCTTCCAATGTAGAGATGGACGGAACAAATAATGTTTATATTATGGGAATGGATGCTTCAGGAGGCACAGTTGAACAGAAATATACTGCTGCAGGAGCCTTATCCTGGACGTATTCCTATACTCAATATGGAAGTCAGGGTTATGTATCTGACCTTGCAGTTGACCTTGCCGGAGACTCTTACGTACCTATGCCATATGATGCGACAAACGCTAACGGTGACCACTATGCGTTAATCAGTTTAACACCGGCAGGTGCGTTGAGATATTATTACAATACAGATACCCATCCAATGGGAACTATTTTTGAAGTATGGAACCTGGCCTATTCATGTAGTTATGGAGAACTTATCCAGGGAGGTTCACCTAACGTTGAGCAAGAAGATGTTGCCGTTGTAAATAGCGGGAATGGTACTTTGGGTGGTGTAACAACTTATACCGTTTACGGTGAGATTTATGCTGGTTGCATAGCCCCTAATGGCAACTATTATGCGCTTGCTGCAAACCCATGTTTTGGTTGCAGTACTCCCGGCGATAATATTGTATGTTATACTGTAGCCGCCGGAACTGCTACACCTACCTGGAATGTGCAAACTACATACCAATGGAATGATTTTGACAGTAAAAATCCCAATGGCATTTCTACCAATGGAATTGCAGCCGGCTGTGCCTATTTATATTCAAGTGATGGGCTAACACTTGACCAAAGGAGCTTAACCAACGGAGCGGTTGTACATACTGCGACCATAACAGGTGGCAGTAAGGCTGACCCCGCGCCTTCAGGTATTGCGGTTGACCTGGCTTGTGGCAATGTTTATGTAGGGTCCAGTAACAGCAAAGTTTATGTATATGATGAGAATCTTAATCCTCTTACCACGCAGGCGGTATCGGGTGCTGTTTATGACGTAACATTTAATAATGGCCTTGTGGCTGCTTGCGGCGGTACAGCCGGTAGTGGCTTTGTTACACAATTTGCTGCGCAAACCTGTTCCGCAATGACCATGACACACACCAATACTACTTGCGGAAATAGTAATGGTTCGGCCACTGTTACCCCCACTTTCTGTGCGGCTCCCTATTCTTATTTATGGAACCCGGGCGGGCAAACTAATCAAACTGCTACAGGGCTTGCGGCAGGTACATATACTGTTAATGTGGGTACTTCTACATCCTGTTCAACAGCTTCTGATACGGTAACAATTGGCGCATCTACTGCTGAAAGCGTTACGGCAACTGCTGTAAATGGTTGTACCGGGGGAGTTAATACTACAGTTACAGGCGGAGTAGCTCCATATACTTATTCGTGGAATACAGGGCAAACTACTTCAAGCATTACAGGTGTTGCTTCTGGCGGCTATACTGTTACAGTTACAGATTCAAAGGGCTGCGTAGAAACTGCCAACGCGACAGTATCGGGTGTTACTCTTACTGTTACTCCGTCTCAGACAGATGATGCCTGTTTCGGGGGCTCTACCGGTTCTATTTCACTTGCAGCTTCTGGAGGCTCTACTCCCTATACCTATACATGGAGCAGCGGGCAAAGTACTTCAAGTATTTCCGGGTTAACAGCAGGTGTATATAGCTATACGGTGATGGAAGCCGGAGGATGTACCAATAACGGAAGCATTACCATAACCCAACCCACTGCTGTTGCTCCTACAGCAACACCTACAGCCGCATTATGCAATGGCGGTAACGGCAGCATAACTACAAGTATTACCGGCGGTACCCAGGCCTATACTTATGTATGGAGCAGCGGTCAGACTACATCAAGTATTACCGGGCCGGCAGGACCATACACAGTAACAGTGACAGATGCACATGGTTGCACAGGCACTGCCACTGCTACCATTACACAACCAACAGCATTAGCGCCCACTGCAACAGCAACACCCGCAGTATGCAACGGAGGAGACGGCAGCATTACTACTGCGGGTACTTCGGGGGGCACACCCGCATATACATATTCCTGGAACAGCGGCCAGACTACTTCAACCATTACCGCTGCAGCAGGTTCTTATACAGTAACTGTGACTGATGCCAATGGATGCGTACAAATAGCCAATGCGACCATAAATCAACCCACAGTGTTGGTTCCTGTTGCAGTTGCAACACCTGCCTTATGTAATGGCGCTGATGGAAGCATAACCACAGCAGGTACTGCAGGCGGTACACCTGCCTATACCTATTCATGGAACAGTGGCCAGACAACCTCAAGCATTAACGATATAGCCGGTACCTATACTGTAACCGTAACGGATGCCAACGGATGCAAACAAACTGCCAATGCAACCATAAATCAACCAACAGCATTGGTTCCTGTAGCCGTTGCTACAGATGCCTTATGCAATGGCGATAATGGAAGTATAACTACTACGGGAACAACCGGTGGTACACCTGCCTATACCTATTTATGGAACAATGGTTTGATAACTTCAAATATTACTGCCGCTGCCGGTTCATATACTGTGACAGTTACCGATGCCAATGGATGCAAACAGACCGCCAATGCGACAATAACCCAGCCTGCAGTTTTAGTTCCTGTAGCAGTGCCTGCGGCTGCACTATGTTACGGCGGCAACGGCAGCATAACTACAACCGGAACAGCAGGTGGAACACCTGCCTATACATATTCATGGAACAGCGGCCAGACTACATCAAGTATTACAGTACCTGTCGGCTCCTATACTGTAACTGTAACCGATGCCAATGGTTGTACCGCCAATGCATCGGCAACAATAACCCAACCTCCGCAATTAAGAGATTCTATAACTTCTGTAACCAATGTATTATGTTTTGGAAACAGCACAGGTAGCCTGGGTGCAGGTGTTAAAGGTGGTACTCCGGGATATAAGTATTCATGGGCGCCTGCCGGAGCAACCAATAACCCTGCGGCCAATATTCCTGCCGGAAGTTATACCTTAACGGTAACTGACGCCAATGGTTGTACCGTAACTGCAGATACAGTGATAACACAACCAACTAAACTGACTATAATAGCAGAAGCTTCTCCTGCAACTTGCAACGGCTTGTGCAACGGGCAATTATTAACCATCCCGACAGGAGGCACACCCGGGTATAATTATTCATGGAGCAACGGAAGTACCACTACCAGCCAGTTAAATATGTGCGCAGGCACATATTCGGTAGTAGTAACTGATGCCAATGGTTGTAACGCTGATACTAACGGCCTTCTTGTAACCCAGCCTGCACCAATTACAGGCGCCATAGCTACCCCGGCCACCGCTTATTGTAACCAGGCAGATGGAGGGGCATGTGTGGCAGGCGCCACAGGAGGAACTCCAGTATATACATATTTGTGGAGCAATGGCATAACGGCAACCTGTATCACCAATGTTACACCAGGTATTTACTCAGTAATAATATCCGATACTCATAATTGTACAGATACTGTATTGGTAACAGTGCCTGACGTTCCAGGGGAAACAGCTTCTATTACTGCTACCACTGATGTGACCTGTTTTGGAGGCAATAATGGCAGCGCTACTGCCGGTGGTGTAAATGGAACACCGCCCTATACATATTTATGGAAAACCGGCGGACAGACAACCCAGACCGCCACAGGGTTGTCGGCAGGAATTTATACAGTTACCTTAACGGACAAGGAAGGATGTATAGATTCGGCTATCGCGACCATTACACAACCTGCCCTTGTTGTTGCTACACCGGGCCCGCCAAAGACAATATGTATCGGCCAGTCGGCCACAATATCAGTATCAGATTCAGGGGGGACTTCCCCATATAATTATATATGGTCTCCCGACTCGGCATTAAGCGCCACAACCGGTTCCACTGTAACGGCATCGCCTACTAAAACTACCATATATACTGTTACTACCACTGATGTCAACAATTGTCCCGGGGCACCAGTAACCATAACTGTTACCGTAAACCCTCCGTTAAGTGTTATTGTAACACCTGACAGGGCTACGTGCCCGGGTGGAAGCGTAAGTTTTACAGCCACTGCCAGCGGGGGAGATGGAACATATAACTATAACTGGAAGCCCGGAGGATTAACAGGTTCAACAATTACAGTTTCGCCTGCAGTAACAACAGAATATACGGTTACAGTTACTGATGGTTGCGGCACTCCGGCTGTGCATGATAGTGTAAAAGCGATAATTGACCCATTGCCCGTTGTGAAATTCAGCGCCGATACCCTTAGCGGCTGCTGGCCCTTATGCGTAAAATTTACCGACCTTACCACCATATCGTCAGATAGTCTCGTATCATGGGCATGGACCTTTGGTGACGGTTCTGCTTCAGATAACCGGGATACGGAACATTGCTTTAATAATACCGGTATTTACAGCATTGGATTAACCGTAAAATCAGACAGTAATTGTGTAGATAGCCTTACAATTCATAATATGATAACCGTTTATAGTCATCCTGTTGCTAAATTCACTGCTGCTCCTCAGCCAACTACTATAATAGACCCTACCATTTATTTCACCGATGAGAGTACAGATGCTTATGGAATAAAGAGCTGGTATTGGCAATTCAGGGATGAACTGGACGGCACGAGTACTGCGGAGAACCCGGTATATACTTTTAGCGATACAGGCACTTTCTGTCCGCTGCTTATAGTAACCAATATACATGAATGTACTGATTCGGCAGAAGAATGTATATATATAGCACCCTACTATACTTTATATATACCTAATGCCTTTACCCCAAATGGCGACGGGGTAAATGATGTATTTGCTCCGAAAGGACAATTCGTATGTAACTTCGAGATGTATATATTCGACAGGTGGGGAATGCAGATGTATTATACCACCGATATGAACGAAGGCTGGAATGGTAAGGTTACGGGTGGAGCTAATGTAGCCCAGGAAGATACTTATGTTTACCTTATCAATGTTGTTGACTGTTTAACAAAATCAAAGCATCAATTTATTGGTAAAGTGACTTTAATAAAATAACAAATTGCTTATGGCTGTAAGCTAAAACAATAAAACAAAAAATACATGGCAAAAACAATCATGCAAAAAGTGGTATTTAAAAACACTTCAACAGGTACTTTGTATTCCATGTACCTCGATTCAAAACATCATGCCGCCATTACAGGCGGAATGCCTGCAAAAATTTCCGCTAAAGAAGGGGCTAAATTTTCTGCACATGGCGGGTATATTACAGGTAAAAATCTTCAGCTTATTAAAAACAGGCTTATTGTGCAATCGTGGAGAGGGTCTGATTGGGTGAAAAGCGATACGGATTCGACCTTTATTCTGCTTTTTGAACAGAATGGGAAAGATGCCGTAATTAATATGACCCATGCCAATATACCTGATAAACACGCCGATGATATTAAGCAGGGATGGATTGATTATTACTGGAAACCCTGGAAGGAATACCTGGCTTCGGTGAAGTAGTTGATTGCCTTTTATTAAAGAGCCCTGTTCAGGGCTCTTTTGGTTTAGTATCGCTATGTTTTATAATTTTGGGATAAATATTATGATTCCCCATTAACAACACAAATATGAAAAAACTAAATGTCGTTTTATTTTTCACTTTATACTTTTCGCTGTTCACTTTTATAAGCCATGCGCAAAATGCGCCTAAGCCGGCAGACCCCTGCCAGAAACTTGACACCAATACCATAAAACAGTTAATACTCGGTACCTGGGTTGATATGAGCGATACCTCCCACACCATATACTTTTCTCAGGATTCATTGGTTGAAAGTATTAAAGTAAATATGGATGGTAAAATTAAAAGCGATATATCATACTGGGCATATTCGTTTATTGATAATTTATTCTCCTCCGACGCGGTTACCTGCTATTCGCTGAGGGAATTTAAAGAGGGATATGGCCACCATACCGATGTGGCTATAAATTCTGTTGATTCGCAATATTTGTTGCTGGGGGCTACAGGCAAAACAGTTTTCAGGAAGAAATAGTACAGGTTAACCATATTCACCCCGGCCAACCGCATAATATATGGGTATTTAAACCAAATGACCAGCGATATAAATTTTTTGTTACCTTTGCAGCCCAAATTAAACTTTCGAATGGCATGAAAGCTAATGTGAACCAGATTTTAATCCCGATGGATTTTTCCGACCAGGCATTAATTGCGCTTGACCAGTCGTATAATCTTGCCCAATTTTATAATGCTGAAATTACATTGCTTTATGTGATTGAAGAAAGCGGCGCGTTAAGCCGCATATTTTCCAAATCGTATGATGAGGCAGCCATGAAAAAGGAAGTGGAGGAGAAGCTGTATGAATTAGCCAAAGAAACCGAGAAAAAGAAAAAAATAAAGGTAAATACTATTGTGGCAAAGGGTTCAGTATATGAAAAAATACTGGAAGTATCCGACATGCTCAGTGCAAAAATGATAATGATGGGTTGCAACGGTACTGTGGGCATCCGCAAGCGCTTTATCGGTTCCAATGCCCTCAGGGTTGTAAGGGAAGCCAACTGCCCCGTTATAACAATTAAAGGCAAGCACCACCGTGAAGGTTGCAAGAACATTGTTCTGCCTATTGACCTTTCGAAAGAAACCCGCGAAAAAGTTACTAAGGCTATTGAACTTGGCAAGCTATATGGTTCAACCATCCGTGTTGTTTCGGTATTATTTACCCTCGATGAGTTTGTGGTGAACAAGCTTACCCGCCAAATGGAGCAGGTTAGAGCTTATATACAGAAAGCAGGTGTTAAGTCAACAGCCGAAATGATAAAAGCCATTAAAGGCGATGAGAGCCTTGCCCAGGCCATAATAGATTATTCCAATAAAGTTGACGCCGACCTGATAATGATTATGACCCAGCAGGAAAACGACAGCACTCCTTTGTTCATCGGCTCTACGGCCCAGGGAATAATTAATAATTCCGATGTCCCGGTAATGAGTATTGTGCCTGTACCCAAGCGCGAAGTCGGTGGCGGCTTTGTGCCATACTGATAAATCTGCAAAATTTATTCTTTTTTTTGATGCTTTTCCGTGGGCAAATCTTTGACATGAAATTCTGCCTGATGCATTAAATAGCGCATGCCCTATGTCTAAAAAAAATGAAAAAAAACATATGTAAAGTTTCGGTTTATTCGGATAAACTTTATAAATTAGGCGAATATTTTTTATCTATTTGATTACTGAACTATGAACTGAATTTAGATACTTAACAGATTTGGATTATTAACCGATTTGCTAAATTTTGTTCGGGTATAACACAGAGGTAACGTAAGTTTGAGTCGCAAAATGAAAAACTGATTATTTGAAACATAAAAACACACCCATAATGTTACGAAAAAAGCTATTCTTACTACCTGTTGCATTATTATGCGCCGGTGCTTATGAGAGCAATGGCCAGAAGGCGGATTATACTCAAAAATGGGAAGTAAAAGACCCATATACCCATAATGTTTTTATTGAGAATAAAGGGCAGTTTCCTGATGGCCTTCAGGATTTGATTAAAGACCCGATTCTGTTTTACTCAATTAAGGGAGATATTCATTTGTATTTTTCAGGGAATTCAGTGACTTTTCTGAGGAACAAAGCAGTAAAGAAAGAAGATGGCGATGAAAAAGGCGGTGACCGTGACAAAAATATAATTGCCGAGCCTGAACTGATGAGTATGACCTGGGAAGGAGCGAATGCAAATGTTGAGGTTACTGTGGATAAAGAGACAAACGACTATTTTACTTATCCAAACCCTTATACCAAAAATCACCTGCCTGGAATTACTGCACATGCCTGGAATAAACTCACCTATCATAATCTTTATAATGGCATTGATATGGTATTTTATTTTCCTGATAAAGGAGGACTGGAATACGATATTATCGCGCATCCCGGCGCAGACCTTTCTGTAATAAAAATGAACTATACCGGAGCAAAAGCCTTATTGAAAGCCGGTGATATTTACTTTTCCTCAGAGTGTGCGGATATTACCATGCATGCGCCCAAAGCTACAGACGAAAACGGACGAGGCATAGAATCTTCATTTTCAATAAATAAGAATACTATTTCATTTAAAATTGGGAAATACGACAGAAATGGAACATTAACCATAGACCCCTGGGTTAGCACAACAAGTTTTACTTCCAATAATGCAGCATACGATATTGGTTATGATTATTTGGGGAATGTATATGTATTTGGAGGCGGAACTGCAAATGAATATCAATTACAGAAATATAGCAGTTCGGGAGCGCTTCAATGGACATATACTCCTTCAACCTGGCCCGAAGGAGGCGGGTTTTATTATTATTATGGCGACCTTGTTACCGATACCAGAACAGGAGACAGTTATATAAATGCAGGTACAGGTGGCGGTTTTTCAATAGCAGGCGCACAAATTGATAAGGTTAGCCCAGGAGGAAGCCTTGTGAGAAACTTTCCGGGTGATACAAAAGAACAGGAGATGTGGAGAATGGATTTGGACTATTGCCATAATCTTCTGATTATAGGTGCGGGCGATGCCGGAAGCCCTCCCTACCAGGCATATACTATAGATACTGCTTTTATAACCGGCACTGCAATTAATGTGCTGGCCACGGACTCGCCTTACCATGATATGGCTCTTCTGGGACTTGACCAAATGGGGCATGCCTATATGGCAACTGCACAGACAGCAGGCGAAACAACAGGTAACGGCCTTACAGCAGACAATGTGTTTTTACAATTGCCAATACCATCTTTAGCCCCAACTTCCTACATGGTAAGTGATGGTTATGATTTTCAGGAAATAAGCTCTATTTCATATTTTGGCCCTGTTTTTGGGGGCTCAGCAGGAAACGGAATAAATGGCATGGCTGCTAATAAGCATTTTGTGGTTTCATATGATGGAAAAACATTGGAAAAATGGACTACTACCGGCTCTAAGATTGGAAGTAAAGCTGTGCCAGGAGGCTCGTCTTATGCGCAGGGAGGACTTGACCTGGACTGCGATGGACATGTTTATACTGGTAGTGGCGCAAATATTTATGTATATGATTCTACATTAGCGACAAACTTAGGTACAATAGCCACGGCAAACACTGTATATGATTTAAAGGTAGCAGGTAATGGAATGGTTTATGCTTGCGGCAAATCGTTTGTAGGAGCTTATGTAAATCCCTACATGTCAAAAATGATAACTATAAGCTCAACTGCACCAACTGCATGTGCTGCTTGTAACGGGCAGGCCACCGTTAATGTCAACTGCGGTTCAGGTAATTATACCTACCAATGGAGTAACGGAGCTACTACATCAACAATAACAGGGCTTTGCCAGGGAATATATACAGTAACTGTTACTGATGCAGGTACCTGTGGTGGCGCCGGCAGGATAGATACAGCTTCAGTGAAATTTATTTTGGGTGGTGGCCCTACGGTGAGTATTACATCAGAAACAAATGCTTTGTGTAACGGTGGCGGTGGCGGAAGTGCCACAGCCAGCGCATCAGGTGGAGTAGGGCCATATACTTATAGTTGGTCTCCTTCAGGGCAGACAAATGCCACAGCAACTAATCTCAGCGCCGGAACCTACACGGTAACTGTAAAGAACGGCAGCGGATGTATCAGTATTGATACCGTGACTGTATCTCAACCACAGCAAATCAGTATTGGTATGAATATTTCCCCTTCCTGTTCGGGTAATAATGGCAGTGCAACTGCTGTGGTAACAGGCGGCACCGGCCCATATACTTACAGTTGGTCACCTTCAGGAGGTACTAATGTAACTGCTTCGGGCCTTGCATCAGGAACAACTTATACAGTTACCGTTACCGATAAAAACGGATGTACACAGACTCAAACTGCAAAAATTACTTCTGCTTCAGGAACTCCTCCTACAGTCACAACAAGCCATACCAACTCTACATGTTCAGTTTGTGACGGAACTGCCACTGCCAATGCATCCGGGGGAACTGCTCCATATACTTATTCCTGGTCGAACGGAGATATTACAAGTTCCATTAGCAATTTATGCGGTGGAACATATACTGTTTCAGTAAGCTCGGCAGGAGATAGTGTTGTAGTACCCTTTTATACTGAAAGTTTTACAGGCTGGACATTAAATGTAAATGGTTCTACTCCCAATGGTTCAAACGCAAATGAATGGGTAATAGACAATAATTCTCCTACATGCGGCACTGGAAATTATTTACATATTGCTTGCAGTGGTGGTAGCTCATTTTTTTATACTTGTACATCTGGCCCACATTATGACCCAGGTGTTCCTGGTTTCGATAACTCTCGTACAGATAAATATGCCTATTCACCTGTAATTTCTACAGTAGGAAAAACAAAGATGACCCTTTCATTTACTTACGAGTGCAATGGCTCAACCAGCCCTACTAGTGATTATGGAAAAGTTTGTCTTTATAACGGAACCACGTGGACAGATTTGCCTACAGTATATAGTGGTGTAACGACCTGTACGCAGGCTACGGTAGCTATTCCTGCGGCGTATGATGGACTAAGTAATTTCCAATATGGCTTTCATTGGGTAAACAGCGATAGCGGAAACGGAAGCGACCCGCCTTTTGCCATAGATAGTATTACCATAGGTTCAAAATCCTATGTAAGCGGTTGTCCTACTTCACAAACAGTAGTTATTCCCCCAAGCGGTTCATTTTCAGTTAACGTAGCTCCCACAAATGCCTCATGTGGTTCTAACAATGGTATGGCAACTGCTATTCCCACGCCTACCGGTACATATACTTATAAATGGAATGACGGCCAAACAACCCAGACTGCTACAGGGCTTGCAGCCGGTACTTATACCGTAATAGTCTCAGTTGCCGGGGGCTGTTCTGATACAACTACTGTAAGCATAAACAGTACCGGAGGCCCGACAATATCTTCCATAACAAGGACAGATGAGTTGTGTAACGGTGGAAACACCGGTACAGCAATTATTAATATTGGCAGCGGAGCGAGCCCCTATACCTATTCATGGAGCAGCGGGCAAACCACATCTTCAGTCAATAATCTGGCAGCTGGCACATATACCTGCACGGTTACTGATAAGAACGGATGTCAAACTACCGATACTGTAATTATTACCCAGCCCACAGCAGTTAGCGGAAATATAAGCAGTACTGCTCCGGCAAGCTGCGGCAGCACAAACGGAAGTGCAACGGTATCAGGTTCCGGCGGAGCAGGTTCATATACCTATAGCTGGTCATCAGGTAGTACAGGAGCCACAGCAAATAATCTTGCTTCAGGCAATGATACCTGTACAATTACCGATGCCAACGGTTGCAGCGGAAAGGTTATTGTTACCATAGGAAGCACAGGCGGCCCGACAGTAAACAAAACAACTACCAACCCCTTGTGTCATGGCGGCACCGGCAGTGCCATAGCTACCATTACCAGCGGCACCGGCCCATTTTCTTATACATGGTTGCCGACAACAGCGGTCACAAACCATTTTGATTCTTCAGCGACCAATTTACCTGCGGGAACTTATACGTGTATTGTAAAAGATAAAAATGGCTGTGCTACTGACGATACAATTATAATAACCCAACCGGCGGCAATAAGCGCCAGCGTGGGTACAATTACTCCTGCAAATTGTGGCAGCAACAACGGAAGCGCTAATATAATTGCAAGTGGAGGTACGGGTGCGCTAAGTTACATCTGGTCTCCTGCCGGCGGGGCAACTGCGACGGCTACCGGTCTTGCAGCGGGCAGTTATACATGCAAAATTACCGATGCCAATGGATGCGATACGACCATTACAGTTGGAATAAATAATTCCGGAGGCCCAACTCTCGGTGCGCCTGTTATTACTGATCCTAAGTGTAATGGAGCCGCTACCGGAACTGCCATAGCCACTGTTACAAGCGGCAGCTTGCCATTCAAATATTCCTGGTCGCCTCCTTGTGTAACTTTAGATTCATTGGCCACCAGCCTGAAGGCCGGTACATACATTTGTACCGTTACCGATAAAAACGGTTGCGTATCTTATGATACTATTGTTATAACCCAGCCTACTGCGCTTACATCAACTATTAAACCCGTTGAGGCAAATTGCGGAAAGACCGGAAGCGCAACGGTAACGCCAAGTGGTGGAACAGGCCCTTATAGTTATTCCTGGAGTACAACGCCTGTACAGACGACCCAAACTGCAACTAATCTTACCCCGGGAACATATTCCTGCACAATTACCGATGCCAACGGTTGTACCGAGGTAAAAGATACAACTATTACAGGCAGTTCAGGCCCTGTTGTAACTATAAGCCCCGATACTACCATAGCTGTGGGCAATACTGTAAACATAACAGCTACAGGCGGAGGAACTTACCTGTGGACCCCTCCAACCGGCCTGGGCTGCGATACATGCCCGACCACAACAGCCAGTCCTGAGAAAACAACTTCCTATTGTGTGCTTGTGACTGATAAAAATGGATGTACGGATAGTACCTGCATGACAATTTCAGTAAATGAGTTGCCCTGCGGACAGGTTTTTGTTCCCAATGCATTTTCGCCTAATGGAGTAAGCAATAACCAACTGGAATGTGTTTTTGGAAATTGCATAGAGACCATAGATTTCTCCATATATGACCGTTGGGGCAACAGAGTATTTTATACTACAGACCCCCAGAATGTATGCTGGGATGGTAAATACAACGGGCAGTTGATGAACACTGGTGTATTTGTTTATTACCTGGATGCCACAACTGTAAATGGAGCCAAAGTAAAACAAAAAGGCAATGTAACTTTAATACGATAATGAGTTAACCATAAATAATAGAATCAGATGAAAAATATGAAACGATTAGTTATTGTCTGTGTTGGGGGGTTACTTACTATAGGAGCAAGGGGGCAGGATATTCACTTTTCCCAGTTTTATATGGCGCCGCTTGAGCAGAACCCTGCGATGGCCGGCGCCGACCACGACCTGCAGGCAGTGCTTAACTATAAAAACCAATGGGCAAGCGTGGCTTCTCCATATAAAACCATAGCGTTTTCATACGATATGAGGCTTACCAAACCCGGAGGCTCTAAAAAAGGATTCTGGGCTGGGGCAATAAATTTTTACAGCGATAATTCCGGCGATGCCAACCTGGGAACAACCCAGGCGAACCTTACCCTGGCATACCATGTAATTACGGGCCAGTACAGCCATCTTGGGGCAGGGGTAATGGGTGGCTTTGCGCAACGGAGCGTTAATTATTCCTCCTTGCAATGGGGCAGCCAGTATGATGTTTCAACGGGAATGTATAATTCTAATAATACCACCGGTATTCCCTTGGGCTCGAGTTCCATTTCATATATTGATGGCTCTGCCGGAATTGAATGGACATATGATAATTCTTCCGGGGATATTGATGTTACCGATAACCATGCCATGAAATTCAATGCCGGTTTTGCGCTGTTTCACTTTAATGAACCTAAATTTTCATTCCTGGGCGATAATGAAAAACTGGATATACGTTATACCTTTCATGCCAATTCTCTTGTCAGCCTTGCCGCCTCCAGCATTGCTCTTGCCCCTGGTCTTATTTACTATCAGCAGGGGGGAGCCAATGAGTTTTATATCGGCTCGCTGGTAAGATTTATGCTGCAGCAAAACTCAAAATACACAGGAGCGTTTAAAAGCGCAGCTTTATCCATCGGGGCCTATTACCGTAACCAGGATGCCGTTGTGGCAGCTATGTTGCTTGAATACGCAAACTATGCTCTTGGCGTGAGCTATGATTTTAATACTTCAAGTCTTACCCCGGCAAGCCAGGGCATGGGCGGATTTGAACTTTCATTACGTTTTGTTATGCCTAATCCTTATTTCCAGGGAGGCAGTTCAAAGGGTAATAAGTCTATGTATTAAGAAATGAGTTATATATCTTTCGAAAGGTGATATGAAATCTATTTACAGGTATTTGCTTGCCGCAATTTTCTCAGTTGTTTTAATCAATTCACTGGCTCAGCAAAAGAAAGCTCCCGCCCAGCAGCCCCAAAAAAAGACGCCCAGTGCCGGTACAAATGACTCCATGAAAATTACCATAACTGATTTAAGAGCCATTAATTCTCCTTATGCGGATTATTGCCCTGTAATATCAGCCGATGGTTCTGTAATGGTATTTACTTCGCGCAGGCCTGTTACTGAAAAAGAAATTCAAAAGAAGAAGGAATCGATGGAGCATATATTTATATCTGAATACAACAGCAAAACGAAGAGATGGTCACCTCCTAAAATATTGCCTCCGACCATTAACCCTGAAGGCAGGATGAATTGTCCTTTGGCTTTATCTGACGATGGCCAGCACATGTTCATTTACCGCGATGATGATACCAAGAACGGAGATATATGGGAGACATCACTGATAGGGGATGAGTGGCAGGAGCCAGTGAAGTTACCCGAACCCATAAACAGTAAGTATCACGAATCGAAGGCAAGCTTATCTCCCGATGGGAAAACGCTTTACTTTGTAAGTGACCGTCCCGGAGGCCTGGGGGGAAGAGATATTTACTACTGTACGCAGGATTCGGCAGGTAACTGGGCTGCTACCGCGACTAATATAGGAGCCCCAATCAATACGAAGGAAGACGAAGAAGGGGTATTTATTCACCCTGATGGAAAGACATTGTACTTTAGTTCAAAAGGGCACGGAGGATTTGGAGGTTATGATATATTCCGTTCAGACTATGTGAATAGCCAATGGAGCGACCCGGTGAATATGGGTGAACCTATCAATACACCCGATGATGATGTATTCTTTGTGATGGAGGCGAATGGCAGAACAGGTTTCTATTCCTCATCGAGAAAAGGAGGCCTGGGTGAGCAGGATATTTATGAAGTAACCTTTACACCCATAAAACAAACAAAGAAAAGCGGTTGGCCAAGGCTTACTTTATTAAAAGGAACGGTAATTGATGAAGTTACCTTAAAGCCCGTTGAGGCTACCATAGAAATAACAGATAATGCAAAAAACCAGCAGGTAACCAAACTTACAACTAACAGCAGCACCGGCAATTTTATGGTTTCGCTGCCAGCGGGTAAGAATTATGGAATAAGCGTCAGCGCGCCGGGTTATTTATTTTATTCGGAGAATTTTAATCTTCCCGATACGGCAGCCTACCAGGAAGTGGAGAAAATAATAAAACTGAAGAAGCTGGAAGTAGGAAAGAATATAGTGCTTAATAATATATTCTACGACTTTGATAAGGCTACTCTAAAAGATGAATCCACTGCTGAATTGGATAAAATGATAAAACTTATGAATGATAACCCGGCCCTGAAGGTTGAAATATCGAGCTATACGGATAGTAAAGGGAGCGACGTATATAACGACAAGTTATCGCAGGCACGTGCGCAGTCGGTAGTTGATTATCTTATAAACAAAGGTGTAGATAAGAACAGGCTGGTTGCAAAAGGGTATGGTAAAGAAAACCCTATTGCAAGTAATGATACAGATGAAGGCAGGCAGCTTAACCGCAGAACAGAGTTTAAAGTTTTATCAAACTGATTGTCAATATAAATCAAGAGCATCAATATTCTTTCTCTCCTTTATTACTATTATATTTGCACAAACAATGCAAATGTCATTCAGATTAATACGTAATAGGGCTCAGCAAATAGCTATTATAGGATTCCTTGCAACCTTGGTTGTTTCACTATTTCTGAGTTTTTTTAATATTCCGGCATACATTACCCTTCCATTTTTAATGGTATGGATTATGGTATGGTTTTTAGGTTTAAGTGGTAGCAGAAAAAATACTGATAATCAAAATGATAAGTAGGATATTTCTGATAGCGTTTATTTGCCTTGCATGTTTATGCAAAGCGCAATCATGGGGTGATACTGTTAAGCCTTCACCGGTTGTAAAGTCTGATACAAACATAAGGATTGTAGCAAGCCCGTCGGTTAGCAATACCATTCAAAAGGTACAGCAATATGAGCAATTATCACATGGTACTTTTCCCGGGTTCAGGATACAGGTTCATTTTGGTACCGATAGGACCGGAGCCAACTCAGCGAAGAGCGATATCATGTCTAAATATCCTTCATTTCCATCTTACCTTTCTTACCAGCAGCCTTACTTTAAAGTCTGTGTGGGTGATTTCAGGACAAAACTTGAAGCAGCCAGCGCGCTTAATAAGATAAAAAGGGATTACCCCGGAGCTTTTGTTGTAAGAGATAAGATTAATCCGCCTCCGTTGCATTAAAACCATGAAGAAAACGCTCTTACCCCTTACTGAAACTTCTTCACATTATAATCATTTGGAGACGATGCCCCTTAATGAAATTCTCAGGAATATAAACAGGGAAGATAAAACTGTTCCCGGCGCAGTAGAAAAAGCTATACCATCTATTGAGAAATTGGTAAAAGCAATTGTGCCTGCTATGAAAAAAGGTGGAAGGCTATTTTATATCGGCGCGGGTACCAGCGGGCGGCTTGGCATTGTTGACGCGTCGGAATGCCCTCCTACATTTGGGGTGCCGCAGGGTATGGTTATAGGACTTATTGCAGGAGGCGATGCGGCTATACGCAAAGCCGTTGAGTTTGCCGAAGATGATACCATGCAGGGTTGGAAGGATTTAAAGAAGCATAAAATTAATAGCGGGGATGTGGTAATAGGCATAGCTGCATCTGGAACAACTCCTTATGTGGCTGGAGCGCTTGGGCAATGCAACAAACATGGAATTATTACAGGATGTATTACGTCTAATCCGGGTTCTCCCATTGCCAAAGCTGCCAGATACCCAATTGTTGTTAAAGTAGGCCCTGAGTTTGTTACCGGCAGTACCCGTATGAAATGCGGCACGGCACAGAAATTGACGCTTAACATGATATCTACCTCCGTTATGATTGGCCTTGGTCGCATAAAAGGCAATAAAATGGTAGATATGCAGCTCAGCAATAATAAGCTGGTACAAAGAGGCACGCGCATGTTGGAAAAAGAATTGCATATTAGCGAAGCAAAAGCAAAGAATATTTTATTGAAATATGGCAGTGTACGTAATGCAATGATTAAAGCATCTGAATGAAACTTAAGAAATATTGGCCGATAATTGCAATCTTTGTAATGCTTATAGTTATGTTTTTAACTAACCCTAAGCAGGAACAGTTCAAAGCCTTTGCCATAACCCAGTTATCAAAACATAAGTTTTCTGAAAAAGATTTGGAAAACAATTTAGTGTACAGGAAAACTGCTGACTATATATTTTTCTCTACTTACATATTCGAGATAAACGATTATGGCATACCGATGCAGGGAAAATATATAGGTGTTTTGGGCGGATTTTATTCTTTGGGCAGTTTTACAACCAATGAATCTCAATAAATGTTATCGAAGGCTCAAATAAAACTTATAAAATCACTACATAATAAAAAGTTCAGAGAGGAAACCGGCATGTTCATTGCAGAAGGTAAAAAACTTGTCGAAGAAATTGCCTCTTCATCCATAAAGATTGAACACGTTTATGCCACTCCCCGTTACAATGGTTCCCTAAACCATATTGATATTACCGAAGATGAGCTTGAACTGGTCAGCGCGCTAACTACCCCGCAAGCTATTATAGCCCTGTGCCGCGTGCCGGCCATTACCGGGCCACTGCCTGATTTAAAAAACGCCCTGGCTATCGCTCTTGATGATATCCGCGACCCGGGCAACCTGGGTAACATTATCCGCATTGCCGATTGGTTCGGAATAAATCATGTTTTTTGCTCTTCTGAAAGCGTTGAAGCCTATAATCCCAAAACAGTTCAGGCTACGATGGGCTCAATTGCAAGAGTTGATTTGCAGTATGTTGATTTAGGAGAAATACTGTCTAAATATAAAAACGAGGGCATGCCAATTTATGGCGCTATGCTTCACAGTAAAAATGTGTATGAAGAAACTCTTACCGGTAATGGAATACTGGTTATAGGTAACGAAGCCAATGGCATATCAGAAAGAGTAGCCCGGTGCATTACCAACCCGTTGACAATTCCTTCCTATGCCCAGAACCAGGGACCTGAATCACTCAATGCAGCCGTGGCAACGGCAGTCCTCTGTGCCGAATTCAGACGGAGAAAGTATTAATGCTGTCAGATGGTGTGGTTTTTTTAACTGTTCTGTTCGAGTATCTGCTTTAAATAATCAGCAGGCACTACTCCTGACCGGCGCCATTTTATTTCTCCTTTTTTAAAGATAATCAAAGTTGGGACACTTTGTACCTTGTAGGCGTTTGCAGCGGAAGGATTTTTGTCCACATCAACTTTTATAATGGTGGTTTTATCGCCGAGCATCTTTTTAAGTTGTTCAAGTATCGGGGCCATCATTTTGCATGGGCCGCACCATTCAGCCGAAAAATCAACCAATACTGGCTTATCTGAATTAATTATTTCTGAAAAAGTCATGATTTATTATTCTTTTTAAACAGATTTAGAAAAAGCGCACCCATTAATGCTCCATATAATGAACTGTTTATAGGGCTTGATGTAATTGGACAGGTACCAGTGGAACAACCTGCAAATCTCCAATAGCACCATCCGGCAATTATTCCAAGCAGCATGCCGACTAATTCTAACTTGTATTTTATAACTAAGCTTTTCATTTTAACCGCAAATTTCTACATTAAAATGATAGTAAATTGGAACATTTGTTGGATAAGATGGAATTTCTGTTTAAATAAATACATAGTGTAACAAATGTACCTGACTATGGTATTAACCGGAAGTAATTTTGCATAAAGTTTTGAAAACCTCGTTATGGGCAACACTTATAAATAATGATATATGAATATGAAAGATATTTTAAGCCAGGGTATGACTTATGCTGAATACAGAAACCTTGCAGATAAATTAATAAGACAGGGCAAGACAACGGGTAATAACCAGAATGAGCAATTAGTTGAATTTACTAAAATGAATATCCAAAGAATGAATCGCCTGGATAAAACTATTCACTTACCTGTGGAAACGATTCACCAATTACAGGCAATTGATAAACCACTTATTTGGTTAGTAGTTGCCGAAGCATGGTGCGGCGATTCTGCTCAAATAATACCTGTAATTAATAAGATTGCTAATGCAAGCGGCGGTAAAATTGAATTGAAAACAATATTAAGGGACGTTAATCCTGAAGTGGTGAAAGATTATAATGCCAAATCAATTCCCAGGCTGTTATTTATCAATAAAGAGTCTATGGATGTTGTAAGTTCCTGGGGCCCAAGGCCGCAACCCGCCCAAAATATAATGAAAAAGTGGAAAGAAAGCAATGGCGGGATTTCGTGGGAGGAATTTGAAAAGGAGCTGCATCTATGGTACTCAAAAG
>JBKQUY010000106.1:0-44954 GCA_052325425.1 Bacteroidia bacterium | reverse complement strand
GGACGTCAGCCGATGGATGGTTATGACATAATATTATACTCGAAGCCCCCAAGTGAATGGCGTTGCGGAATATCTCTCTTGGGCCAACCATCATACCGTGCATGCTTCCCATAGATACGTGGTCAACATACTTCACACGGTGCATCCTATTGAGACCGATAACGAACAGGTGCTCCTTATCCCGGTCGAAAGGCTGCATAGCGGCTATCAGGCTCCACACGAACTTGTACACCTGTTCGGAGCCATTCATAACTACCTTCTGTCCTTTCATCGGTTCAACTATCATATACGCTTCGGGCCACAATCAACCCGTCTTTAATGTGTTTGACGAAGCTAAAGTAACGACTGCACAGAAGCAAAAAAAGGAGCAACAACTTTTATTAAATTTTGTACAGCTAATTTTTTTCTCTCAGGAAGATTTTATTGTTTTGCCGGGTTAGAGGCGCGAGTATCCGCGTATAACTAAGGAATACTTCTGATGATTTTATTACTTTAGCTTGATAAACCTCATATAGTGGCTTTGATATATCACAAGAACAAGAAGTTAGCCTGGAATGGTTCCATCGCATATCATGATAATAATAGGGTAGCCTGGAATGGTACTGCCGCTTATCACGAGAACGGTAAGTTAGCCTGGAACGGTACGACTGCTTATCACAGTAACAACAAAATTGCCTGGAATGGTGCCAGCGCGTATCACGATAACGGCGAGTATGCCGGTATGGATGGAATTTCGGTCCCGTTAGGGAATGATATACAAATGTATGTGGGTAATGGAATATTTGATTTGTTTGTGCTTGGTATTTGTGTGGTTTCAAAATAAGTGTTCGCCACAATTGTGGTAAAATAAAACACTAACCTCTTTAAACTGCTACGGGTTCAACCGGCTTCATGTGATATTCAATATCGTGTTCTGTAAGCTCCCCTCTTTTGCGAAGTTTATAATGGTATTTTAATATACTGTAATCAAACAAATACTCAGGCATCTCCCCCGCCGTTTTAACAACAGAAGGGGTAAGGTAAAATGGTTCATTCTGTTGTTGAAATTCAAGGAACCTTTTTATCAGATACCCATCTTTGAACTCGAATGTATGCCAGAAGACATGTTGTACAACGTACTTCTGTTGGCGCTTCCCATACTTTTCAAATTTCTTTCTCTCCGCATCACGTATAAACAGTTCTTCTATTTCTTTTCCCGATGTACCCGAATAAATGTAGGTAGAGTAACGTTCGTCGGGCTCAATTACAAATGATAATATAACATGATTATCCTTATCTACATTGCCACCACACCATGTTTGCAGGTATGAGAATAGTTTTATGGCGAAATCCTTGTCTTTATATGCCGGCCCCATATATGCAAGATCACCTGGATGTTTGCGTTGCTCCATTGGTATAAGAAAGCCGTTGGTCAACCATTGTGTTCTGTCAAGGTAAAACTCCGGCAATGGGCGGAACACCAGGGATGTATATTCAAACAACGCCTTTTCAAGGAATTGTTCGACCAAGGCAATGAGAATAGCAAGCCCCAAACTATAATACCACTTATCTATGGTAACAACACTCATGCCAATTCCAATGAGCGCCATAATTCTTGCGCCCCACTTTACGTACTTCTCAAACCTTTCGTGCACCACAAGCACGGGATAGTATTTCCGCCACTCAACTTTTACAAGGGAGTCCAGTTTCACGTATAACTTATCAATGACATTGATCCACATACCTCCATTTATGTAATACTAAGATACTGAATATGTTTTTTCCTTTCAAAGAAACGTAGCTACTTCGCCGGTCAAAACAAAGGCGCCAACATAGAAGGGGAGCGAGCTATGACAGACATTGTAAAATTTACGGTTGCATTCAACAGGATAGCACGACACAAATCCCAGGAAGCTGTATTCACCGATTTCTTGGATATGGTAATATGTACATTGGGTGCAGGCCGGTATGAAGAAGAATACCTTGCCATCGTCAAACGTTACAAACGTGATGAAATAGATATGTTCTGCGAACTGATGGCCGAGATGCTAATTGTCATGGATAATGGTGGCGAAGGCCTGGTAGATTGCCTGGGCGAGTTTTACCAGCAATACATCAGCAATAAAAATCTGCAACAATTTTTCTCCCCGCAGCACATCTGTGACTTCATGTCCCAGATAACAATAGATAAAAACACTATTGGTAAAACGATACATGATCCGGCGTGCGGCTCAGGGAGAATGTTGCTTGCTGCGGCCAAAGTATCGCGTGATAACTACTTTACAGGTGGGGATATAGATGCCAGGTGCGTGAAGGTATGTGCAATAAACCTATGTCTGAACGGATTGCAGGGAGAAGTGGCACACCAAAATTCCCTGACCACCGAGCATTGGGGCGGATATTCCATAAAACACCTGCAACATCTACATCTACGTGTTCCGGTAATAATCAAGCTGCCACCCAATGAAGGTGTCATTTATAATAACCGCTTGCAAAAAGCAGATAAGGACCGGCCACCTGTACAGCAACCCAATGTAATAACAGTAACTCAAACCAAATTAAATCTGGAATAATGGTAACGGTTTATGTCAATTTCAGGCCATCATCCATTTCCGACCACTGGCTGGTGGATCATGACGACCTGGTGGAGCAACTTAAGAAGATAATGCCTGATGTGGAGCGTTACAGCACCCATGGGTTTAAGAAATACAAGTGGTACAGAATTGAAGATGTATTTCGGTGCTACAACAGCGATATACCTGGCGCGGTGGACGGATGTGATGTAATCGAACTTGAAGTAATACCTAAGAATCTATGAAGAAAAGTAATGAACAGGGTAGTAATTCCAGCGAGGATTGATTACTCCCCAATTTCCTTAAACAAATCAGATACTTTTATATCAAGGGCCTCACAAATCTGTTGAAGTACTTTGATAGTGATATTTTGTTCACCGGCAAGGATTCTGCGAACCGTACTCTCCGCAACATTACTAACATTGGCAAATTCTACATTGCTCCTATATTTCTCCCGCACCCTTTTACGCAGGTGGTTACCAATTTTAACACAGGTAGGATTTTTCTTAGCCATATTCCAAATGTCACCTTACTGTGAGAACCTGTCTCGCCATATATGGCGATTTTGACTATATTTGAATATCTAAACATACATATCATGAAAAAGAAATACATGTTCTCATTGCTGGTTGCCGTACTATCGTGCAGCCTCAGTATCGGTCAGACATGGAATCAGTTGGGCAAAGGAGTGAACGGTATAGTGTATGCACTTTGCACATTCGACTCTGTATTATACGCAGGCGGCACTTTCGATTCAGCGGGTGGACAACCTGCTAAATATGTGGCACAATGGAACGGTACCTCGTGGTCGGCAATTGGCAACGGGTTGTCAAGTGACGTATATGCCCTCATAATGTGGAACGGGCATCTCTATGCCGGTGGAAAATCAGTAGAAGAATGGAACGGCACTACTTGGTCGGTGCTTCCAGGTATTATAGGAAGCAGCACTACTGTGTATGCTTTGGTAGTGATGGGCAGCAACCTTTATGCCTATACGGGTAGTGACGTTGACGAATGGAATGGTACATCATGGTCAAACACAGGGGGCACGATAAGTTCCAATGTTTATGCGCAACCATACTGTAATCACATGGTAACCGATGGAACTAATTTATTTATCGGTAGCAACTATAATATTTCAGGTTCTTACGGCTACAGTGTTGATGAGTGGAGCGGTACAAGTTGGACATCAATAGATAACTATACCAGTGAATATTGTTGCGCTCTGGCCTTCTATAACAGCAGCACGGTAGCTGCGTTCTGGCCATCGGGTTATGGTCAATGGAAATCGGGTACATGGTCAACAGCCTACGGAACAAATGGATTATGTTATGCCATGCTCACCTATGGTGGTAACCTATACGCAGCAGGTAGCTCGTGCGCAGGTGACGGCGGCAGCTTGGTAGATGAATGGAATGGAACAGCCTGGGTCGCTACGGGTGCGATGAAACAAATCACCGGCAACACCGTGTATGCCCTGGCCTCGTATGAAGGCAATATTTACGCTGGTGGTACATTCAAGATAGTTAACAGTGATACGGTCAACAATATAACGGGGTTCTTTAATGTGCCTACAAGCGTAAATAATATAGAGACAAAAAATAGCTCATTAGTTTATCCTAACCCCAATCATGGTATATTCAATCTCTTAGCAAATAATACACTCACAAGGAGCGAAATAAGAATCTACAATATTACTGGTCAGGAAATATTTATCTGTACATTGAAAGAAGGCAATAATAATATCAATCTGAATACTCAGCCGGCGGGTATTTATTTGTATCGCATAGTAAGCGGGGATGGGGTGAGCCAGGGCAGCGGCAAGTTTGTCATCGAGTAGTTGCCTATCAAAAGCGAAGGACAGGTACAGGCCTGTCCTTCTTCATTCAGGAAAACTAAACCGTCATTCGCTCTCCGAATAATTACCAATTAAGCCAGCCTCTGCCCTGTCGACCAGGTGCTGTAATATCATTCCAGTGGTTTCCTGCCTTGCGGCATAAGAAGGTTTCAAAACAAATACCCTGTCAGGTTCCAGTATCATCATGATAGGTTTTGCAACCTTGTATTCCTGCCTGGTAAATATATCTTCCAGTTCTATCAATTCTCCAAGCCGGAGTTTTCCATTCAATATGCGGCAATATTCTTTATCAACAAGCGGGTTACCCACACCGGCAATGCGGAGCCCCTCATGCTTAATGTCTATGACCCAATTTGGTTTTCCAGGGCTTGGGCGGAAATGTACATCTCTTTCCATCTTTATTATTGCTGGTGTGTGAAGTTCCTGAACTTATCGCGCAAGAAACCATATATTTTTTTACCGATATAGAATTGAACTCTATCTACCGTGCTCTGGGCACGCATGGTATTATCGAAACTTGTGGTCATTTCAATGTCGCTGCCATCTGTGCCGCCACCGGGATATACAATATAGTAAAGAGGATTATCGGGATTGCCCATACGCGCCTGAAGTATTCTAATCGTATCGTTTATACCAATCAACAAAGGCCCGTTCGGCCCTGGACCAATGTTGTAAAACTCAAAACGTTCCCGCATCATGCTTATTATCTCCTTAGGTAAGGTCCTTAAATATTTGCTGTACAAAGGATTTGCGAATGGGTCGTAAAGACCAAGTAGGTTGCAATGTAACGACTGCAAATTCCAAAGCCCCAGCTTGGTAGAACACATGGTAAAATGCGCGCCCTCTATATCTACCGAGCCCCCTTCACTTGGTTCAACATCCTGTTCAAATAAGCTGATAAAGCCATCCGGCGAAATGCCACCGAAACCATTCTGTGCAGGCTCCATGTTATCCTGTTCATCAGGATGAACGGCTTTACCGCTTGTATTACCAGCTTCGTATGCCCTAAAATAATCTAATCGTTTCATGGAAATTGCTTTATGTTATATATCCCTGTGGAAGGCCGGTTTCTGCTTTCCTACGTGTGCGCGCACGTTCATATATAATATGGAAGCCCTTTTAACAACCCGGAAAGCCTTTACGGAAGCCCGTTTCTGGCAAGTTTCCATAACGAGCTGGTTTCCATAGGGAATAAATCCCGCTCCTGGCAAGGGTTTTCCGCCAAACGGGTCAGGATATCCCGCATCTTCGCATAGTGATGAAACACGCTGTGGTAGCTGGTTTCAGGCACTTCTGAATACTAACTTAAAACAACAATTATGAAAGACAACAAAATCAAGGACAAGGTATTGGGCTTTCTAAAAGAGAACCCCAACAGTACAATGGACCAACTAATGAAAAGTTTAAAACTGAGCCACATAATAACAAATGGCGCGCTAAAGCAGCTTCAGAATGATAAACTTGTGGAAGCCCACCCCGACGACGGGACCTACTGCGTTGTAAGCAAAAAGAAAGAAACACCCGTTGCGGAAGTGAAAACTCAACCCGCTAAAGCAGAAAAGAAAGCAACCGAAAAGGATGCGGATTTAGGCGACCCTACACCAAGCGGTAGAAATAATGACAAATTTATCCTTGAAGGAACTAAGGACCCATTGCCAAAAGGTCGTTTCGTATTGCTCGTTATACGGAAGCACTGTGAGGCGAAGAAATTGAGCCTGGCCAAGTTGCAGGAGCTATTCAACCCGGATAATACCATTCAGCCAAGGTTCGGAACCGTTTCGGAAATTTCTGTGGCTAAGAGCTTCTCAAAGAATGGGAAAGACAGATTCCTTCTGGCTGAAGATTGTATCTTCCGTACCAGTGATAATAAGAAGGTATGCTGCTGCTCACAATGGACAGCTTCCAATATGAAGCCCCTGCTGGCCATATTCAAACAGTTGGGCTATAAGTGGAAGGTTGCGTAAGTCAAATAGCAATCGCAGGAAGGGCGCACAGTGATGTTGCGCCCTTTTCTATTTGCAAATCAACAATGTAAAACGCTTACACATGAATAACAGTAGTATGGATTTAACAACCAAGCACTATCGGTATACAGACGCCGGCAGGAATAGCAGCAAACGGCCGAAGCAAAAAGATGACTGCACGGTAAGAGCAATGGCTCTGGCATTCGGGCTGGATTACGATACAGCATACGACCATCTTGCACAGCATGGCAGAAGGTCACACCGCAGGTTTCAACTCGGCAAGCACCTGGATAAACATAAACAGGCAGGCTTATTCAACTGCACGGTAGAAAGCCTGTCATTCCCCGCCGTTAAAGGCGAGCCCAGGATGAATGTAGCCATGTTTGTGGAGCGATACGGCAACGGCACATATATTATTAAGGTAGCAAAGCATGTTGCAGCCGTGATGGACGGGGTATTGCTGGATGAACACACATACTGGCACAAGTGCGTGTACAAAGCGTGGAGAATTAACAGAACAAAATCTATTACACATGAAGAATAAAGAACACGAAGGGATATTAAGAGTGTTCCTTCCGCCAAGAGACTGGCGCAAAAAAGGTAACATGGAGTTTGATGAGTTGCTGGCAATATGTCTAAGCTACCCCGAAGTGGGCAAAGAGGAAGTAATCAGCAGGATTGACTTATGGTATCGCGAATTACTTATGACCCGGCATGTACTGACTACGCTGGCAGTAATAATTTCCTTGCCGCTAATCACGTTTTTTTTCACATCAACCCTTATTATACAAACACTGTTGCTGACTACTACAAGTAGTATAACAGTTGCGATGTACCTGGTGATAAGGCGAAAGAAAGCGATACGGGATAAATTAGAGAACCTTTATGGCTGGCTTCTGCTTGATGTACCTTACCCCACCTCAAGGGTGCCGGTATTTATGGAACACGCCTTTATAAGCAGGAGCGAAAAGATGGTGAACAAGGACTTGGCATACACTAAGGAAATGACAAGGGCTATTGGCAGGTTCGGAAATTATTCGCACACTACCTTGAGCAACTGATTATGCTGCCTCGTCTTTTTAGAATCCCGCACCGGCTATTTCATAAATTGTTTCTGGAGTTCACACGACTTTTATTGCAGGAATGGTCTAATCAAATACTTGTATTTCTAAGTCATTATAGTTAAATTAGGGACTTTAACTATGATAGGCTGGCCCATGAATAAAATTAAGTTTTCATTTATTGCTCTTGGTGGAACAATGAATTTTGAGTTTGAAAGTAATGAATCTGTGATAAAAGAGTTCGTTTCAATATTTTCAAAGTCAGAAGTTACATTGCCAGATAAAGTAACCGTTAAAGTAGTTCATAGGAATACTGAGGAGCTAAGGCGAAATGTGGCTGCCTTCGTGGATAAATACAAACACCAACTGCAAGCCCTGAATCAATATAATCTTTTTTTCAAGCGCTTATCAGATGGAGAAGAGTTTTGCTTTTTGCCTGGCACGGATATTAACGATTTAATATGTCAGCAGGCTGTTGTTTATTTATCCTCAAGTAAAAACGGCAGAAGCTACAAGGAGCAGATAGAAATCTTTAACGATACCTTCAAAACATTGTTTGAGACATACGATTTCACTCAATTTGATGAACTGACGAAGAAATCTATAGGGGAGCCCGATAAAAGCAAACGGGTTTGCCGGTTTTGCGGCAAGAAGCAACCCGAAACTACTTTTAAGGGGAGAGCGCACGCCATATCAGAAGCATTAGGTAATAAGTCCCTTGTATTAAACGAGGAGTGTGATACTTGTAACGAGATGTTCGGAACTGGTATAGAAGTGGATTTAATAACAATGATCAGACACATGGGTACTCTTCACGGGATTAAAGGGAAAGATGGGATACCCGTTATTAAAGAGAAAAATTTCGAGCTTACAAATAATGGTGTGAAGCCACTATTCAAATATCTTGGCACGGAAGGCAATATAAATCAGGCGACAAAAGAAGCCGTCTTTCCATTGGAGTTTACCCACAAAATTATTCGTCAGAATATTTATAAGACATTGGTTAAATACGCCATGAGTTTAGTGGATACCGAACAACTTACAAACTTTACCGAAACAATAAAGTGGATCAATGGTGATAAGCCTGTAGTAGGCAAGTTACCGAGGGTAGCTATACTTGCGGATTATGATTTTTACACATCGCATCCGGTATTCTTCTTATACCAGAGAAAAAACGACAATCTTAGACTACCTTATATGGTATGCCATTTCCAGTATATCCATATAGGGTTTGTGTTTATAATACCATTTTGCAGTAAAGACGATAGATCATTTGTTGAAGATGATGAGTTTCAGTTTTATTGGAACTTCTTTAAACATTTCAGTAACCCGGAGTTTAAATTTTCATTCCATGATTTTTCTGAAACCGAACCAAAGGCATTTAAGTTTAATTTGAATATCAAAAATATCAATCTGGTGCAAGAATAATCGAACCAGCTTCTTATCATGTATTAACCATCTTTATGCGGCAGATTCATTGTTTTCTTGTCTTTGTATAGCACGCTTGCGAATGGCCTTCAGTTTTACGATTGCATCAGCAAAGTCTTGCTCATCGGGGCTATCAGGCGTATAAGCCTTGAATATAAATCTCATTAAATAGGCAACCATATTGTGATTCTCAATATCCCACTGCTGCATCAGGCTATGCAGAAGGTCCATCTTCTTAATTTGGTGAGCAGGCACATCATCCAGTTTCAATGGGCCAGTGAACTCAAATTTTTTTTTAGTTTCTTTTTCAGTCTCTTCGTCATCAAAGATACGGTCGCTGTAAAAGTCCGTGTATTTAGATATCCTCCCCATGCTGCATGTTTTTATCTTATATATCTGCATTGGCTTACCAGAAGCGGATTTTGGCTAAATTCACGTAAAGCAGCGCCTCAAAACAACCCCTGTCAAAACAGTGGCTGTGGAAACAAGAATGGCAAGCGGCACTGGAAGTAAAAGGCGCCCAGCACAAAACTGTAGTTTATTTTAAAGCACCATGATTAAAAAAAAGAATAGAGTGTGCCTACTGGTCAGGGTTTCAACTCTACAGCAAGATTACGACCGCCAGGTATTGGAGCTAAATACCTACTGCAAGCAGCAGGGATATACCATAGTAAAAACTATTGCAAGTAAAATTTCGGGAACAAAGACTGGTAATGACAGGCCCGATATAAAAGAGTTATTTGAGGCTGTGGGCAGGAAGCAAATAGACAAGGTGCTGGTTACGGAAGTATCACGCATCGGTAGGAATGCACGTGATATAAAGAACACGATAAGCTATTTACACGACCGAGGCGTTAGTATAATATTCAAGAGTCTGGGCTTGGAGAGCCTTAGCGCAGACGGTAAGGAATCGTTTGCCACAAATATCATACTGGCCATATATTCAGAAATGGCACAGGAAGAAAAAAGAGTGTTATCTGAACGCATACGATCAGGTCTGATAAGTGCAAGAGCAAAGGGCAAGCATATTGGTCGGAAAGTGGGCAGCGCTCTGGACCGTGAAGGCATAATCAAGAAATACCCTCAACTGGCAAAAGACCTTAAAAACGGCCTGTCGATACGGAAAGCCTGCCGGTTCTATAATGTAAGTGAAAATACTGCGATAAAAGTGAAGCGGGCTGTACTGTTCCAAGTTAAATGATGAAATATGGGCCTATAGCTACAGGAGAGAATTAGAAAAAAGGATTACATTGATTATATTTGTTAACACTAATAAATTGCAGTGTACTCAAATGGATTCGGAACAACCACGCATTGACGTTGAATTTCATATTGCTGAAGTGTCAAACAAATTCCTAAGGCAACTTACGCAAACTATAAATGCCACGAAACATATTTACCATGCAGTAGATAATTATAACCCCGATTTTATACCTCCGTTAGAGACAGATACCTTACCAATTGTAATTATAGACCCCTCTGACCCAAACAATACAAAGCCGACCAAGGCAGAAACGCTACTGTGGTTATACAAGAAAGCATTTGAGGAATTTATTATTGGGCTTACGGAATCATTGATTGAAGCCTATCGACTTCTCAAAATAAGTAGGTTGAGCGTAAGCACAAAGTTAAAAAGAGATAAAACGGATGTGCAAATAATGGAAGAGATAACGAAGATAAACGATACGGCTATGAAGATGTTCTTCCCTAATCTACTCAATGAAATAGAAAAAGAGTTGGAAGTTGCATTGCTATTTAAGAATGAACTCATTTCAATCAATTGTGTCAGAAATTGCCTGGTTCATAGGAGTGGTATAGTTAAAGACAAGGATATTAACGATGAAGCAAATAAGGTCTTGAAACTTATGTATTTTCAATACAAGACGTACAGTGAGTTAGAAGGTCAAAAAACAGAAATGAATTGGGATAGGAGAAAAGCCGGTGTACAAGCCACAGGGCTTGAAATCGTCAGAACGAATGCTGTTTTAAACTTCCCCTTAAACAGTAATGTTTATTTGAACGATAATAATTTTAATGATGTAGCATGTACGTGCGCATTCTTTGTGTATTATTTGTTGGAAGTAGTTCAAAAGAAAACTATAGAACTTGGAGGCGTTATGACAAACCCTATAAATGACTTCCATGTTACTATTGGTTAATATCCATGCACGAAAGGAATACCGGTGAGCTTGCCAGCTAAGAATTAGTTATAATATAAATAACCATGCCTGAAAATAAAAAACAGCATTATGTTCCTAAATTTTACCTCAAGCTGTTTAGTAATAATGACGGTAATACCCACATTGGTCTATATAATTTCAAATCGAAGAAGTTGGTCAAAGAAGCCGGTATAAATAATCAGGCTTATGAAAATTTCTTTTATGGTAAGGACGGTAAAATTGAAGAGGGGTTTAGTAAAATTGAAAACCACACCAAGATATTACTAAAGCAAGTAGTAGATAACATGGAGCTTCCCAGGGTTGGGTCCGAAGATTATTCAACCTTATTTTTATTCACTTTTCTTCAGGCAAGCAGAACAAAGAACGCAGCGAAGGAAGCTAATGAAATGCTTGATTTAACGATAAAGGCCATCTTTAAGGATGACCCAAGGGTAAAAGATCATGATATGGATAGCTATAGGTTTGAGATGAGTGACCCGGTGCACATGAACTTGCAAACCCTGATCGACACTATTGAAGTAGCCCAAGATTTGAAATGTAAGTTATTGGTTAATGAGAGCGACGTTCCATTTATAACTTCGGATCATCCCATAGTTCGTTATAATCAGTTCCTGGAAAAAAGAAAATTCCCTGGTGGATGGGCAGGGCTCGCAACTAAAGGACTACAAGTGTTCTATCCTATTTCACCATCTTTAGCAATAATGTTCTACGACAGCAGGGTGTACAAAATCGGATTTAAGAAACAAAATGCAGTTGTAACATCCAATAGTAATGATATTAACAGCCTGAATTTATTGCAATCTTTAAATTGCGATGAGAATATTTATTTCAGCAATAAAACTACTGAATACCAGGTTCAGCAGCTTTCATTCATGCGGGAGCGCTTCATAAATAGAACCAAAGGTAATGTTAACGAATATAAAGGAGACACAAAAACTGATGGTTCCACTTCGTCAATCATTCACTCGTTTAATCATAATCATGAAACCAAATTACAATTATCCTTTATTAAAGAAACTGACCATGCTAAGGGATATAAACTTACAGGATATGCCGTTGAACTGAGAAATGAAAAGTATCGTAATGTGAACAACATAAAAGGTATTAGTATTTAATAAAAATGATAATATAAAAGGGGCACTAAATGCCCCTTTCATCATCGCGATTATTACGTCGTAGTCTGTGAGCCTTATTTCTTCGGCTTCAGTGGCTGTTGTTTAGGATCCAACTGTCTTGATTTGTTATCCAGCGCCTGCTTGTGAGGTTTGCTTGTTGGATTCCTGTCAGTTGACTTCTGGTCGAGTCTTTGTTTTTCAGTTTGTTTTGCCATTACATAAAATTTAATTGTTTGTGTACTGTGTACCTTCAGTGCGCATCTGAAAATACAGAAGTAAATGTCGGAAATAAAAAACTATTTTCCAATAGCCCTTAAATGGCTATTTCCTTCATACCATAAGCCTGAGTCTGTACCCGGGATCAATATCCTCCATTCTAAGCCCAGATACTGTTTCAGCTATTGTAAAACCTGGGGGCTGAGGTATTATTTGCAATTTATAATCAGGGGTTGCAATATTCTGGCCAGTTGCTCTTAGTATAGACTGCTTCACCATTTCAGAATTTTCCACCAAGTGTTTCTCCATAGACCTTATCCATTTAACTACGCTATTGGTCCTCATAATTGCCATTGCGCTACTTCCATTGCCTGCAAATCCTAAACCCGGAGGGTGGTAAAACTTTCCATTGATTTCATGTATTCCAATATTCACGTTAATACCTCTAAGCACTTTCACGTCGGCATCCGAATGCGTACGGTCAATGGCTACTACGCCAGGTGCTTCGTGTAACAAATGAGGCCAGTTCCTTGCGACGATTTCCAAAAATTCCTGTTTTACAAACACTTCATTTTCTCCATGCGGACGTATATCAATAAAGTAAATGTCGGTCGGCGTTACCATTGTAAAGAGCAAATTACCTGAACGCTTATAAAACCTGTCGGAAGGATTATCTTTTGTATTGCTTATATGAAGATGATAAATAGACCAGGAATTCAGGAGGGAGTCATTGTAACTTGGCTTTAATACAAGTTTGCTCAGGTGTGGGTTTAGATTATCACCACGTAAAATTTCATCTTCAATCAGTTGTATCTCCGCGTCGAGCCCGGAGCCAATTAGTTTATTATGGAATGTATCTGATTTGTGTACGGCCCTGGGTTTTGGGGCTATAAGTTTGGAATTCATATTGAAGAAATCAATTAGAGCCTGCCTTTCACTATTGGCGGCTGTAGATAAAGTATATGTTACACCCCAACTGTTGAAGTAACGTATGATTTCCTGTTTGACATCATCTTTAAAGTCCATTGTTTTTCCTTTTTTTTGTTGATATGATTTGTTGAATGTTAGTTTCAGTAAGGTCGGTAACATCTGCAATATGCTTCCGTACATCAAACAGCGTGATTCCTGTATCCGAGTAGCGCATAAAAACATCATGACGGTTCTTACCGGTAAATGAAGTTGGCATCTTGGACCTGTACCCTTTACGGTTGATGTCGGCATCTTCTGTTTTATTAACTACCACAGCGTATCCAAACTTATCGAGTATATCGTATATGTTCTTATCGCTCTTTTCCGGTAATGCGTTAATCATCCTGATAATTTCCGCCTTTGGTACGGCATGTTCATGCCTAAGGTCAGCGTAAATATTCTTGCCGGCTTTCCTATTCTCACGAACCTGGTTCAGTGCTCCTTCGGACCAATATGGCTGCCCCAGATATTTTCTTGACAAACCGGTATCGTTATGCTCTGTTGTGGTCCAGATGCAATCTTTTACTAAGCGAGCCTGTATATACGCCGGTATTTTATTCTTCCCATCTAAAAGCAGAGCCAATGTTCTGGCGATGTTTTGCTTGTTCTGGTTGTTCCACGGTCTTACCCGTATGTTTTTCTGTTGCATAGTCATTAGATTAGTTCAAGGTGTCTACTCTCCAATTGGCATATAGCTGGGCGTTGCGAATCATTTGGAACTCCCGATCGTTTATAATATTCATCAGGTCTCCAATCTGAACCCTGCCTATTTTAAGGCGCAATGGGTTCTCCTCTAATACAGCTTCCAAGCCTATTCTCGTAAAGTAGTTTTGCATTGCTTCTATTATCCGGTCCAGGGCATCGTTTCTTTTATTACCACGAAAATCCAGTTCCAGTTCAACTATTGTGTGCTCGTCAGCGCTAAGTGGGCGTAATTGCAGCGCGTTAATATTAAAGTTAATTGCTCCTTGAACCGCCTCAGGTGTTCTTACCATCTGCTGAAAAGCATATAGGTCGTAATAAAGTTCGCCTCTTACTTCAGAGATATAATAATGTGCTTCGTTTTGTTTCTGATATATCATTGTCATTTGTTTTTATACCAATAAATATGTGGTTTTTTTTGAAAAAACAGTTTTTGTTTAAAAAGTGTGATTTTATTTCTGAAAAGAGCCACCCTTTATAACTATACGAGTAAAAAGAAGTTTTGTTACTACAGACTTCTATCAATCTGTGTGTTTACAATAATGATTGTATTTCAGCCTGTTACGGGCGTACACCCAGCAAATGGGGCCCTGTTCCGTAGCAAAGAGCCTGTAACTTTACTGTACTTTATCTTCAACGAAAAATACTAAAACCGCATCCGTTTTTAGCAGTTTATACCAGGTTTCAGTAGTTTTTGCATTAGTAGAACATGGAGTTGTTACCCTTGTCATAGCCCCCTTCATGGTCGCCGTCATCATCGTATTCACTTTCGGCCTTCCAGGAGCTATATGGGTCGGTAATATCGGTCAGTATCAGGTGCGGTGTAATGCCTCGCAGTCTTTTCGTTTCAACATCGGCCAGCCATTGTAACCGCTGCCGGTAACTCATAGCATCCCAAATTTGGGGGCACCAGCTAATGTATTTCCTGTCCAGGTCATTCAGCAGCCAGATGTCTTTGGGCATATAGGGTTCCGACCTGTACCTGAAACTATCGAGCCAGCAGGCCCTCTGGAGGTTCCATGCTTGTCCGTGTGTGAGCGCCCCTACCGACTTTACTTCCGGCGAACCACAATCAACCCAGAGAGCCTTTATCGCTTCCGGTGCAATCCAGTTGTAGTTACAGGCAAGGTCGCCTGCATTTATATAATGCAGTTTGTGCATGAGCTTGTACCTTAAAGCATCTGTGATGCCGGCTACCGGTTGCTGGCTGTCAGGTTTTTCTACCGGGACCGGCTGCTTGTTGCCTGGTAAAATATCATCCCAGCTTAGGTTATTATACTTGTCGTTACCCATGTTTATTCTTGTGTTGTTAGATTCTGTCGCCTCTGCCTGTACATATCCTGTATCCAGGTTACAGTTATACTGCCACCCGTGTAGTATACCTGTGTCTTGTCGCTACCTACACAGGCTACAAGCTGGTTGTACAGGTCCTGTGCATCGCCGTTGTTCTTTATGTTGTCGTCAAGAAAAGGGTTTCTTTCCTCCTGTACGCAGGTAGCAAGCCAGTTGAAGTCAGCAAGCAGGTAGTCCAGTTTATACCTGTGCTGTCGGCTTGCCGACAATTCAGTTCCGGGTTCTGTTTTTACTGAAACCACATCTTGATTATTTTCATTATTAAGAACGAGCGAAGCGAGTTCGTTGTTCTTATTTACTTTATTATTATTAGCGAGCCGTTTTGTCACAGGTAGCCTGTGCCGTTCCGTCACATGCGGGTTGTGTCGTTCTGTCACAGGTGCCTGGGCCGTTTCGTCACAGGCAGAATCCGGTTCGACAACCTTATAGAAGTTTGGAACACCCTTTATTCTTTTTACAAAGAGGAGGCCAGCCCCTTCAAGTTCTTTCACAACCCTATACTGTTGGCGCCTGGATATACCAGTATCTGTTTCTATGTTTTCATGGGAGTTGAAAAAGAAACTATCCGCGTCGAGCTTACATCGTTTTGCGAAATATTGTTGCTTGTTGAGCAGGTCCCCATGTAAGAGAGCTGCGGTTAATCCTACCTTTTGTATCAGTGGTTTGCTCACTTTGATAAATGGGTCCATAGTAAATAAGGAGCCCGCCGAGGATCAACCAATGCTTTGAGGAGCACAAGGTGAATAGAAGTCAATCCAACGACGGGCCTATGTTTATTTTTCTCTCAGCTATTCACTTCTGATAGAAACTATGTTCTGTACATTATATATCCAACAGCAGGAAAGTTTCTTTGAGTTTATAACATTATCCTGTAATTTTGCGGATGGCTTCAATAAGCTCATTGCAATGAACGAGAATACAGAATACGAAAAACTGACTAAGGCGATATACGAAGCTCTTTTAAAGGCTCAGGGTATTGATACAGTACAGGTTCAGCATAATGTAAAGCTCGCCGGTACATCAAAGCAGCCTCATCAGATAGATGTTTATTGGGAATATAACGTGGCTGGCGTGTTGCACAGGGTGGCGATCGAATGCAAGAACTATAACAAGCCTGTGTCTATAGGCCATGTACGGGATTTCTATGGAGTGCTATCTGATTTGAAGGGTGTGAATGGTATAATGGTTACTACAATAGGTTACCAGCATGGCGCAAAGGAATTCGCCAATACATACGGAATAAACCTTAAGGAGTTGAGGAAACCAACCGACGACGATTGGCAAGGCAGGATAAAGACAATTAACATACAAATGAATATGATAGTGCCCCAAATACTTGAGCGTACTCCCATATTCGACAAAGATTGGCTGGAGCAAAATAAGGAACTATTGGCAAAGCACAACAATCAGTACACAATGCAAGGTATGGCCAATGAAATCTGTATCTATAATGAGCAGGAAGAAGTTATTTCAAATTTCCATATACTGGACCAGCAAGTGCCACCGGCTTCTGTTGCCACCACCGGAATGGAACATACGTATAATTTCCCTGGAGCCTATCTTAAACTTGAACCCTTTGGTAAGATAAAAATCAACGGGGTAAAGTATCGCTACAACATAAATGTAGGAACACGGGAAATCAAGATTGATGGGTCAGAAGGTGTGTTGGCTATATTAAAAGACACTATTTCCGGAGAAATAAAATTCTTTGATAAAGACGGGAGTATAAAATAACCGGCATATTAAACGGCTTCCTGGTATTCAGGATAGATGGTTTTCGCCCTCCCATTCTTAATTATCAGTGTTACCGGCACGCCGGATGAAGTTATTGACTTATATTCTTCAATAGCCGGGTCAATCTTAATATTATTTATTACTGAATGTGCTTCAAGCATGAATTGGTCCGGTGTCCAATGCCTTGGAAAGAAGCTCGAAATTTTAGTGTAGTTCTTATTCCTGCGTTTATTATGCAACACCACTTTCCCAAACCATACACCATTCTTATCTGGAGGTTTTAGTTCCTCTACACTTACTATGTCCTTATTGAAATCACAGATGAGGTGCAGCCCATTAAAATCATTGTCATAGTCTCCATGTATGGTATGTTCTAAAAGGTCGAAGGAGTAATTGTCGAACTTACTGTCAGTTGGAGTAGATATGTAATTGTGCATATCCAGTATAAATCTCTCCTCGCATATTTTATCAGCAACCTTCCCTGATTTGCGTTTCAATTCACGCCACCTGGGTTCATATTTCCTGAGGTGTCGTATAGATTCATGAGCGATAAGCCCTTTATACGCAAATGGAATATGATCAGGTACTGAAACCACCCTTAACTTTGATTTCACATTCCTATCGGGGTCGAAAGAAGCGACACCCTCAACCAGGTAGTATTTTTTGCCGGTAGTCACCACAACATGTTTATTCAAAGGTACGTATCACACAAGGTTTGTCAAGCTCTGGCGTGAGCGAATCTATCAACAGTTTTTCAACATCCGGCGCATGGATGAAACAAACAGCCTGGGTCCCCATATAGGTTATGAGGGGCACGATTACCATTGATAATGTAAGCGTGATAGGTACAGCCGCAGGTGGCTGGCGCCGATTATATTGATGGTAACGCTCCCCTTGAACTAAACACAACAATCAACCAAATGAAAAACAGGGAAAGCGTACAGGAACAATTGACCAAGGTATTAAATGAAGAAGATACCAAGCTGGCCAAGAAAGACGCCATCAGCAAAGATGAAATTATTGAACTGATAGGCGAAGAAGTGTATTCATACATCAGTTTCGAGGAAGAGGATATAATCTATCCTGAAGCGGTTGTCTGCATCACAACTGAGGAGGAACCTGAAGGAGAAGACGGGTGGTTTGGCTACTATGCCATCATTGTTGAACCCAAAGTATATGACAAACGCCTGCATCTTAAGATAAATTCAGATGGTGACGAGGTGCTGGAATATGGGAACCAGCAACAAGACCGCGTAATCTACAAATGCAAGGTCAGGGAATTCGCAGAAAGGTTTATGCGCATCGAACTCCGTAAAGATTACTATCCCACGCTCGATTTCCATTACAAGTTAGCGGAAGAACCCAATATAACCGATGAGAAGATACTTGAGCAGGCATCGCGGGGGGTATACGAGTACGTGTTGAATGATTTTAAGAGTCAAGTGTATGGTGACGCCCTGGTATGTGTAATAACATGCACGGGTTCAGAAGGTGGGACCGCAACGCACCTTGCCAGCCGGATAGTCGAGCCAACAGTCCATAGCACGGATTATCTCGAGCGGAATGAAGAAGATGGTTCAATGGTTTATATTGATCGGAAGGGAGACGAAAGGAAAGTGGTATACTCCTGCAAGGTAAGTGAGTTTATGCAGCGTTACATGGAAGTGGATTTCAAATAACCGGTTACGTTGAACCAGAATGGACAAGGGGGCTTAAAGCCCCCTTGTCCATTTTCCCCTGCTTGGGTTCCCCTGACTATGCTGAACACCATACCCCCTGCCAACAGCAAAAATCTTTTAAACTTTTCACGGCCAGCCTGGACCACGCCGTGGTTGCGGGTTCCACCCGTGAAAAGTTCCAGGGCGGGGTTATAACAGGTTCTCACGTTACGGGTTGGTGCAGGTAGCGAACCGCAGGAAGCGAATCAATGCGCTTCCAGCCAGTTGCTGCCAACATCCACCTTAACATCAAGTGGCACGCAGAGTTTAACAACGTTTTGCATGGTATCACGTATCAGGGGAACCACAACATCAAGCTCCGGCCTGGGAGCATCAAATACCAGTTCATCATGCACGGTGAGCACCATCCTGGTCTGAAGCCCCCTGTTCCTTAGCTCGCGGTGTATGTTTACCATAGCCATCTTTATTATATCCGCCGCCGAACCCTGCACAGGGGAGTTGATGGCCAGCCGCCGCGCCTTCATGCGTTTAAACCGCAGCCCCGAATCTATATCCTCCAGGTATCGCTTGCGGCCGAACATGGTCCTGCTATACCCGTTGATGACGGCAAAGACGTAGGCGTCATGGTGGAACTTGGCCACGCCGCTGAACTCGTCGAAATACCTGTGCATATAGCCGGTTGCCTCTGACACATCAATCTGTTCGCCCGTAGCGTCCCATATACTTTCCGCCAGCCCCTTTGCCGACATCCCGTAGTTAAGTCCGAAGTTGATGCCCTTTGCAATGCTCCTTTTCCTGTCCTTGTCTCCTATGTCGGCAACGGGTGTGTTGAATATTTTCGATGCCGTCGCCTTGTGTATGTCCAACCCGTTCAGGAACGCATCAACAAGGTTTTTGTCCCTGCTAAGCTCAGCCATCAACCGTAGCTCTATCTGCGAATAGTCGGCAGCGATGATCACATGGTCCTTATCGCGGGGAACAAATGCCCGCCGTATCTGGCGCCCCAACTCAGTTTTCATGGGTATGTTCTGCAAGTTAGGCTTCTCCGAGCTAAGCCTGCCGGTGGCGGTGCGCGCCTGGCGGAAGACTGTATGCACACGCCCTGTTACCGGGTGTATCTTATCCGGCAGCGATTCGAGGAAGGTGGCTGCGAGGGTAGCCATTTGTTTGTACTCAAGTATCTTCGGTATGATGGCGTGTTTATTCAATAACTTTTTCAAGGTCTTTCTGCCCACGCTGTAGTTCCCGCCTTTGGTCCTGCCCAAAGGTTCAATGCCCAATTCAAAGAACAACACCTCCTGTAGCTGGGCGGAGGATGATATGTTAAACCCGTGTCCGGCCAACTGGTTAATTTCCTCGCTCAGCACATCCATTCTGTCGAATGCGCTGCTGCATTGCTGATATAAAATATCGCTATCCACTTTTACGCCCACCCATTCCAAATCCGCCAGCACGTATATCAGGGGAGATTCCACTTCGTAAAATAGTTTTTCCAGGCCGCGTTCCCGCAGCATGGGTTCAAGTTTATCTTTCAACTGCAAGGTCTGGTCAGCATCTTCACAGGCATATTGTGCAACTTCGGATACGTCCAGGTCGCGCATGGATAGCTTGTGTCTGCCTGTGCCTATCAACTCGGTTATTTCAATCTGCTGGTATCCCAACAGCGAACGGGAGAGTTCTTTTAGCCCATGCTTAGCAACAGGGTCATACAAATAATGCCCTATCATCGTATCCCATAAAAAGCCCTGCACCATAATACCATAGCGGCGCAGCACATTTACATCATACTTTAGGTTATGACCTATCTTGGTAACAGCAGTGTTCTCAAATACAGCTTTGAAAGGCGCGAGCAGTTTGCAGGCGGCGTCGTAATCTTCCGGCAAAGGCAGGTAGCAGGCGTCACCCGGTGCAAAGGCGAACGCTATGCCCACCAGTTGCAGGCTGTGTATGGTCAGCGCATCACCGGTTTCAGTAGCGGCCGTTTCGGTATCAAAACAGAAGGAGTGTACGCTACTTAGGCGGTTCAGGAGTTGTTCCGCTTGCATCCGTATTGGTTTTACCGCCGCCCATAGCCTCAGCAAGGGTCATGGTTTGCCCGCCGGGCACATTGCTATGGGTGGCGGGTGTGTTCACCACGCTGTAGTTATGCGGGGTATCTGAAAGTGTCTTGTGGTTATCCGTTGCAACTGCATCACCATCGGCATCCGGCAGATTGCCCCAATCCAGTATTTCAATAACCGTTTTTTTATTGGCCGGTATTTCTGTGTACTGCACTTTAAAGTGATCTAAATACATGTGCACCTTCATTATAAACCCATTGGAAGAAGGATGATACTGGCGCTGGCCCGGGTAGTTTTGCAGGAACTCATGGTAAAGGTCTTTCTTAATGAACTTATCCGTTGCGCGTGAGAAGAATTTCTCATTCAGGAACTGCATTACATCCTTGTTAATATAGCTATCAAGTTGACGCAGTTCGTAGTTTTCAGACTTATAGCGGATAATGCCCTTATCCAGATAGGCTTGAACGCAACGAGCAAGGAAATTAAACATACTGTTGAATTGATCATCACCCCAATCGGTAAAAAACTCATGGCCAAATTCGTCGGATGGTTTTACCTCACCATAATAACTGCTGCATTCAAACTCCACCTTGCGGCGCTCTGTGCTGCGTCCAGGTATGCTGCGTATGGGGAAGTTGGAAGTGATGACTATCTTAAACATCTTTTCCTTTGGTATCCTGAAAGCGGGCTTATTCTTTTGATTAACGTCAATGCCGGTGCTGGCAATACTAAACCAACTTTCAAAAGAGGTTTTACGGTCCAGGTCGTCAACAAACAAAATTTCAGAATCCATATTAACACGTTGAAAGGCAAAGCTGCCATGGGGGTCAAAACTTTTACCATCAACATCCACCAGGTTGCGTGCATATTGCAGGGCCTGGCAGATAAGAGTTTTACCTGTGCCGCCCATTGCTTGATCTGTACCGAGTGAAGTCTCATCCAGGAAACAGGGTATGACCGGGTTTGATGCGTGCCAGTACCTGTGCAGCAAATACCCGACGATGGTCTTCAAACTTTCAAAACGCTTTTCGTCCTTGTTGCATACCCTGTAACAGAAGGTTTCAAATTCGCCGGCAGCAGCATTACTATCCAGCAATGTAAAACTGTGCGGTTTTATCTTTCTTTTCCAGAGGTAGTCATTTAAACCTGTATAGTTACCGGTAGAAATACCATCTTTTGTTACACGTACAACCCCGTTCTTAAAGTAGAAAAACGATTCCTCTTTATTATCGCAGTGGAACTTTAATTCCTTTATGGGGAGCAGGCGCAGCTTAGGGTAGTTGATGTAATTATCAATTCCGCGAACAAATTTGTTTACCAGGTCTTTCTTCTTGGCAGTGTAGGCAAGTATTTCGGGAACGGATGCGCTATTGATGAAATCATAGACGCATCTTGTCACATCAGCTATATCGCATTCCTCAACCAATTTACCCTCCATGCGGCAAAGGCGCTTCGCGCCGTCGGCCTTCAGGTAGAAGAAGCCCCGTTCAGCAAGGAACCGGTTCAATCCTTCGTGATAAATACTGATTTCATTGTCCGGTGCCACCTGCCAAAATGGACCGAATACAACTTCGCCCTCTAACTTGTTATCGCCTTTACCCATTTGAATACTTGAATCTGTTGTTTAAAGCAAAGCCCCGTTAATTCACGGGGCATTTACTTCAGGTTGGTTGTTTTTTTCAGTTGGTGGCGCTGGCCTTCATTACAGGTTCGCCCGCATCGAAGTTTGCTATGCCTTTTTCAGGCACAACTTCAATATCGGTAATTTTCAATACCGTATAGCTTCGCATGTTGCCGTCTTTACCTTGGTAGGTCTTGCCTTGCAGTTCAAATGTTGCAAGGACCTGAGACCCAATTTGCATGCCGTCCAATTTGGGAATGACGCTGCCCCATACCTCAAATAAGAGGTTTGGGTAAGGGCAGTTATCCATTCGCGCGATGCCTACTTCTACTTTTTCAGCATTGCCAAACATTGTCTTTTCGCCGATATAATAAACCCGGCCGTTCAATTTATAGTCCATGATTTTTCGGGTGTTGGTTAGTTTACTTGGTTTTTACAACAGGTTCCATAGCCTGCGGTACATTGCGTACCGCAGGTCGGAACCAGCTTGGGTTAGCCTACTATTAAAGCGGTTGCTTTAACTTTCGCGCGTTTCCCGATTTGCGGCAGGGTCAGCACTTTCTCAGCAAGGCGCTTGGGGAAGTAAAGCCCCTTGCGCGATTCGCTTAGTGATACATACCCAGTGAGCAGCGTGCCGTTTGCCAGCAGAACGCAAACCTGGGTGTGTTTGGCGAACTTAGCTACATTCATGCCAAACCCCGCGGCTATTTCAGGGGAATGCACGAAGCAGCCGTTGCTGTCCTGAGCGCCGGTACGCGTCATGCGTAACACAGCTCCGCCGTTCTTGGCACGGAACTGTGTTCGCGGCTTATTGGGGTCCATATTAGGGACGAACCTTCCGCCCTCGTACGCTTCTTCGCCAAGGAAGGTTTCTTCATCCGTTGCAGGCGCTTCACCTTCACGTGGTGCAGTTACTTCCGCGAATGTTGCGGTTGTCCCTACCGCTTCATCACCCTGTTCCTCTTGCGGGGCGCCTGTAGCAGGGGTGGCTTCGTTAGTGTTGCCTTCCTGCCCGTTGTTGGGGTTCTCCCCGTTCTGTGGGGTTGTAGCCCCTTCTTCTTCTTTAGCCATGTTTGTCAGTTGTTTTTTTGTTATTATGAAATGCTTCCGTATTGCGGTTGCGTTGGGACCGGCCATTGCATCTCTGGCGCAGTTACCCGTTGGCGCTGGTTACAGCTTCTTGTTGTTAATTGTTTTACCTCCATGTGTATCAGTTTTTTTTAAAAAGTTTTGCAATTTCAGGAAACTGCAAAACGTAATTGTTCCCATGTTTCCAATTGGAAGGATTAGAAACTGAAAAATTATAGTTGATGGAATTCAGGCTACTTGAAAATTGATAATATGTAACTTTGCGCCCTGTAAATATTAAGGTGTTTTAACTAACTATTCATACCGCAATGGTAAGGGGCAAAAAATTTCAAATGGACTTTACTGAACTCATTGAAATGGAGAGGGCGCTTCAAAAGAAGTATAACGCCGGCAAGGTAACCATGTCGCTTCCCAATGGCATAACCATTAAAATAACACCTGACCCTACGGCCGAAGAAAAGGAGATAGTAAATGAAATATACGAACGCTGCATTGTAAAAAAGGTTCTGAGTGAAAGCGAATTTTGTCCCTGCAATGATTGTACTGGCAGGGCGCTGGGTTCCCTTGTTGATTTGAAGTCTTTCCTTACCAATATGAATGTAAGGATAAAGGATAAACAATCTGTTTTATATTTTCTGTCAAGAAGCATTATATCAGGCATCAACCAATTCACATCTTATACCGACGTAAATAAGCCGGAAAAGAATGTACGGCCGTACCGTGCAGGTATGAATGTATTATGCAATTACATTTTGGACAGGCTGAATGATATAAATATTGTAGGAAAGAAACCTGAACGGTATCCTCTGCGCCGTATGGGGGAAGAAGAGGTCGCAACTATGGAAGAACAAATGGCAGCGGCCGAGAAACAGATTGCGGTAAAGGAAAGACAGGCGGCTATGGGAGGAAGAGAAATAGAACGCAAGTCGCTGCCAGAGTTACTTAAGAACAAAGAAGATATTCATGTAATTGATGAATGGTTGCTCAATAACGGATTTATGGAATTAAGCGGTGATAAATATCATCCATATAACTGGTTAGCCCCCAATAGAAATGAGGAGCTCGGAATTACTTCTGTTGTGAATAATGCCAATGTGGATATTACAGAAGAAGATAAAACGCGCAAATTCAGTGTAAGGTATCAGGTCGGGGCTTTGGGGTTGATATTATTCCAGTTTGGTAAACTAAGGCTTCCCAACAATAAGTATGATGGGCATAAAATAGCAAGAGCGATCCTCGGTTATTATAACCTTGATGTAAACGCTTCCAATATAAAGGGCTTTGCAGATGATAAAAAAACAAGACCGATACTGAGCCAATACTCCGACTACTATAAGGGACTTACAGAGAAACTAAAAACACCAGTTTCTAAAACGGGCGGATAGTTTCTAATCCTTCCAGTTAGAAAAACTGGAACAATTGAGCGCGAGCGGGGCAATATCTTAGCCCCGCTTTTTTATTGAACAAATTTTTTACGCTCAAACAATATTTATAAACTGCGCAACCAAATTCAACAATAGCAGCAGGCGATACAGGGCCATGAAACAAAATAAAGACATAGAGGCGAAGTTGAAAGAACTCATCCTGGGTGATACGGGTGCGGGTATGCCTGCCGTTGAAGTATCGCCTGCACACAATTCAGGCGAAAGAGAAAAGCCCGTGCCTGCTCGGGAAACAGGCAAAGCAGGTCTTACCCAAATACATGAAGGTAAGCTGCTCTACAAAGGGCGGTTGAATAACTATTACGTGCAGGGCGAAATACCCCAGGATATGGCTGTCCTTAAAATAATGCTGATCGTTACGGAAGATACATCCGATATGCGCGGCCGCTATAAGGTGGACCTGTACGAAGAACATGAAGTGTTAAATACAGCCTCCGCCATAGCCGGCATATTTCTTATAGAGAAGAGCGAAGCCCTGAAAGAACTGCAAACCCTTACTTCCCTGCTGGAACAGCACCGCGATAAACGTTTGGAGATGCAGCAGCGCCAGTTTAAAAAGGATAGGGAGTATTTCACCATAAGCGCCGATACGGAAAAAGACGCATTGCTTTTCCTTTCCGCGAAGAACCTGAGACAACGCACCGAAAAATTGCTGGCAGAAGCACACATTAGAGAAGGAGAGCACGTAAGCCTGTTCCTTTACCTTGCGGCAATGAGCTACAAAAGCGATACACCGCTGCACGTATCGCTTAAAGGCAACAGGTATGAGGTAAGGAACCTTATCCAGTGCATCGGCAGGTTTATACCGGAAGAAGATATGATGTTGCTCAATAATGTGAGCGCCCGGTCTCTGTACCATTGCAGCCAGGGTGAACTAATGAATAAAGCCGTGCTCTTACCTGATGGCCTGGATAAGAAAGCCCGGTATGCGTTTGAGCAGTTGCAGAAAGGAGACACCATAACAACGGCCACCACAGTTAAAGACCGGCTCAGCAACATGGCTTCCGCAATAAAGAAAGTGGACAGCCATTTTTCTTCCCTGTCTTATTCAGAGGCGGATAATGCAGATACATTTATAAGCCTGAACCTTACCGGCAGCAATGCGGACGATGAGGTTGCGTACAACAACCGCAAACTGGCAGGGCTCATTGATGAAGAAAAAGAGAACGGGGCCCTCGCGCTATTGTGCGACGCCATACGCTGCATAAAGCCCCTGCCGGTCATCAACCCATACGCCCAAAAGGTAGTGATACCTTGCAGCGGAGAGCATAAAGTGGGCATTAACCTGTTCTATCAATCGTTGGTTAAACTGGTGTGCCTGTATCACCAGCACCAAAGAAGCAAGGACGCTCTCGGCAGACTGGTAGCTGAGCCTACCGATATGCACACGGCGGCTGAGCTCATGTTTTCAGTTATGCCTTTGGGCAATGATGACCTTGACATAAACACCCGCAGGTTTTACGAACGGGTAAAAGAGTACGTCAAGCGGATAGCAGGTGATAATAAGGAAGCCTATGCCTTCACCATGCGGGAAATAAGACAGGCGTTAAAGATCACCAAGAACTATTGCTTCCGTTATATGGAAGAATTGCGCGAAATGGAATATGTAGAACGTAAGGGTTATGCCAACAGAGGGTTTAAGTATAAGGTGGCTTGCTGGGATGGGGGCAATAAGGAGCATGAAGAAATTAAATCTGCCGTTGAGGTACAGTTACAAAAACTGATAACCGAAACTACACCCGTGCGTAGAACACCAGACCCCTCCGAAATAATACCCGAACCGCCTAAAATCTTTGCAGCGCGTAGGTCCTCTGGCTCTCTTTCTGGTGGTGGCCTATGCTACGATTTTACACTCAACGAGCGCGAGCGCACGTACAAACCGAAAAAAAGGAAACATAAAAAATGAAGAGGCTTACCATACACAGCGCAGCATACCTCGACATGCTGAAAAGTTTTGAAGAGGTAATAGTGGCGCAATCCTTTAGCGGCGGGAAGAACGGCATGCCCGTAAGGGTCAGGGAGTTTCTGTTCTTTCTTGAAACCAAGAAGATATATGACATCAACCGCATTCAGACATCCGATATTATCGCCTTCTACGAATACCTACGCAAACGGCCCAATATGGTTCACGGGGGTTTGTTGTCCAACACCCAGGTGCAGTGCATCATTTACAGCGCGCAATACTTTTTGGAGCACCTGGTGCAGAAAGGCATTATCGAAAAAATGCCCTGTGCCCTGCCCAGGTTCACCCGTAAGCAGGCGGAGCACCACATAGCCCTCACCGAAGAAGAAATAAAACTGCTTTACGGCGCAGCGAGGAGCAGCCTCGACAAGGCGTTGCTGGCCTGCGCATGGGGTTGCGGTATGCGTCGCGGAGAATTATCCAAATTAAAAATCTCTGAGGTGAACTTTAACGAAAAGGTAATGAGCGTGCGCAGCGGTAAGAACAACAAGAGCCGTTCCATACCCATAGCCGAAGGTTTGATAAAGGACCTGAAAGAGTATCTTACCGTAGAACGCCCCAAAAGGGAAAAACCCGGTAAGCTGTCGCCGTATTTTTTCCTGGGCCGCGAGGGCACCTATATGGTTCCCGACAGGTTCAATACGCGGTTCAAGGAACTGGTTAAACTGACAGGCGACAGGAAACTGATAGCCAAACGCCCGTCCATACACAGTTTAAGGGCGTCGATCTCGGTACATTTGGTGGATAGAGGCGCGCCGGCCTTATTCGTTAAAAACTTCTTAGGTCATGTGAACCTGGATACCAGTTTTGGCATATACGCAGCCAGAAGGCGCCACCGGGTAAAACTGAGCCAATGGTTTCAAAAGCATTAGGAAGAACATAAATTTAAAACTATATGATTGCTAAAACACAGGTCAAAAGCCATTCAGGAGCGTTCCAAACGTGGATGGAGAGCAAAGGATACGCAAGAAAGACAGCATACGGCTATGCCAAAAGCATACGGGCCTTCCTGATAGCGAACCCTTACGGCGATGAATATACCTTTTCGGAGATCATTAAGCATTTTGAGGAAATGGCCAAAGACGGGCCTTCGCTTGCTACCCGCAAGAGCAAGCTCATCTACCTGAAGAAATACTACGAGTATTTGATTTATACGGGCCAGCGCAACGACCATCCCTGTATGGGCTTCCTGCTGAAAGGCAAGAAACCCAGGGGCATGGTACATAATGACCTGTTCAAAATGGAGGAACTTGAAAAATTACTGTCCAGTGAAGCGGGATGGGGCAACCTCTATGCCCGCAATAAGATTATTGTATCGTTCATGGTATACCAGGCGCTCACCGAACAAGAGATACTGACCCTGAAAACAACGGACATAGACCTTGAAAACGGATTGGTGAAAGTGCGGAAAGGCATGAGCCTGCTGGAGAGGGAACTGGAACTGCACCCGTCGCAGTCAGAATGGCTGGACAAATACATCAACGAAGAAAGGCCGGCGGCGTTGAAGCAGGATACGGATATACTGATATTGAGCATGACGGGTAAGCCTTCCAATAGTATGCGCCACGCCATGTCTGCATTGCAGGGGTTCTTCCCGGACAAGAAATTCAACCCCAGCACCATACGCGAAAGCGTGATAAGCCATTGGCTCAATACACTTGGTTTGCCCATAGAGCAGGTGCAACTGATGGCCGGCCTCAGGTGGGTCAGTTCTGTGGAACGGTACACGAATTACAGCAGCACGGAAGCGCATGAGATGCTTAAGAAATTTCACCCGATGAGCGATATTGATTTTGTATCTTAGCACAATTAAAATAAGCAGGTAAAACAAATGCCGGAAAAGCAAAATACTGAATATAAATCCATTTGGAATGATGACTTCTTAAAAGCGATATGCGGCTTCGCTAACGCCAACGGTGGGAGGCTATATATCGGTATTGATGACAAGGGCAAAGTTGTGGGGCTTAAGGATTTCAAGAAGTTGATGGATGATATACCCAATAAGGTAAGGGATCAAATGGGTATTCTCGTTGACGTGAATTTGCTTGGAAAAAATGGCTTGCAATATCTTGAAGTCGTTACCAAGCCGCATACTGTTCCTATTTCTTTCAAAGGAGTATATTATTACCGGAGTGGCAGCACAAACCAACGATTAACGAATATAGCGCTTAACGAATTCTTACTGAAGAAAGTAGGTAAGACATGGGATGAGATTATTGAACCCAATGTAAAACTTGCTGATATTGACGAGAAGACCGTAAAGCAATTTAAGGAGTTTGCACTTAAAAGGTTTCCTGCGGCTGCAAAGGAGAAGTCCACTAAAAGCCTTCTTGAGAAGTTAGGGCTTATAGTAAAAGGAGAATTCACCCGAGCGGCTGTATTACTTTTTGCGAAGGACCCACAAAAATTTTATATCAGTTCTGTTGTTCGTATCGGACGATTTAAAGATGAAGCGACTATTCTCAGCATGGATGAAATAACAGGCAACTTATTTCAGCAGGTTGAAGGAACAATGGAAATATTAAAGAAAAAATACCTTTACTCAGAGGTGGAATTTGAAGGGTTAAAGAGAAATGAAAGATTGGAGTTTCCTGAAGAAGCATTGCGTGAAGCTATTGTGAATGCCATAGCTCATCGTGATTATTCTGCGGTACACACCCAATTCAAGGTTTATCCTGATCGGCTCATTCTGTGGAACAATGGAGGCTTGATAGATTTAACCATTGATGAACTAAAGAAGAAACATAGCTCGCATCCGAGAAATGCGTTGATTGCTGATGTGTTTCATAAAGCAGGATATATTGAAAAGTGGGGAACTGGAACTGTCAAGATGGTAAGCGAATGTATATCTGCCGGCTTACCTGAGCCTATATATGAGCAATCTCAGGGCGGTATGCAGGTTACTTTTTTGAAGGACATTTATACAGAAGAGTTTTTTAAAATGACCGGGCTAAATGACCGACAAGTAAAAGGAATGCTTTATGCAAAAGAGCACGGCAGCATAACAAATGCTCAGTATCAGAAAATAACGGGCAGTATCAAAAGGACAGCATCACGGGACCTGTCAGAGTTGGTTGATAACAGGCTATTGAACAAAACTGGGAGCACTGGTAAAGGGACTGTATATATACTATGGGGACATAAAGGGGACATTGGGGACAATGTGGCACCACAAATTGGAGATGCGCTTGACAAAAAGATACATCAATTTGAAAACAAGCTCAATGCTATTGATAAGGATGATTCAATTCAGGATGAGTTTAACAGGGAGGTGTTTTTTAAAATCTATGATTCATGGCTCTCGGAGTTATTGAGGAAGTTAATCCCAATTGCACAGAAGTTTAATAAGTTATTTAAGAGCACCAATCATGATGTGTTTGTTATAAATGGTATTGGCCAGGCAAAGTTCACAAACGAAAGCGTCGAAGATATAATCCGTAATCTAAGGGCCGACTGCGAAAGAAAGAAGGATATGATTGTAGGCAGGGCAACTGTGGAGCTTTCGTTGTCATATATTAAGTTGGTTAAAGGAGGAAAGCAGACGTTTTCGATAAGCCACCACGTTAGAGTTGAATTTGGCGATATACAATATAAGGTAACTATGGATGAGTTTTCTGAGAGAGGTCTGGTAAACAATGCGCCACAGTTTGAAGAGCGCCTCTTGCATAAGCCAATGACGAAGAAAGAAATAGATAGCTTAGCAAAAAAGATGGGCGATATACTTTTAAATGAGATTGTATTTTTCACGACCGACCGTGTAATCAATAAACGTAAGTAGAACCAGTAAATCTGTAGGGGACATAATGGGGACATTGGGGACACATAGAATATAGCAGGCTCATAGAATAACTAAAGCTCTTGATAGAAATATCAAGGGCTTTCTTATTTTTATAGCATGGTGTTCGGCAGACATATCGTTTGTTTTTCAAAAAACTACGCAGTGGAATCCAACCACGGCTACGTGGTTGGCTGGGCCGGTACCATAAGAAGGACCGATGATGGAGGCAACACATGGCAGGTGGTGCTACCAGAGATAAACAGCAGCGGTGTACCAGACTACAAGACAGTGTGGACAACCTCCACAGGCAACGCCATCATTGGCGGAACAGGTGGATTCGTGGGAAGCGCTGGGCCGAGCAATACAGTTACAAACGCAGGCACAGGATACGCATACAACAGCAGCAACACACAAACCTGGTACAAGGCAAGGTTCAATGCCAATTATTCTTCGCTTGGCTATATGGTAGGCTCGAACAACGGGGTGCTGACGCTGACTGTTAATAGTGGCGCATTGGCTACGAGCGGCGTGGCTCCTTTAAGTACTGCAATACCTGCACCAGGTTCGGCAGGTACAGGTACATTCCCGGTTAGTAATTTACATAGCCTGCATGTATTCAGAGACAATAGCTTTATGGTAGTAGGCTCAAGCGGTGCAATATATTATTACAACGCTGTAGCATCATCGCAGTGGAACGATGAAAGCCCGACAGCCGTGGCAAGCTATGGTACGTATACATGGATGGATATAGATGCAAGAGATGATCGAACGATGTGGGTAGCCGGTAACAGTTCATCTATAGGTGGCTCAATTATTAAGGTAATTGACCCTGTAAACATACAACCTAATATACCACTGACTTATTCAGTAACACCTATAGGCTCTGCATGGGCATTGGAACCAATAGCCGATGGACCGACCGCAAACAATATAGTAACCAATGCAAACCAGGTAACTATTAATGCAATTGCATTCTCAGGCCCTTATAACGGCTTCGTCGGAGGCAGCTACTCCGGCACACCACCGTCCAACACAGGCGGCTATCCTTACGCAAGGTTATTGACCGATGAGGGAGGGCAATTTTCTCAATTGAACTACTATGATATAATTGGGCACCTTGTTTTAACACAAACAACTAAGCAACATAATTTCGCTAAGCAAGCATATAGTTACGTAATATACGATGCTCTTGGGCGAAATATAGAATCGGGGCAAAAAACGGAGAATGCAGATACTGCCCACATATTCAATAAAATATTTGGGGATACGATACTTGGTTTTTACAATCCCAATGTTCTTAATCCTACTAAATACTTAGCGTGGATAAAAGACTCGACAGGTGTAAGAACACAAGTAACGCATGATTACTATGATGTTCAGGATATATTACCAGTGAACATTTTGGCTCAACAAAATTTGAGAAATCGGATAGCTTCGGTGGTGTATGCTGATACACTGAAAAAAGACTCAATACAATATAATAATGGAATTCATTATTCTTATGATGTTCATGGCAATCAATCTTCTGTTGTTCAAGATGATTCTATCCCAGGAATCTCTGGGCAGAGATATAAGAAAACTGATTATCAGTTTGATATTGTGAGTGGCGATATTAATGAGATTGATTACCAAAGCGGCGAAGCTGACCAATACCATCAAAAATATTCGTTCGATGCTGATAATCGCATAACCCAAGTAGAGACTTCAAAGGATAGTATAATGTGGGATTGTGACGCGAAATATCTTTTCTACGCTCATTCCCCTATCGCAAGAGAAGAAATAGGCGACCAGCAAGTACAAGGAATGGATTATGCAGCGACTTTGAAAGGCTGGCAAAAAGGAGTGAATAGCGACTTACTTGACTCCAATAGAGATATGGGGCATGATGGATTAGAAGTACCAGGTAATTTGAATAGATACTTTGCAAGAGATGCAATGGGGTATTCACTGAAGTACTTTACAGGAGATTATGATGCAATTAATAAAAATGTGTGGAATAATAATGTAAGCCGTTTTGAAGCGCAGTATTATAATAGTGACCTGATGAAATCAAGACATGATTTGCTTAACGGGAATATAAGTGCAATGGTTACTAATATTCAACAGCCCCAGAAGTACAGTACGACTTCCCAAAGCCCTATAACATTGCCACAAGGAATGGCGTACAACTATGACCAGTTGAATAGGGTTGTTGATTCCAAGGCTTTTCAAAATATTGATACGAATAATATATGGGGGCTCGGAACTACTTACACAGGATTATATCATAACTGGCTTACCTATGATGCTAATGGGAATATTATGACACAGAAGCGCGCTGACCAAAATGGAAATATCTTTGATTCACTAACATATAGGTATAATATGCAAGGCGGACGAACTATGCAAAATAGATTGTATCATGTCAATGATGCAGTCTCCGGAACGGTTGATGGCATTACCGATGATATTAGAGATGAAGGTACATTTGATACTACGGAAAGCACAATGAATCAAGCTAATAATTATGAATACAATAGCAGTGGCGAGCTTGCAAAAGATAAGTACAATCAAATAGATTCTATTATATGGACGCAGGCGGGTATGGTGAAAAGTGTTGTCAGAACAAATGGAAGTACAAAGAAAAATATTACCTTTGATTACGATGGATTAAATAATAGAATAGCCAAACACGTCTATACGAGTGCTGGGGTTTGGCTATACGATGATTATTATGTGAGAGGTTTCAAACACGATATATTGGCAATATATCATAAACAAAATAATAGCATTACGAGTACAATGAATTATCTTCTTACCGAAAGAGACATATATGGCAGGAATAGGATTGGGACGGAAAATACTAATGTGGAAATGATAGGCGCAATACCCTCATCACAGATTGATACAATGAGCAGGTATCTTGGATTCAAGCATTATGAACTTGGTAGCGAGATAGGTAACGTACTTTCGGTTGTGTCTGATAGAAAAATCCCACGCCCCAATAGTGCATTAACGAGTATTGACCATTATGAAGCGGACGTAATAAGCTCGAATGACTATTATCCATTCGGGATGTTACAGCCAGCCAGAACATTCAACGCATCAAAGTATAGATATGGCTTCAATAAAATGGAAAAAGATAATGAAGTGTATGGTGTAGGGAATGAATATAATTATGAAACCAGAATTTTCGACCCAAGGTTAGGCAGGTTCTTGTCAACTGACTCGAAAAAAAGGCAATTCCCAAATCTATCTGTTTACCAGTTTGCAAGCAACAGCCCAATAGATGGAATAGACCAAGATGGTAGAGAGACTAAATGGCTTTCACAATACTTTGGCGCTACGCAAATTTCCGCTGCAACGGTAAAAGGAGGAGCTGGATTAGGGGCTGCGCTTCAATATGAGTATGCTACTGGTACAGCTAAAGATGCAATTGGAGAAACACAATTTACGGCATCTACATTTTTGCGGTACACCAACCAAAACCTTGATGAAGGTAGCCAAAAACCTAATTTAGTTCTTGGTGCAGAAGCGAGCGTAAATATAGAGTATACTTTCATTAAAAAGCCTACTTTCAGAGAGGCAACTGAAGATTGGGGTGTATCAGTTCCAGGTTCAGTTGATGCGAAATTAGGAATTGGCTTTGGGGCTGGTGCCAGCTCTCATGGATTCAGTGTGTCTATGGGATTTGGAGCAGGTGCAGAGGTTGAAACTGGAAAACTTGATGTTGATAGGTCTATATCCGTAACCTATGAAGAAGCTGATAAGTTGAATAATAATGCAGGACAAGCTGATGGAACTCCAACATGGAGTTTCAATAATGCCCACATGATAGATGCAAAGGGTGTCGCCACTACGGATAACCCTACCCAATATGAGGCTACTATTAGCACTACTAATGCTAATGGTGCTACAGTTGAGACGAAAGTATACGCTAATGCAGTACCAGAGTATGACAAAGACTTAAAGGTTACTGGGTATCATGCTGGAGCCCATTGGGAGTCGAAGGATTATTCTAAAAAAGCAGATGAAACTGAAGCAAACGAAAAGAAATAATGACATTTAAAAGAGTATTTGTATTTTTTATTATTATCATACCTTTGATGTATGGGGGGTATAGAGGTTATGTATTCTACGAAGTTTTTCATAGTAAGAAATATTACGAGAGTGTGAAGCATTACCCCCAATATTTTTGTTATCATTTGCACAGCGGTGAACTGAACCCCTCGCTCTATATTAAGGATTCTGGTCAAATAAAAAAACTACTGGCGTTTTATAGTGATTCAAACCATTATCTGCCGGACCCTATACTGTATCTGAGTTTATACAAAAAAATATACATTATAAAATACGTAACAGTAGATTCTTCTGTGGCTGAGTTTGCAGATTTTGACACAAATTGCTGGGGGTATATTCATGGTTTTGTTTATCAAAAAGAGTTACATAACGTGCTCCCACCAGACAGTTTAATAAAGAAATTTAATGGAGCTATCCAGTCTTTAGAAGACAAACCAAGCGCCAAATATGAAAAAGACATTCGTCGCAGTAGCCCGTACGGCGTACAATGTGATTGTGATTAATTTTTAGACATTATGAAAACAGCCGAGAAGTTAATATCAATAATTATTATATTAAGTCTGCTTCTACGAGTTCTTTCAGTGCCTGCATCATCGACATTAGTTATTCTGTCGTTCTCTTCCTTAGCCTGTTTTTATATGTTTCTTAGTTACCCGTTTTTTTCCGGGTTTTCTTTGAATCAGAGTTCAATAGCTGATATTTTCAAAGGGGTGCATAAAATAAGAAATGTGGGCCTCGTATTATCTGGTTTGGTATTGGCTTCCGCATTAAGTTCTGTCTTGTTTAAGATTAAACTATGGCCTGATGCCAACTTTAAGTTGATAACCAATGTTATCGGATTATGGATTATTGCAGTTGTAAGTGGTTACAAATATGCCAGAACAAGATTGGATTTATATAAGAATGTTTTTATACGGGTTACAATAATTGGCGCAATTGCCTTGTTACTATACATTGTGCCCAACGGAACCCTAAGAACATGGTATAAGTTACCACCCACTACAGAGATAAAGTAATGTGTCGTAGATGTTTAAATATTCATCCCCCCGTACCCGCTAAGCTCTGCTATTTGTATTTGGCTTAGTGTGGCAAGTAAAAGGTAAGCTGTGCTTACTTATGAATAATCTTAGTTTTACTTGTATTGAAGAATAGAATTATTGAGTATGAAAACTTTATTGTAAATGCCCACTTATTTTACTAAATTTGTATTGATTTCTAAACCACAAAATTACAACACATGAAAAACCAAATGCTTCTCATTGCAATGCTGCTATTTGTAGGAAATAATTTTGCCCAGGCACAAACGAATAAAGGCAAAACGGCAACTGAACAGAAACCCATAGCCCAAAAGAAAGTTGCACCTGCACCAAAGAACGCAGTGCCGAACTTTAAACCAGGCACAGGCGTTCCCAAGCCTAACGAGGTAAAAGCTCCGCCTCCAACCAATACTGAAACCAAATAATTTCTACCACCAACCTTTTAAATTTCAAACACCATGAAAAACCTAAGTTTAACACTTGCAGTGCTGGTATTGTTTGCCGGTGTATCATTTGCTCAGCAAAAGCAAGATGATAAAAGCAAAACTGCTACTGAAAGCACAAAGCATGCTTCTGCACCAGCTAAAACTAAAATGACGAACAATCATGTGCAGGGTACAGGAAAAATACCTGCTCAAAAGAGTGAGAAGAAGTAAAGTATCAGGCTGGGTAGAGTGTTATCTTCCACCGTGTTTAATAAATGAAAGCCCGGCCAAAGCCGGGCTTTTTATTTGATGGATTAAATAATTATTAATATTACTAAAACTACGTATTTATACTGATGGTCAGGTTGTTTATAAATACTATTTTAATCACGCTCAATTCATCGCATATATTAAAAAACGGGGAAGCCGAAAACCGAAAACAGAGTAGGCGCAAAAAATAACTATGAGAAATATTCAAGTAAAAGCATTTGCAAATTCTGACCATGCCTATATTGTTTGGTATTGTAATGAAAACATTGCTAACTGTATAGGGTTTACCATAATGAAAAAGGAAAATGGGGAAAGCGATGCCCTTGCTACTCCATTAAATAACCGTATACCATTTGCAGGTGAGAAATTCACTCCAGGAGATCAACAATCTTCTGTGGAATGGCCCATTCAGAGATTTGGGTGGTCAGATTTTTCTGTGAAATTTGGTGATAAAGCACAATACATGGTTATCCCTATGCTCATGCAAAATGGTGAACTTGTAAAAGATGAGAATAATGCTAGTGATTGGTCATCTGAAGTAACAATTTCAACCGGCACAATTTATCAGGCATATTTTAATAGGGGTATTATTCCTTCTCAATTTTTTGCTCGAGGGTTAAAAGAAGTTGCGGCACAAGCGCATAACCCCAAAGTTTCGATAAAATCAGTAATTGATGGGCCCGATAGCCCTTTAAGAAATTTAATGGGAGGTACCCTTGCTACGGAAATGTTCAGTTTATTGGATGGAGTTATAGAGGATGGTTCAACTATTTATTGTGCATTATATGAGTTGAATCAGCAAGACCTTATAAATAAGCTATGTAAACTTGGTAACAGAGCTCACGTCATTCTTGCTAATGGTACAGGAAAATCCCATGTGGATAAAGGAAAGTCTGCTGCTGGAGATGAGAATAGCGTGGCACGGGCTGCTTTGAAAAAAGCTAAAGTCAATGTTTTTAACAGAATGGTGGATACCCGCAAACATTTTGCTCATAATAAATTTATGATATTTTGTGATAAAAATGGGAAAAATCCTAAGAAAGTATGGATGGGAAGCACCAACTGGACAGCAAATGGATTATTTGCGCAGGTTAACAATGGTGTTCTTGTTAATGATGCGGAATTTGCTACCTACTATCTTAATGAGTGGAATCAATTGAAAGATGCTGAAAACGCATATCCAGAAGAATTAATAGAATTTAATAAGAATGCATTCGGTACTATTCCAAGAGTTTGGTTTGCTCCAACACCGAAGTTGGGAGATCTTGCGGATGCCAACAATGTCATTAATTCCGCAAAAGAAGGTGTATTATTTTTGATGTTCAATCCTGGCCCAAGAAATACATTATTTAATACAATAGAAAACCTACAAGATTCTCCACGAGGTATGGGCTTGTTTATTCACGGGGTTCTTAATCAGGATCCAGGTGGCAATAAAAAGCCTCTTATATTCTTTCATAAAGGCAAATCTATTTCTGCAAACTGGAATGATATTATTGCTCAAAATATCAAAGCAAATACATCATTCTGGACAAAAGAACCTAAGGAGATGGTGACAATCCACAGTAAGGTAATAGTTGTTGATCCATTTGGAAGTAATCCAGTTCTTATGACAGGAAGTCATAACATGGGTCCCAAAGCCAGCGGTCAAAATGATGATAACTTAAATTTCATTTTTGATGGACAAATCGCCATGGAATATGCTGCAAATATTTTGTCTATATATGACCATTATCGGTGGAGGTATTCTGTGTTAAAGAAAGCAAACAAATTTAAGGGACTTACAAAAGATATTAATTGGATGGAAGAGTATAAACAAGACCCCAATGCGAAAAAATTCTTTCACTTTTAAAATCTTATTAATTTTAGCATAAATAAAATTGAGGATTGAAATACTCAAATTGACTTTAAAATAAGTAAACCTTAAAAAAATATAAATGACTATAATATTGACTCCCGAGGAAACCCAATGCTTAATTGCTATTTGCCGAAAGGAAATAGACAAGATTGTAACCAATGGAGATATGGAGCCACAGAGGAAATCCGTTTTAATAAACATCCTTAATAAGCTTACTCCTTCTAAAATTATTCCTTAATACATAGCATAACAAATAAGCAAGCTTCTATATGATTATAGGTTAATATAAGTAAAATATTAAATGTTGTAAATCTGCCCGTCAAAATCACGACACATCATGTGTAAGTCAAGCAATGTGGCAATCAGGCATCCATCTCGTCCGCCAGATGCTTGAACATATTCTTCATCACAGGTGTTACCACCTTCGCAACATAAGCGTCATCAACAAGCATACTACCGCCCAAATGGCTGATGATTGAACTAACGGCAGTGCGCAGGTGTTCGTACTGTTATGTCGCAACTGCAAGATTATCAATCAAAAATAACATTGGCGTAATCTCACGTTAAGATACGTGCTTTATCATTGCATTAATTAATTCCTCGAACTACAGGCTTGGTATTAATCTGATAGGAACAAGCTTGGTCATTACAATTTTAGTAGAATCAAAATTCACTTAACGCACTTATAAGGCAGAAAGCGGAGTGATTTTAATTATAATCAATAAACGGGTATACCGAAAACCGTAAAAAGAGTAGGTGAAATAATTTTTCAAAAATTATGTGTAACAACAGTAATTCATCAATTAGTTTTATGGGTGGAGCGCCTACTCCGGGTCATTCAGACATTCAAGACCAAGGAGTTTTTGATACAGCGGAGGGCACGATAAATCAGGCTAATAATTATGAATATAATGCTATCGGGCAATTAGTAAAAGATAAAGCTAATCAAATTGATACGATAATATGGACACAATATGGAAAGGTATGGAAAGTGAAAAAGCATAACGGCGATAGTTTGATTTTTGCATATAATGTTAAGGGTGATAGGATTTTAAAAATGTATAAGCCTTTAACAGGGAACCCTGTCAGTACGTATTATGTTTATGATGGGCAAGCTGATATAGTTGCTGTTTATACAAAAGAAATAGTTGGAAGTAGTGTGAGCTTCGAGTTGAGTGAAAGAAATATCTATGGTAAGATTAGAATAGGAATAGATAAATCTCAAGTTCAATTAGTTGGTGCACCGCCCTATACGGAAATTGATACTCTTAATAGATACTTAGGCACGAAGGAATATGAACTCGATAATTACATAGGTAATGTGTTGGTAGTTGTAACAGATAGAAAAATACCAAGACCAAATTCAGCGGGTGATTCCATCAATCATTATGAAGCTGACATATTAAGTTCAAATGATTATTACGCATTCGGAATGTATGAACCAGGCAGGAATTTCAGTTCATCACAATATAGATACGGCTATAATAGGAAAGAGAAAATTGATGAAATTTATGGCGAAGGAGATGTTTATGATTTTGGAGATAGGATGCTTGACCCAAGGTTAGGCAAATGGCTTAGCTTAGACCCTTCGGCGGGTAAATCGCCATTTAAGAGCCCATATATGTTTGCCTTAGATAACCCTATTATTTGGATTGACCCGGATGGCAACACAGAATTCTACGATAACAATGGTAATTGGATTGGAACTGATGGGAATGATAATTCTGTAAGGTCAATCATAACGGATGATAATACAGCAACATCAATTCTTGCTGCTACATCAAATGGAAATAATTATACGGCCCCAGTCCCAGTAAAAAATCAATTTATTTTGCCAAGTGATGCCACATTAAAAGAAACAATTAAAACTCAGGAAAACTCTCAAGCAAAACCATATTCGGGATCAGAAGAATTTTATGCAACGATGAGTGATGATGGATGTAATAAGGATAATAGTGACAATACCCCGCAAGAAGGGCATTCAGGTGTACCTACCGGTGAAGAACAAGTTAAAAAGGGACAGGCTGAGTCACATGTTGAGGTAAGACCAGATGATGATGTAGTTATTCATACACATCCTACAGTTATTGTCGTAACGGGAACTGGGAAAGATAAAGTATATAATTCTTCTGCTGCAAATAAGACTACAGATGACCCTAAAGCAGTCTTAGATAAACCGGACAAGGCCATGGTTGCTAAAGGATATAAATATGTGATAATAGTTGGTAAGGAGAATTACTATAACCCCAATGAAGATTTTAGTCTTAAAAATGGTGGAGATATAAGTGATTATAGGGATGTAATAGTTGTCATTGCTAATACGAGTAATGTTGATTCACCTGTTCAATTGCCAATGGCTACCGTTAAAAATATTGTTGCTAATGAGAAAGGTAAAAATGGTAAGAAATTTGAAAAAGCAAAAGAGAAAGCCGCTAAGAAGGATGCTGGTGCTGCGAAGAAGGATGATAAGAAGTAATTGATAAATTAGCTAATTTCGGATTGTTTTATATAATTAAGAAATGAATATGAAAAAAACATTTTTAATTGTTTTTGTTTTTATATTTTCTGGACAAGCATACTCCAAGACTATAGAAGTTAGAGTTGCTATACTTATGAATGGCAGAAAAATTGTAAATACAAATGCGGACGTTAAAATAAAAGGTCTGGATTATTATTGGGAAGTAGATTCATCATCCATTATTAAAGGGATGTTTAGTAAGTCCGATAGTACGTATGATTTTATAGTTGATACGAAATTATTAAATTCCAAAGCTTTACTTTCTGTCGTGTATGATAGTATAGAGTTTGATTGGAAGTTGAATGGAGTAGAGTCTGGTAAGGACTCATTAAGTTCAAGAAACATTACATTAGGTTTACTTTTCATTGAGAAAACTTGCTCGATGGAAGATTACTGGTTATTGCATTATTCAATAAGTTCTGAGAACATTTATGTAAATAATAAAAGCACTGACTTTGCATTGAAAGGCTTTGGGACTATTGATTGTACCCCTTTATCTTCTTTTCGTTATAAGCGAGGTCCTGGAAAAAAATGGGAGAAATAATCAATAGTTTAGCGTTCAGGCATCCAGCACACCTTCATCTGCAAAAGAATAATACCCTGGCAGCTAAGGAACACCTACCTTGGAGGCCTCGCCGTTGTTGGGCCGTAGAAGCCAATTTTTGACTTTTTAATGCTTATTGAACCGTTTTGCCGTAAAACGGACATGAAAACCTACGATGTATCGTAGGTTTCATAACCACAGAATCAACAAACTACTGATTTACAGCATTTTCTGTTTTTGTTGTTTTTTTAATGTTATTTCAGGTGTACTTAGGCAGCTATGGTGAAAATTAGTCAAGGGAAAAGATATGTTTTATCATTACTCAAAGGAAAGTATATTAGGGAATAATTAATAGCTAAAATGGATAATAATAGCACTGTATTTAATAGTCTTATGTATAAAAGCAATGTAATTATATACAAGAAGGAATAGTTGTAATATTGATGTATCAATAATATTAAAGTATGAAAAAAGAAATTGGACTTTATTGCGGATTGTTATTAATGATTTTTACTTCTAATACTAATATTGAGGCTGGGGAAATTAAAAAACATGATACCTATACTCTATCATCGACAAAATCAGTACAAAGTACAGCAATTGTATATGGCGTTGTACCTAAAGGTAAATATTGGGTGCTATGGAGTGCGGAAAATAGGTCAACAGCAGGACAGTATTATTATATAGATGGTAAACCTGAGGGTGCTATATATACAGGGCAAGGATGCCATCCTTATTGTTACAAAAACTGGCCTAATGGAAGAAAATTATTTGAAGGAGAAAGTGTTGGTATACAAGGAGGCAATGGAATTTACTATCAAATTAATGAGTACCCAGTTGGAGGAGTAAAATAACTGCAATAAGAAATATACTTTTCAATTTCAAAATTAAAAAACTATTGATTTTCCAATGTTAATCTGACATTTCAAGCATCCATCTCACCCGCCAAGTGCTTGAACATATTCTTCATAACCGGCGTTACCACTTTCGTTACATAAGCATCGTCAACGAGCATACTGCCACCCAACGGGCTGATAATTGAACTAACGGAAGTGCGCAGGTGTTCGTACTTATGCAACACCAAAGTGAAAGGTTGTTCCAATTTACTTGTGAAATTCTCGTGCTTCACAAGAAGGTCAATGTGTTTCAACACACTTTTTTCGGAAGCATCTTTCTCCACACCCGTCATAAAAGCAAAATTTGAATAACCGTCTACAGCAAAGAATGCGTAGGCATCGCCATCCTGTTCGGTAGGTATCTCAATAGGGTATAAGCAAATGTATTCCAATGGGCGTGTGGCTTTCGGTTTGTGTAGAGCCTTCATCTCAGGGTTATGGCCCGCATTGTTCTTCAAATCCACAATGATGTTGATACCATCCAACAGCTTAAGATGCCCCTTATAGCGTGCCGGTATAGTATTATCAGGTTCCGCCTGCTCGTATACCACAAATAGCTTCTGATAAGCGTGTGTCAAGTCCCAATCCAATTTATCATAGAGGTATTTGGCCAATACAGCAGGGTCGGAAGAACTTGGAAAATACTGCTGTGCAAGCGCCCATTTCACAAATGCGGTAACATGCCTATCTTCCTGCGGTGGAAGAGTTTGTATGAAATCAATGAATTCCATACGGTAAATATACTACTTTAGGAAAAACATCAATTACTCCAATACACCCTCATCCGCAAAAGAGTAGTATCCATTGTTGCCTACAATCAGGTGGTCAATCACCACAATTTTCAAAAGCTTACCGGCCTGCACCATTATCTTGGTGGTATCTATATCGGCAACACTTGGTTTAACATAATTCGACGGGTGATTGTGGCACAAAATTATTGAGCTGGCTGCGTGCAATATAGCATTGCGGAATACCTCACGGGGTTCCACAATGACAGCGTGTAAGGTACCCATAGAAACCATGTCGAGAAATTTTACTTGTAATGCACGGGTAACACCGATAACGAAGAACATTTCCTTTTCACGGTCAAAAGGCTGCATGGACTGGATGCAAGACCACACCAATTTGTAGACCGGTTTGGAACCGCCGAGCAGTACTTTTTGTTTTTCTTTTAGTTCAATAACCATGTGAAGTGCCCATCATTAAAGAGAATCCGAAACTAAAATAGCGACAATAAAGAAGCAAATATGGAAACGAAAACTTTTTAAAAATTTTGTACAGCCAATTTTTTGCACTGGAAAATTCAGATAGTGGAAAAACATTTCAGGGGAGAAAGCAGATGTAAGTGTCAGGGCTTTTATGAAAGTTGCAGACGCTGTCCTCAAGGCTTTGCATTCCAAAATACAAATCCAGGTGCAAGCCAAGTTCCCACAACCGTGTATTCAGGGCTTTAGTAGATAAGCCATTGCCGAACAATAGCCTTGCCCCTTCAAGCGGGCCGGTGGCATCCTGTAAATATGGATGGCCCGGCTCAATATCTGCCAACCCAAGTTTGCCGATCATGCAGAGGTAGTCGAATTTTGCGGTGCGGCCGAAGCGCCATACTACCTCCATTGATTTGTATAATGCGTCGAACAAAATGTGGGGATTGGTTTCTCCTCCTTTACAAAAACCGGCAATGAAATGCAGGTGCTTATGAGCAGGCCCTATCCAGTCAATATATGATGCAATGGTTTTGCCAGTATGCTCATCAAGCAAACTCTCATATTTGCGGTGATTACCGAACCTGCCGTTTTTCTGCAACACATCTTTATTGGATTTAAGCCATTGCCGGAACCCGTTCGGGTCAGAACATATCCTTTTCCAATCCCAACGAACTGCATTTCCCAAGCCACAGTATACATCCTTAACCAACCTGTGCCCACTTTGGTGCTCATCTTCACCAAAATGGGTAGCAAGGAATACAAGCCAGAAAGCCTCATCCATATTACCATGCTGATTGTGATATGCAGCCGCTTTCAATGGGTTGAAATCATCACGGGTGGCATCGATGCAAATCGGACTGTGGATAGTATTTCGCAGATTGGTTATGTGGCTGATCCGTTGGGTGCTGTCAGCGATTTGTTTAACAAGGCATTCCATCCTTGTTGGGCTAAGCCCTTTCAGGAGGTGGCTGTTAAATGAACGCAGTTTCGACCTGATGTAAGTAAGCTTTACTGGAGCAATGGCAATATTATTAACCGGCATAATCATTGTAGTTTAGGCAAAAGGCCCTCTGTGAGGGCGATTCCGAAACTAAAATAGTAACTACAAAGAAGCAAGAAATGGAAATAAAACTTTTGAGAAATTAAGTGCGCCATATTTTTTCCACTCATGGAAATGTGATTATTTCACTTGGTTATGGGGGTCAGAGACCCTTCTATCAAGGAGAAAGAATGATAACAGATATAAAGAAATTCACGGCAACATTTGACAAGATTGCGCACGGCAAATCACAAGGTAGTGTGTTCACTGATTTTCTTGATATGGTTATTTGCGCACTTTCACTTGGGGCTTATGAAGAAGAATATCTTTTAATTGTAA
>JBKQUY010000105.1:0-75732 GCA_052325425.1 Bacteroidia bacterium | reverse complement strand
CCCTGATGTAAAAACTGTTGTGGATATGGGCGCTTAGTATGTACGTGCCATAAAGGTTTCAGAGGATGCAACAGAGAAGGATTATAAAATGACAGGACAATGCGCTTCGGGTTCGGGCCAGTTTGTTGAAAACATTTCACGTTACCTCGGCTTGTCTATTGAAGAAGTCGGTGAGGTTTCTCTGAAGGCTGATAATGCGGAGGTCTCTTCAGGTATATGCGCAGTATTAGCTGAGACCGATGTTATTAATATGGTATCACGGGGAATCACTACGCCTAATATTATAAAAGGCATCCATCTCTCCATTGCCGGAAGAATCATTAAACTCCTCAGTTCCCTCAAAGCTGAGTCACCGATAGTGCTTACAGGCGGAATGGCGCTGAATAAAGGAATGATACAGGCAATTGAAGAGCAATTAGCAGAAACTGGAAAGAAATTCATTATAAAGGCGCATCCCGATTCAGGTTATGCAGGTGCAATCGGCGCAGCATTGTGGGGCGGGTTCCGTCACCTGAAATTAAAAGAAAAAGAAAATGTGGCAGTTTAAAATGAATCAGAATAATTAATAGAATCTTATACATAAAATGGAATCAGTTGCAGAAAAAAGAACAGCGGAAACCCTGAAGATGAACAAATCCGCTTCCGGGCTTGATCCTCTTTTTAAACCTAAAGCTATTGCCATTATAGGGGCTTCCGTAAAAGAGCTTTCAATAGGTAACGTAATCATTAAAAACCTTCTTCATTATGGTTATACCGGGAAAATTTATCCCATTAACCCGAAAGAAAGCACCATCAGAGGCTTAAAAGCATACCCAACTATTTTTGATGTGGAAGGAGATATTGACCTCGCGCATGTAATCATCCCAGGCAAGTTTGTTCCCCAGATTATAGAAGATTGCGGTAAACGGGGAATAAAATCTGTAATCATCAATTCTGCCGGATTCAGTGAAATGGGCGAAGAAGGAATGGCTCTGCAACAGGCGTTCCTGGCCAATGCAAAAAAATACGGAATAAGAATTTTCGGGCCAAATTGCCAGGGAATAATTAATACGGACCCTGCCCTTAAAGCGTATTGCGACTTTACATTTACTTTCCCTGAACCGGGGTCAATTTCTATTGCTGCATTGAGTGGCGGGGTTGGTGCGGTAATTATGCAAAGCATTTTCGATTTAGGAATCGGGATGCGCATGTATGCCTCCAACGGTAATGCCTGCGATGTTTCTATTCCGGAAGTCATAAGCTATTACGGAGAAGATGAGGGAACAAAAGCAATACTCCTATATACGGAAGGCTTTTCCAATCCTAAGGAATTTATGGATGTGGCAAAAACAGTCGCGAAGAAAAAGCCCATACTTGCCATGAAAGCGGGACGGACAGAAGCAGGCGCAAAGGCCGCTTCATCGCACACGGGCTCTCTGGCCGGAGTAGATATTTCCACCGAGCTGATTTTTGAAAAAACCGGTATCCTCGCTTTTCATGATGAAGAGGAAATGTGCCAGGCATCTATGGCATTTGCCACACAACCTATTCCTCAAGGGAACAGGGTGGGTATTATTACGAATACAGGAGGCCCGGCAGTCATCGCTACCGATGAACTGGTAAGCGAAGGCCTCGTAATTCCGCCGCTTTCTGAAAAAGCAATAGCCAGGTTGAAAGAGACACAGTTACCTGAGGCAAGCCTTGGAAACCCGGTTGATGTTGTGGCTACCGGTGGCGGACAACATTTCAGGGGCGCATTGGATGTGCTGATGAGTGAGGAGAATATAGATTCCATTTATGTAAACTTCGTAACGGCTCCATTTACGGATACCGATGAAGTGGCACGCCAGATAGTTGAGGTAAGCAAAATGAGGCGTAAACCAATCGTTTGCAACTTCATGACAAATATGAGCATGGAACGCTACCAGGTTACTGCCAAAATATTGAAAGATGGCGGAGTTCCATGTTATGCTTTCCCGACCACCGCTGCAAAAGCTTTAGGCGCATTATATAAATATCATAAATTACAGTCAAGAAATATAGGGGAAGCAAAAAACTTTGCAGATGTAAATAAGGCAAAAGCAAATACTTTGTTAGCTGACAAATCTGGAAAGTTTCTTTCTTCAGCAGATGTATATAGTCTTCTTTCCTGTTATGGAATCCCGGTAGCCGATTGGCGAATTGCCGATAACGCCGGCGAAGCTGTAAAGGCGGCTAAATCTATCGGTTTCCCGGTGGTGGTAAAAGCCGAGTCGGAGTCTGTAATTCATAAAAGTGATTTGGGCGGTGTTGCTGTCAACCTTAAGAATGAAGAAGAAGTACGCGCAGCAGTGGAAAATATAAAACGTAATGTAGAGACGCCAGGCATGGCATCCTTACAATATTTTGTTCAAAAGTTCCTACCGGGCGGAAAGGAATTAATTGCCGGAGTGAGTACTAAAAAAGGGTTAGGCCACATTATCATGTTTGGTATAGGAGGAGTTTACGTAGAAGTATTAAAAGACGTTGTCTTCAAAATCTCTCCCGTGACCGAGGTTGAAGCAGGCGAAATGCTTTCATCTATTAAAATGGCAAAATTGCTGGATGGCGTAAGAGGAGAAAAAGGAGTCCATAAAGGAAAAATTATTGAAATCATTCAAAGAATATCACAGTTGGTAGAGGACTTCCCACAAATAGAGGAAATGGATTTAAACCCCATCATAGCTTTTGAAAAAAATGTGTTTATAGTAGATGCAAGAATTAAAATATGATTTAAGTATATGAGATTTCATCATCAAATTAGTTTTTATGTATAAAATTCAATCAACCAAAGTATTAAAAGAAGTAATGGGAAATTACTTCGTAGGAATGAAAGATTCCTCCAAGAAGATAGCCTGGTGTACCAGCGTAGGGCCTGCTGAATTATTGCGGTCTTTCGGGTTTGAAGTTCATTTCCCTGAAAACCATGGAGCATTGCTGGGGACATCACGCACCGCCGGTGACTTTATACCGGAATCAACAAAACTTGGGTATTCAGATGATATTTGCTCGTATTTAACTGCTGACATAGGTTCCTATTTAAAAAAACAAACCCCTCTTACTGACCATTATGGACTCAACGGCCCTCCAAAACCTGACCTGATTGTTTACAGTACCAATCAATGCAGAGAAGTGCAGGATTGGTTTACCTGGTTCGGAAAAGAATTAGGTTGCCCTGTTGTAGGAATCCATCCCCCGCGCCACCTTGATGATGTAACTCCTGAAGTAATCCAGGATGTTGCAACGCAGTTTAAAAACATGATACCGGCATGTGAACTGGCCAGCGGAAATAAATTTGATATTGATAAATTCAGGGAAACCCTGCGGCTGAGCAAAGAAGCCACAGACCTTTGGAAGCAGGTGTTATGGACTGCCAGGAATTCACCCTCTCCAATCAGTTTTTTTGATGCGACCATACAAATGGGGCCTATTGTTGTTCTAAGAGGCACTCAAATTGCAAAAGATTATTATAAAACCTTACTGGCTGAGTTGGAAACAAATGTGAAAAACGGTACCGGGTTCCTCGAAAAGGAAAAATGCCGCATTTACTGGGACGGAATGCCAATCTGGGGAAAACTAAGGCCTTTATCTGAATTATTTCTTCAGAACAAAGCGGCAGTTGTGGTCTCTACTTATTGCAATAGCTGGGTATTTGACGCATTCGATGAAAAGAAACCATTTGAATCCTCCGCCCAGGCTTATTCCGAAATTTTCATTAACAGAAGTGAGAAAGCCAAACAGGCCAAACTGCTTGAATTGGTAAATGATTTCCGTGTTGACGGAATTATCTTCCACGATGCAAAAACCTGCGCTAATAATTCAAATAATCGCTTCGGCATGCCTCAAAGGATTACGGAATCAACCGGCATTCCCTGCCTGGTAATTGAAGGCGATTTATGTGATTTGCGGTTTTATTCTGAAGGCCAGAGCATCACGAAGATTGAAACTTTTATTGAACAAATTGAAAGTACTAAAGTGTTAACCTGATAATAGAGTATGAAAAATTCATACATCAAAATAATAAATGTAATGCGCTGAAACCATGAATGCAATTGCTTCCGAAAATATAAAAGCATTTAAGCTTTCCACGGGTGAATCAGTTAATCCTGCCGAACTGGAAAAACAAATCTCAGATGTTTGTCACTACGTAAAATATGTAGTTGTGAAAGGCGAAGGCGAGGACCAGCCATATGCCATAATTTTCCCGGATAAGAAGCAACTCGAACATCCCGACTATTCATTAACTCCTGAAGAAGGATGCTTTTGCCCCCGGAACCTGGATGAATTGGGAAGGTGCCTGACCGGTTGCCTGAACAGGGTTAATAAAGGATTAGACCAGAAGTTGAAATGTGCCGCTATTGCCGATGCTGATTTAATCGACCTGGATAAAAGCGATAACCATCAACTGATAGATAAGTTAAAAAAAATGTATTCAGAAAATATTGCGTCAGATGAAGAGGTATATGTTGTCAGATTAAAACAATAATAAATGAGTGATTTTAAAAATATAAAAATAGGAGTTGTTGGCTTAGGCCCTGTAGGTATGATTTTGGCGGTAAAACTACAGGAAGCAGGCTGCCGGGTTGCCCTGTGCGACAAAGATGAGTTTAAACTCAAAAAGATAAGGGAAGAAGGTATTATACTTGAAGGTGTTTATAAAACAACAGCCCGGTTCGACATGGTATATAATACCATTACGGATATGCACCATCTTGATTTGGACTATCTAGTATTTTCATTAAAATCATACCATACCCTCAGTGCAGTTAAAGAAGCAGAGCCTCTTATCACAGAAAAACTCACTGTTGTTGCGGCCCAAAATGGCATTGATATTGAAGAATTACTGTCATCTACTTTCGGGGAATCGAAAACCCTCCGCATGATTATCAACTATGCAGGTAATATGCTTTCCCCCAATACCGCAAGGGTAACATTTTTCACTCCGCCAAATTATATCGCATCCATTGATGACAGCAGGAGTAATGAAGCTGAACGGTACGCACAAATATTAAACAGCATAGGTATGACAACTGAAAAAGTTGATGCCTTTGATATTGTAAAACGTTCTTGGGAAAAAACCATTCTGAATGCATCACTGAGCGCCCTTTGTGGTGTCGGAAGGCTTACCATGGCAGAAGCTATGAATGATGCCGATACAGTGGAATTGGTTGAAAGAATAATTAATGAAGGGATTGAAGTTGCAGAAAAAGAGAAAATAAGGTTCCCCGATGATTTCGTAAGAAAATGCATGCAATATCTTAAAAAGGGAGGAGACCATTTTCCTTCTCTTGCCGTTGACCTGATTAATAACCGTCCTACCGAAATTGATTATTTAAACGGAAAGATTGTTGAGTACGGCAAAAAGCATTATGTAAAAACTCCATTAAACCTGGCCTTTGCCAATATGGTAAAAGCCATGACAAATAAAAATATCCTGGCAAGGCTACCGGGTGTTGCAGGTGAAAAGAACAAAAAAATCCTGTTGAAAGGGCTGGTTGAAAAAAAGGGGTCGCCCCTATTTTACAAAGACCTTAATTGTTTTCTTGGGATTGATTTAGGTTCCGCATATACTAAGTTTACTGTCATTGATGAAGAAGGTAAACCTGTTTTCAGGTATATAGTGCAAACCATGAGTAAAGACAGAAATTCAGTAAAGGATGTTCTGCAGGCTATCCACTCTTCGTTCAAAATCAGTTATAGTTGCGCTACAGGCTATGGCAGAAAACATTTTACCGACAGTGATATAATAAAAACCGAGATAAATTGCGGCGCAATAGGCGTATCGGAATATATTAAGGGTGAAAAGAACATCATAGATATCGGAGGGGAGGACATTAAAATAATTCATTGTAACTCGGAGAATCATGTAGCCAACTTTTACATGAATGATAAATGTGCGGCAGGCACCGGGGCTTTCCTCACTGAAATTTCTGAAAGAGCAGGCATAGATATTGCCGATATGAGCAATCTTGCAGCACAATCAGATTACAGTAAAGAATTAAACAGTTTTTGTACGGTTTTCGCCAAAACAGAGATAATGAACTGGATATTCGACGGCATGTCAAGGCAGGATGTGGCAAGAGGAGTATATATATCTATTGCCAATAAAGTTGCCAAACTAAGGTTATTTCCGGGCATCCCGATTTTTATGGTTGGGGGTGTGATTGAACATCACCCCTATCTGAAAAAAATATTCAGCGAAAAATTCAATAAAGAAATCAATACGGTAGAACAGCCACAATACATAGTCTCATATGGAGCGGCTTTGTTCGCCAGAGAAGAATATTTGAAAAATTCAGTTGCCCAACCGAAACAAGAGGAAATTACTAATAAGGATAAAACAATTAAAATAGAAAGCTAACATATATGAAATCATTTCATTCCACAAAAAAGGGCATAGGCATAACATTCGACAACATTTATCTTGTAAACGGAGCCCGCACTCCTTTTGGAAAATATTGCGGTACTCTTTCACAGGTTTCTCCGACCGACCTAGGAATTTTTGCAGGAAGGGCAGCGCTTGAAAAAGCAAAAACCGAGCCCGGTGAAATTGACCAGGCAATTATTGCCAATATTGGACAAAGTTCCTGCGATGCATACTTCCTTCCACGACATATTTCCCTCTTTTGCGGTATTCCCATAGAGGTGCCTGCACTAATGGTACAACGAATCTGCGGTTCCGGTTTTGAAACTCTCATTACTGCGGCTGAACAAATTACGCTTGGCAAAGCTGACACAGCATTATGTGTGGGCGCTGAAAACATGTCATTATCCCCTACAGTTAGTTTTGGCAACCGTATGGGTTATCCACTCGGAAGGCCATCATTTAAAGATATGTTATGGGAAGCTCTTGATGACACTGCTGCCGGGTATCCGATGGGCTTTACGGCAGAGAATGTCGCAAAAAAATATTCAATAAAGCGAATTGATACAGATACATTTGCTAAGCTATCATTTGACAGGGCTGTTGCAGCTTGGAAAGAAAATCTGTTCAAAGATGAAGTTGTTCCTCTCAATTCTACTGTTTTTGAAGCTCATGGACTAAAACCAAGAAAAGCTAACCTACCCAGGAGTGTAAAGAATTTTGCCATTGATGAACATGTCCGCCCGACCGATATGGAGGCTCTGGCAAAGTTGCCTCTAGTGTTCAGCGAAGTAGGAGTTTTAACTGCCGGTAATTGCAGCGGCATTGTAGACGGAGCAGCGGCAGCAGTTGTAGCAAACGAAAGTACTGTTAAAAGAAAAGGTATAACTCCTTTATCGAGAATTGTTGCAGGGGCAAGCAGTGGTGTTGACCCAAGGGAAATGGGATTGGGCCCCGTTCCGGCAATCAGGTTGCTGCTCGAAATGACAGGGCTTAAAATTGAAGATATAGGCCTTGTTGAAATAAATGAAGCCTTCTCAGCCCAGGTAATCGGTTGTGAACGCGAGCTAAATTTAGACCGCTCCCGGCTTAATGTGAATGGCGGAGCTATTGCTTGCGGGCATCCTCTTGCAGCCACAGGGTTGCGCCTTTCGCTTACTATTTCTCATGAAATGAAAAGGCGTAAGGTAAAATATGGAATTGCTTCAGCATGCATTGGCGGCGGCCAGGGAACAGCTATTCTTTTTGAAAACCAACAATAATTTATGATTTAAAAAATATGGAAGAAAAAATATATCAATGGCAAATGGTGGAATGTGATAAGCCATTCCGGGTTTCTGAAACAGTTGCGCCAAGATTAAAAGCAGGAGAAGCGCTGGTTAAAATTGCCGGGTGCGGCGTATGCCATACAGATTTAAGTTTCTGGCATTATGGAGTTAAAACCAAGCAACCATTACCTCTTACATTAGGCCATGAGATAAGCGGAACCGTTATTGACGGCCCTCAGGAATGGATTAACAAGAAGGTAATTATACCTGCAGTACTGCCTTGCGGCGAATGTGAATTATGCAGGAATGGCAGAAGCAATGTATGCCGCAACCAACTTATGCCGGGAAATGATTTCAATGGCGGATTTGCATCACATATTGTCGTGCCTTATCGCTTCTTATGCCCAGTTGGGGATGATGTATTAAAGAAATACCCGTTGGAGCAATTGGCTGTAATAGCTGATGCAATTTCAACCCCATACCAGGTTGTAAAAAAATCGGAACTGGGAAAAGGGGACCTTGCTATTGTAATTGGCGTAGGAGGTGTTGGAATATATGGAGCCCAGATTGCCAGGATTTTTGGAGCAAAAGTTCTTGCCCTCGACATAAGTGATGAAAAACTTGAAATAGCAAGGCAAAATAATATTGATGCCACGCTAAATATCAAAAGCCTTGATATTAAAACTATCAAGGAAAAAGTTAAAGAAATTGCCGCACAATTAGGCGCTCCCAAATATGGGTGGAAGATATTTGAAATAAGCGGAACAAAAGCAGGGCAGGATATTGCGTTCAACCTTATCACTTTCGCCAGCACCCTATCCATTGTAGGGTTTACAATGGATAAGACAGAAGTGCGGCTGAGCAACCTTATGGCATTCGACGCTAAACTCATCGGGACCTGGGGCTGTAAGCCGGAATTATATCCGGAGGTGGTGGAACTGGTGGCAAGTGATAAGCTGAAAATTGACCGCTTTATACAACTCTTTCCTATGTCAAAAATTAACGAGGTATTTAAAAATACTCTGGAACATAAGTACACAAAACGTTCTATACTTACGCCAGATTTTAATTAAACACTAAAAAATTAATAACAATAAAACCAATTCATAATGAGTACGATTAAAGACCACAACTTAATAACCCGCGAATACAAGGATATTATTTATGAAGAGCGTCCTTGCCATGACCGTAAAGGCATGCCTGTAAAAGGTATCCATACAGTCTGGATATGGCTTAATAATCCTGCCCAGTACAATTCATATACAACACAGGCGGTAAAGGAAATAATATCTGCTTTCGGACAGGCTTCAAATGACAGAGCCGCCGTCGCAGTTGTTTTCACTGGTAAAGGCGATAAGGCATTCTGCACCGGCGGCAACACAAAAGAATACGCCGAATATTATGCAGGAAACCCGCAGGAATATTCGCAATATATGCGGCTGTTCAATGATATGGTAAGCGCCATATTAAAATGCGAAAAGCCTGTTATATGCAGGGTGAACGGTATGCGTATTGGAGGAGGCCAGGAAATTGGCATGGCATGTGATTTCAGTATCTCGTCAGACATGGCAAGATTCGGGCAGGCAGGTCCTAAACACGGAAGCGCTCCTATAGGAGGCTCAACGGACTTCCTTCCGCTTTATACCGGGATAGAAAGAGCAATGGGTTCGCTTACTCTATGCGAACAGTGGTCGGCACACCAGGCTTATTATTATGGCGTTATCAGTGAGATTGTGCCTGTATTGAAATCAGCGGGGAAATTCATTCCAAATCCTTTGGTTGTGACCGACAAAATAACAGATGAGTTCGGCCAGATTGTTTTTGGCACCGCAAAAAAAGGGAAAGAACTTGAAAAAGCCAAAGAAATCCTTTTAACTGCTGAAATTGATTTTTCGCTTCTTGATGAAGCAGTAGATAAACTGATTAACAAATTACTTCACACCTTTCCTAATTGTACCATTAAAACCATCAGTGAAGCGAGAAAATTTAAACTCGAACACTGGGATAAGAATAAAGAAAACAGCCGTGAATGGCTGGCACTTAATATGATGACCGAAGCCAAAGCCGGGTTCCAGGCATTTAACTTTGGCCCTAAGGATAACAGGGAAGTTGATTTTATTAAACTCAGGCAGCTTCTTGCTGAAGGCAAGGAATGGAATGAAGAGATGATTCATGCTATTTCGCCGCAATACCAGCACACACCTGCATAAAAAATAATTCTATGAGCAAAATCCGTACCGAATATCTTCATGATGGCTGTGTAGCCCGCATTATACTTGATGATGGCAAGGGAAATGTGGTTGACCACATAATGATGGGGGAAATACAGAACGCGCTCGATTCTTTCAGGACGAACAATAACCTGAAACTTATCATTTTTGAAGGCGCAGGAAAACATTTCTCTTTTGGGGCAAGTGTGGAAGAACATAAGAAGGCTAATGCTGCGGTAATGCTAAAATCCTTTCATTCCATGTTTTACAGTATCCGCGACCTTTCCATTCCTTGTATGGCAAAAATTTCAGGCCAATGCCTGGGCGGAGGGCTTGAACTTGCGATAATGTGCAATATCATATTTGCTGACAACACAGCTAAACTTGGCCAACCAGAGATTGCACTGGGTGTTTTTCCTCCACCTGCATCTATTATTCTTCCTGAAAAAATAGGACTGGCAAAAGCCGAAGATTTATTGATTACCGGCAAAATTATTTCTGCTGACGGGGCTTTAGCATGTGGTTTACTTAACGGTGTATTTCCTGACAGGGATACGATGAATGAAAAAGCTGAAGAATGGATAAAACTGTACATACTTCCACGGAGCGCATCATCATTGCGATTCGCGGTAAAAGCGGCGCGTATTAAATTCAACCATATTATATCAAATTTCCTACCTCAGCTTGAAAGCCTCTATCTTGATAAACTAATGGAAACTCAGGATGCAAATGAGGGAATTAATTCATTTATTGAAAAAAGAAAACCTAATTGGATAAATAATTGATACACATGAAAACTATTAAGACTGTCGGAGTTATTGGCGCGGGAACAATGGGTGCAGCCATTGCCCAGAAATTTTCACAGGAAGGCTTCAGCGTTATATTGGCTGACCGCGCTATGAACTTTGTCGAAAAGGGGTTGGGGAATATCAGGTCAATGCTGAATGAAGGCGTTGAACGTAAAGTACTTACTACCGGGCAAGCTGATGCTGTGATGAATAACATTACCGGTACAAGTATTCTTCAATCTCTCTCAGCATGCGACCTTGTAGTAGAAGCTATTTTTGAAAATTTTGACGCCAAGATTTCTTTATTCCGGGAATTAAGCGGGATTGTAAGTGAGGACTGCATTATTGCGACCAATACTTCGTCCTATTCAATCGCTGAGCTTTCCGCGGCAGTTAAGTCGCCTTCACGTTTCATAGGCCTCCATTTCTTTTACCATGCAGCCAAAAACCGCCTCGTTGAAATAATTCCAGGGAAAAGTACTTCGCATGAGGTTTTTGAAGCCGTAAAAGAATTCACCGTACGCGCCGGAAAAGACCCGATTACCTGTCTCGATAAATACGGGTTTGCTGTCAACAGATTTTTTGTTCCCTGGTTAAATGAATCGGTAAGGCTTTTTGAAGAAGGTATAGCTGCCAAAGAAGTTATTGACAGGGTATGCTGCAAACTCTTTGGCATAGGAATGGGGCCATTTGCACTTATGAACGCAACAGGAGTTCCTGTTGCATTTCATGCTGAAAAAACACTCGAAATTTTCGGCAAACTTTATCATGTTGCTGCTTTATTACAATCGCAGGCCCAGGCAGGTAAACCCTGGGATATGGTAAATGATGATGTATCTGAAATAAAGGACACTGTTGAGAAAATAATAAAGGAAAGAATGCTTGGGGTTGTATTGTTTGTTTGTTCACAAATGTTTGAAGAAAAGGTTTGTTCAGCAGCAGACATGAACCGTGGCGCAAAGATTGGTTTGAGATGGAAAAGAGGGCCGGTAGATATAATGAAATCGCTTGGAACAGATGAAGTAACACGGTTGGTAAACCAGGTCACCTTAAAGTATTCTATGCCCGCACCTAAAGCCATTGGTGAAAATTACTGGAAGATGTCAACTGTAAATCTTGAAATAAACGGGCACAGGGCAATAATTACCATGAATGAGCCCGAAGCCATGAATGCTTTAAGTGTAGAAACCATGAAGCAACTAGGGGATTGTTTTAACAAAGCAAATAATGACAACCATGTAAAGACAATCTTTATTACAGGCTCTGGCAAGGCATTTGTTGCAGGCGCCGATATCCGCTTCTTTATTAATAACATTAAGAACAAAAAGATTTCCGATATCGAATCCTTTACAGCCGCAGGGCAGGATTTGTTCGATACAATTGACCACTCTAAGAAACAAGTTATTGCTGTGCTTAATGGCCTTGCCTTAGGAGGAGGACTGGAATTGGCGCTTTGTGCCGATATAATTCTTGCTTTGCCAAAGGCGCAGATTGCATTTCCGGAAACAGGAATTGGGATATATCCAGGACTTGGAGGAACACAACGCTCGGCAAGAAAAATTGGAAAGGGTTTGAGCAAATACCTTGTATTGACAGGCAAAATGCTTTCAGCATCAGAAGCTGAAGATATGGGAATTATAAATAAGGTTATTTCAATGGATGAGATGTTCGCTCTATTTAAAGGCGAAGGCCAGCAATTGAATTCTCCGGCGGTTAAAAAGACCGGAAAATGGGCAAAGTTTGGACATTTTTTTGAAAAGAATTCGTTGGAGCAAATACTGGAAGACAAATATGTTACTGATGGAATTTCGGATGAAGATGCCCGGAAGTTAGCCAATACATTGAAAAGAAAAGCGCCAATAGCGCTTAAATTTGCCGACCAGCTTATTGAAGAAGCCAAAGGGTGTTCCTCGGAACTTGAATATTTAAACAGGATATTTTCCACGTCTGACGCGCTATTGGGACTTAGTTCAATTGGAAAGAGTGTTCAATTTACAGGGAAGTAGTGGCTAAAAAATCAAAGGAAATACGAGTTCTTATTCAATCAATTTACTTTGTTTTATTTGAGTTGGCCAATACTTTGCAGGAGTATCTGAACCCTTTATAGAGATATAAGCCACACAATGCATTGTATAGCCGGAATAAAAAGGAATCATTTATTTTCAACTTCTCTGATAACCGGGTAATGTATAAAATGACCGGTAATACTATGTTTGACGACAGCATATATTTGGCTTCCTTCTTTAATTTCAGCCTAAGAGAATCGCCACTGTTTATCGGAGCATTTTCATAATACAATACTTCCTTTTTTCTGAAAGGGAAAAGGTCGCAAAGCAATACGTAACCCTGTACGCCCGTATATTGGCGCATTAGCCACTTATTCAGGTCAATCCTGTCTTTTTCATTGTTTATGCATATGTTATTGGCATCTAAAAGCAGCTTATAGCCCTTTGCTATCGCCCTCATAGTAAACTCCTGGTCTTCACATCCTGCAAATGGAAAATTAACATTAAAGCCTCCAAGCTCCCAAAAGTCCTTTTTATAAATACTTAAATTAAAACTTGCCAGGGAATTGGTAGAATAAATACCCGGTGCAATCATGTTTTCATTTTTCCCTTCCAATGACTTATAATCATATTTGAGTTTATACCGGCCAAAAGGTGATGATACAAGAAGATTTATCATACTTTGCCCGTAAACCCATGACCCTGAAACCAAGGCTCTGTCAAATTTTTTATGAAGTTCTATATGCAGGCTAATACAATTATCTCCAATCAGCATATCATCGTCAATAAACAATAAAAGTTCATTCTTAGCTATGTCAGCGCCTGTATTCCTCGCATTTCCTGCACCTGAGCCATTATTTTTGATTATTTTAACGTTTGGGTATCTTTGTAAAAGTTTACCGGGTAATAAATCTCCATCATTAACAACAATTACTTCAAAATTTTCCAATGGGTATTTTTGTACGGTAAATAAATGCGAAATGGCTTCTTCGAGTATCGAAGCACGGTTTTTGGTAGGAATTATTATGCTTACATTCATGTTAATACAAAAATATGCAAATGACAGGGAACAGGGATAAATAATTTAGTATGCACATAGTACAGGTCATAGCAAATAGTCAGTCGGTTGCGTACTTTAAGGAATATGCAAGAAGAATAAATAAATACCCGGGTATTAAAATTTCCTTTATTTGCCTTTACCCTTCCGAGCCCGAAATGTTTAATGAAATAAGACAGCATGGTTGTGATTGTTATTGGATAAGGTACGATTCTGAGCAAAGAAAAAAAAATATGCTGGTTGCTTTTGTTAAGATATATAAGTTGTTCAGAAAATTAAAACCCGATGTTGCCAATACCAATCTTTTTGATGATTCGTTTATTGGATTATTGGCTGCCCGTCTGGCTGGGGTAAAAATACGTGTCATTTTAAAGCAAGATACGGCATTTCACTGGTTTTACAAACCATCTTATGTTTGGGCTGACAGGTTTAACAATAATAATGCTACACATATTGTCGCCCCGTGCAATGAAACAAGAAAATTCATAATTGAAAAGGAAAAAGCCAACCCCGAAAAAGTGCATATTATACATAGTGGTATTGATTTAAATGATATTACAAATAAAAGTGAAGACTATAAAAAACTACTCATAGAAAAATATGGATTGAAAGACAAGTTTGTAGTATGTACCATTGCACGCCTCATTGAATGGAAGGGGTACAGGTATGTTATTGAAGCTGTCAGAATACTTACAGAATCAAATAAAAATTTAAGATTTTTATTTGTTGGAGAAGGTGAACAAAAAGCTGAACTCATGGATTTGGCAGATAAATACAGGTTGAGTAATTATATTGTTTTTACAGGCTGGATTGAAAGAAAATATATACCTTCATTATATGGAGCGATGGATTTATATGTTCATGCTGCAGTAATGGAACCCTTCGGATTCGTTTTTTGCGAGGCAATGGCAAATGGCGTTCCGCTTGTTACTACTAAAACAGGCGCCGCTGCCGATATATTGACTCATAAAGAGACATGTTATTTTGCCGAAGACAAAAACCCCAAAAGCCTTGCCGATGGCATAAAATGGATGATTGAAAATCCTGTCAAAAGAGTGGAAATGAAAGAGAAAGTGAAAGAGCTTGCCGAAAAATATTTCAGCGTTGACAGGATGCTTGACGACTATATAAACCTCTACAAACAAAATTCTAAGAATTAATAAGTTATCTATAAACAGCCCATCCGGCCACCATCAACCGGGAGGTTTGTGCCATTTATATATGCAGCCTGGGGAGATGCAAGAAATGCAACGGCATAGGCTATTTCCTCAGGTTTTGCAAAACGGCCTGCCGGTATTTTGCCAATCATATCAGCCCTCACCTGCTCCAACGTCTTGCCTGTTTTCTTCGAAGTATTCTCCACAATATCGGTTATGCGTGCTGTTTCTGTCGCGCCCGGCAACACATTATTGACTGTTATACCAAATGGCCCGAGTTCAAAGGACATGGTCTTTGACCAGTTAGCAACCGCAGCCCGAATAGTATTGGACACTCCTAAACCCCGGATTGGCTCTTTAACCGAAGTGGAAATTATATTTATAATACGGCCATATTTATTCGTCTTCATGCCCGGAATCAACAGTTGGGTAAGAATATGGTTGCATATTACATGCCTTTGAAATGTATTGGTGAATTCCTCTGTCTTAGCGAGGGTTATTTCACCTCCTGACGGTCCGCCACTGTTATTAACCAATATATGGAACTCATTTCCACTTTTCAGATACTTTTCTACATTGGCTTTCAATTCATCAGGTTTATCAAAGTTGGCAACTATATAATCATGTTTTTGACCGGTATTTGAAGGCAGTTCCTTTAAAGTTAATTTGAGCGCATCTTCGTTTCGTGCAACAAGTGTAATACTTGCACCAAGGCTTGCCAACTGCATAGCCGATGCTTTGCCTATGCCCTGTGTGCTGCCGCAAACCAATGCTCTTTTACCTGTCATATCCATATTAATCAATTTGTTCGATTAGAGTTAATTAAATATATAACAAGAATTTTTGGTTTTAATTCATAACTCATAATTCATAACTTATAACTCTTTTCAATAATTATTGCAGCGCCTGTTTCAAATCTTCAATAAGGTCATCAATATCTTCAATACCCACGCTTAAACGGATAAGTGAATCAACCACCCCGGTTTTCTCACGTTCCACTTTAGGTATAGAAGCATGGGTCATACTTGCCGGATGGCCGCAAAGTGATTCAACTCCGCCAAGCGATTCGGCAAGAGAGAATATTTTGAACTTAGAAAGCACTTTATGCGCCGCTTCCAATTTATCTTCTTTCAATGTAAACGACATCATGCCGCCAAAGCCGCGCATCTGCTTTCTTGCTATTTCATGGTTAGGATGAGTAGCAAAGCCGGGCCAGTAAACCTTATTTACTTTGGGGTGGTTTGCCAGGTAGTTGGCAACCTTCTCGCCATTTTCACAATGTCTTTCAATACGTATGTGGAGGGTCTTGGTGCCTCGTAACACCAAAAAACAATCGTGAGGAGATGGAATGCCGCCACAACTGTTCTGGATAAAACTGAGCCTCTCAGCAAGTTTATCATCATTGCAGACTATTGCGCCCATAACCACATCAGAATGGCCGCCAAGGTATTTGGTAACCGAATGCACCACAATATTTGCACCCAATTGCAATGGGTTTTGCAGGTAAGGCGAGGCAAAAGTGTTATCAACGGCAAGCAAAACAGAGTGTTTTTTTGCAATTTCGGCAATAGCTTTAATATCTATAATATTCAGCATCGGGTTGGTAGGCGTTTCAACCCAGATAAGCTTTGTATTTTTATTTACCAGTTTGGCCACATCGGCAGAATTGGCCATAGGTATAAAGTGAAACTTAATGCCATAATTGGCAAACACTTTGGTAAAGAGCCGGTATGAGCCACCGTATAAATCATTGGTCGAAATAACTTCATCACCGGGGTTAAGCAGTTTAATTATGCAATCTTCCGCAGCCATACCACTGCTGAAACATAGTCCATGTTTTCCGCCTTCAAGAGCGGCTAAATTATGCTCAAGCGCTGTGCGGGTGGGGTTATGGGTGCGCGAATATTCATACCCTTTATGATTGCCCGGCGCTGCCTGCACATAAGTAGAGGTTTGATAAATGGGAGTCATAATGGCTCCGGTTGCAGGGTCGGGTTCTTGCCCTGCGTGTATTGCTTTTGTCGCGAATTTCATAATAGATTAATTAGAGTGGCAAAGATAGGGATTCCGATATGATGATATGCTGATTTGATAATTTGATGATTTGATGATTGGGTTAAGACATTTCTCGCAAAGAACGCAGAGTGAAAAGCACGCAGAGTTCCGCAAAGTTTTAATTTAATATCCAACATTAAAAAGTTAACATTTAATTCCTTGCCAAAGCTGCCAAAACCTGCCGCCATTTGCCAATTTAAAAATTCTAAAAGGGTTAAATAAGTGATTTTCATTTTATTCTATTTTTCCCGGAACACGAAGCCTCACGAGTTCCATAATATTAATTGTACTATGCGAAAGTTGTACTTCGTTCCATCAATAATCTGCGAATCTGTGGCAAAGTATTTCAATCCGCCTTTATCATATCCATCAGCGCATCGCCCGCCGCAACTTTAGTGAAGGTCTGGTCATCAGCCCTGTCTGCCGACAGGCACGGCTCCAAGTTTTGTGTCCTTACTTCTAAATTCGAAAATCGTTATTCGTAAATCAATAAGTTTGTATCTTTAGCGTTAATCTATTTATAAACGACTTTGTTATGAAAGGAATTATACTTGCCGGAGGCTCCGGCACACGCCTGCACCCGCTTACCCTGGCTACCAGCAAACAGCTTATGCCTATATATAATAAGCCCATGATATATTATCCCTTGTCAGTGCTTATGATGACAGGTATCAATGAAATACTCATTATATCTACCCCTCACGATACTCCCAATTTTAAAAAGCTACTGGGCGATGGCAAAAACCTCGGCTGTTCATTTGAATACGCGGTGCAGGAAGTGCCCAACGGACTGGCTCAGGCATTTGTAATAGGAGAAAAATTTATAGGAAAAGACAAAGTTGCCCTGGTGCTTGGCGATAATATTTTTTATGGCGTAGGATTGGGAAGATTGCTCCAGTCGAACCAAAAGCCGGAAGGCGGAATAATATTCGCCTACCACGTTGCCGACCCTGAACGCTATGGTGTAGTTGAATTTGATAAGTCGAACAATGTAATATCTATAGAAGAAAAGCCGAAAAACCCACACTCTCATTATGCTGTGCCCGGACTCTATTTTTATGACAACAGCGTGGTTGAAATAGCCAAAAACCTGAAACCCAGCGCCCGCGGCGAATATGAAATTACTGATGTGAATAAAGAATACCTGCGCCGCAATAAGCTCAAAGTAAGTGTATTGGAACGCGGTACAGCCTGGTTTGACACGGGGACTTTCGCTTCGCTAATGCAGGCATCCCAATTTGTACAGGTAATTGAAGAGCGCCAGGGCATGAACATAGGCTGTATTGAAGAAGTGGCTTATCGCATGGGGTTTATCAAGAAGGAGCAATTAAAGAAATTAGCCGAGCCCTTGCTTAAAAGCGGCTATGGCACTTATCTTATGAATGTGGCTAATGACCTGTAAAGAGCTAATAGCTATTGGCTGATGGCTGTTAGCCAAATGAAAAACACAGAAACAAAATTAAGGTAACTATATACAATAATGGACAAACTTTGAGCAAATTTTAACATAGTATAAAACCTTCATTTTTACTTGCCTTTAGGACTATTCATACCCAAAGCAGCCGTTTTAATCATATCCTTAAAACTGATGTTTACCGATAACTTTTTTGCGTAGTTCTTTGCTCTCGGTTTACGTGCTGATTTGGTTTTAACTTTTCTTTTCATAATGAAGCTGAATAAGGTAATGACTTTATATAGTTTTCCATAAATAACCAATCTGGATTACCTGATTGATTTACAGGCAAGTATATATATTCTTCGTATAATCTTTTTAAACGTACTTGCCTACCGTATGCGTATTTTATCTTTAGTTTTTTTAACAGAGTAGTTAAATACATTTTTACATAGATATTCCTATCATCTCCTTTGAAGGATAACGTGTGTACATTATCATCTCCAAAATATTCGTAACCATGATAGAATACATTAGCCAACATATCAATAGTTATTTTATTTGAAAATAGCTTTTTATCATTTATAAAAGTTTCTTTATCAATAAAATTAGACACCCCGTTAAATAAAGATGATGATGTTAATAGTGGTATAGTACCTTCCTTTCGTTTGTCTTTATTTAATCGCTCACCCTTTTCAATTACAAAAAGCCCCTCCTTAGTGGTATCATCATAAGCAATCTTAAAACGTGCAAATTTTTTATTGCTGCTTTCTTTGTTATTAGAGAAAGGCTTATTAGAAATGTTTATTAGCTTACCAAATGAAAACATTATACTTAAATATTCTCTCATTGCATTTACAAAGTCTATATCAGGAGTGTTTGAAAAATCAATGTCCATATAAGCCTCACAACACCATTCATCATCATATTTCACTTTTCGTATAACCGACAAGCCTATTTTTTCATAATGCTTGTAGTTATCTAATAATAATTTGCGCTTATTTTCATATTCTCCTAAATTTACTCGGCCTTTTCTTTTATCCTTCTTAAATCCATCATCTTTCCAATAGCCAAACCAGGTAGGACTATTGTGAGGTTCAAAAGCCCTAAATACCATTATGCAAGTTGCTACCCCTGCGGAAGGATAAAACAAATCGTCTGGGGTTGATATTACAGCTTCAAGTGTATGTTTCTCTAAAAGTTGTCTGTGTTTCTCAATAACATTATCATCTTTAGTTAAAGCACAACTCATTTGAACAATAGCGGCACATCTACCACCTTTTTGTAAGCTATCTAAAGCATTTAATATAAATTCTAATTGTCCATCAGCCCCAACAGAATAAGGTGGGTTTAACATTGCCACAGTTGGAGATAATGATTTTATTAGCTTTTTTTGGGCTAAGTCTGTGCAATCGCTATGATAAACATTAGACTTCCCATCACCTCTCATCATCATATTTGAACAGGCGTATGCAAACATATCTGCTCTTACTTCACTACCTATTATTTGAGTTGCTTTTATTTTGTCTATTTTATCTCTGTTATTTCCTGCTAACAAAATCATTCTTTTCATAGCAGTCACAAGAAAGCCGCCTGTACCACAACAGCAATCATAAACAACATCATTCTTATTCAAGTTCACCAAATCACAGAATAAATCCGTAATATGTGAAGGTGTTAATACTAAACCTGTTTTAGCATCTGAACCAGCATATTTTATAAATTCAGAATAAAATTTGCCCAGAATATCAAACCCAGCATTATCATAATTTATTAGAGGATATATGTTTTTCTTTATATTATCTATAAATGTTCGTAACAGTATATTAGGTTCTGTTTTTTTTGTTTGTTTATTTTGGAGTGTTTCTGAATGAGTGATTTTATGGTTCTTTATAGTTTTGAAAACATTTAAAATAGAATTTCTCCTATCCTCACCTATTTTCTTTTCTTTCAGGTAGCTTTCACAGGATTGAATAATATAATCAGTTAAATCCTTAACACTCTCATAATTTTTATATCCTTCTCTAAATGCAGAATTATGTAATGCCACCAATATAGCACTAACAAATGTAGCACGTTCAGTTGTTGGGATAGAATACTTTTCAAGCAAATTATTATACTCAACAGCCTTTTCTATGATTTTTAAATTTTGTAAATCTAAAGAGTAGCTCTGGAGGTCATATAGTTTAAAATAGGAGTTGAATGATAATAATTCTTTGTCCTTTAGTTCTTTTGTTTCACCGTTTTTATACAGGAAATTTGAAACCTTTAATTCGTCTTTATTTGTGCCTGATACGGCAATACCCAGTATAGAAATATTTTTGTCTTTTTTAACAACAGACTTCATATAATGCAAAATACCATCTACTGCATAATCTTTGGGGTTTCTTCTTTCTTTCGTTTCGTGATATTTTATATCTCCCTTACATTCTACGAGTATAATAAAGTTGGGTAGTCTTTTGAAGGAAATAATAAATTCGGGATAACCTTTATTCCCTTTTTCATTTTTAGAGGCATTTTCAAAATAGTGATTAAACCTTTCATCTTTTTGTTCCTTTATGGTTATTATTTCATCACTATTCATTAAGAGGTCATTATTAAAATGCTCTCTTACAATATTTTCGGTTATTCTTTCGTTTGCCATTTTACTTACGAATTAATTGCTTGTATGTTAATCTGCCTTCTGTGTGTAACATTGCAGTTACAAAACGCTCTGTGTCGGCAATGTTACGATTATTATAACGGTATGCGTATTCATCGCAATACCTATGAAGGTGCTTTTTAGATACGCTGTGTTGTATGCCATTGATACCTCTTTTCATCAGCGACCAAAAGCCCTCTACACCGTTAACGTGCGCCATACCGCTTACATATTCGTTTGCACTATGGTTTACTGTTATATGTGTGTAGTCCTTTGATAACTGGCTATAAGCCCTTAATTCATCGGTTGCTATAGTTGCGCCTTTGGTTACTTGCTCTGCAATGATAGGCAGTAAGGTTGTACCCTCTCTGTTTTCAATAGGGGTTACTTTAATATCCCCACCACGCTCTAATAAGCCTAATACAACCGCTTTGCCCGAACCGCCCTGTGTGCCTTTGGTTTTCTTATTGCTGTGCTTATTGCTCTCTTTACCGCCAAAGAATGATTCATCAGATTCAACCAAGTTATTTAAAGCCTGTGGGTTTTTCTCTGTTAACATTTCACGTATTCTCATTAACATAAACCACGCTGTTTTTTGTGTTACTCCAATATCAGAGGAAAGTTGTAAAGATGAAATACCTTTTTTGTGAGCGACTATTAAATACATTGCAGCGAACCATTTATGTAAAGGTGCTTTCCTACCTTCAAATACAGTGCCAACTGTAACAGTAAATTTCTTGTAACACTCTTTGTTACTGCATTTGTATTGACCTTCTTTACCCAAAGTATAGTTATTTTTATCGTTTTGGCAATGTGGGCAAACTGGTTTACCGTTCCATCTTTGTTTTTCAAAATACTCCCTGCAAATGTAATCATTTGAAAATACTTGCATGAACTCTATCAGGTTTCTAAATTTCGTTTGCATGGTATTATTTGTTTTTTGTTTCATAGTACAAAGATATAATATGTCCATCAAACTACCTAATTATTTAACACTTATTTTACAAAAGATATGAACAATTTTATGTTATCTTTGTCCATTATTGTATATAGTTACCAAAATTAATGGCAAACAAATTACAAATTTCACCGCAGAGGCGCAAAGACCCTAAATTCAGTACTGTTGCTTTTATTTCTCTTTGTGCCTTAGCGCCATTGCGGTAAAAAAATATCCCAGTTATGAAATTACGCACAAAAGAACTTATAAAAAAATACAAAAGGCGCACTGTTGTAAACAACGTGTCGGTGGAAGTGAGCCGTGGTGAAATTGTGGGACTGCTCGGCCCCAACGGAGCAGGTAAAACAACTACGTTTTATATGATTGTGGGCCTGGTAAAACCAAATGGCGGTGATATATTCCTCGAGGATACTTCCATTACCCATGAGCCCATGTATAAAAGGGCAAAAAGGGGAATCACCTATCTACCTCAGGAAGCTTCGGTTTTCCGTAAGTTAAGTGTCCAGGATAATTTACGCCTCGTTCTTGAAATGACAGGCCTTACCAAAGACAAACAGAACGAGAAACTGGAAAGCCTGCTCAATGAATTTGGCCTGCAAAACATCCGCGATTCGAGGGGCGATGTGCTGTCGGGAGGAGAACGCAGGAGAACCGAAATTGCCCGCTGCCTTGCCGTTGACCCGGCTTTTATCCTGCTCGATGAGCCTTTTGCCGGCATTGACCCTATTGCGGTGGAAGACATTCAGAAGATTATTGCAGCGCTGAAAAAGAAAAACATAGGCATCCTGATAACCGACCACAACGTACACGAAACACTATCTATAACTGACAGGGCATACCTTCTTTACGAGGGCAGGATATTAAAATCGGGTACTTCGTCGCAACTTGCGCATGACCCTGAGGCTCGTAAATTATATTTAGGTGAAAAATTTGAATTAAGACAGTAAAAATCTGATTTAAATTATTCTTATCTTTAAACCTAAATCAAAACGGGGTGAATAGAAAAACAATTCTGTTAGTCACATTTGTGCTGGCCTTTATTATGCTAAAAGCACAGGATTATGTTCGCCCAACCCGGGACAATACCAGCACCTCATCGGGAAACCCTATACCCGGGAACAAAAAATTCAGTATTGGCATATCCATAGGGGAAGCCATTCCCATGCAGGATTTCGGAAGCACCAATGTTAAAAACTCATTCTGGGATTTTACATCTCCCGATTCTACCCGCCTGCAGGGTTTTGCGACCACGGGCTTTCATTTCAACATCAGCGCGTCGTACCTTTTTTCCGATGATTTCGGAATAATGATGTTAATAGGCTTTAGTTCAAATTCTTTTGATATAAATGCTTTTTCCTCCTCCATAGGTTACCCTGCCAGCAATACAACCGGAGGTTATTCCACCGCAGAATATTTAATCGGGCCTTATCTTTCTTTACCAGTGGTAAACAAATTAAAAATCAACATCAGCGCTTTAATAGGGCTTGTCACCAGCAGTTACCCTACTTTGAACATAGCCCTGAATGACACTACTGTGTTAGAGACGAACTTCAACGGAGGCTCCGGCTTTGCCTATAGCTTTAGCGCAGGTTTAGAATACAGCGTTAACAATAATATAAGCCTTCTGCTTAACTTCGCATATACTGAAACCACAATTACTTATTCCAGTTGGTTGGCTACTTATACCATTACAGGCTATTACCCGGTCACCATAAATCATAATACTGATGTAACCTCAATGTCAACTGGCATACTAAAGCCAACAATTGGAATAAGTTTCAAGTTTTAATAACCTTTAATTGGCGTTGAGATGTTTACAACACAAAATTGAACTTCATTTTACCTTCATTTCATGTCAGTACATTGCATCAAATTTAATTCATCACGCCATGAAAAAGTACATAACTATAATTGCAATCATTTGTTTTGCGGGTAATCTTATTGCACAGGATGCGCCAAAGCAGGCCCCTGCCGGTGGAAAGAATGTTGTTAAGAAAAAAAAGAAACATAGCCACGATGAGAGAGATGACAGAAGGGATGCCCATAAAAAGAAATAATCCCGGTTATTGATTTAATAGCCCCATTTTATTGTGACAAATTGATTCAAATGGCCGGCAGCAAAAAGCCCTGTTGAATTAATCATTTAAATTTACTATAACCTGCCATTCATTTCAGGTTGCCAACCTTGCCAATATATTTTTATATTTGCCCGATGAAAATAAGCAGGTTGCTTATTTTCATTTAATAAGTTACTCCATTTGCTAACCAAAACAAAACACAACCAATGAAAAAAAACATTTTACTTGCCGTTGCTGTATTGGCAACATTTACCATGAAAGCCGGTGACCTTACAGGTACCACTCTTTTCAGCGACAACTCAACCAGTAACTTGAATACTGCCAGCTATCACGGAGGTGGAGGTGGTGGTGGAGGTAATTTCTTTGGCATTTCTATTGGTGCTGCATTGCCACAAAGTGCTTATGGCGCCAAGGCAAAAAACACTTCCAATGACAGTACTGTTATACCGGATGGCTTTGCTAATACCGGATTTCATTTTGATTTAACGGGTGGACACATGTTTTCTGATAATATTGGTGTAATGGTAATGCTTGGCGGCAACTTGAATTCGTATGATGTAACCACATACGAAAGCGTTTACAGCATCTCATCACCGGCAACCTTTACTTCCAGCAGTTATTTCATAGGTCAATTTTTAGTTGGACCCGTTTTATCTTTCGGAGATAAATTGAAATTCAATGTAAGGGCATTGATAGGCTATGTTATGGCAACCGGAATTACACAAACTGAAACCAATGGACAAAGTGGTGCACTCTCAACTTCGGAGACCGTTACCGGGAATATGGGCGGCGGATTTGGCTATAATATAGGCGCCGGAATAAAATACGGCTTATCAGGCAATATGGGCTTACTTTTTAATGTTGACTATTTGGGGTCATCCGTAGGTTATACAGGATATAAAGAATCATGGAGCCCTTCAATCGGCAATGGCTCCACAACGAATACAACACTAAAACAAACCATGAGTTTAGGTATGATTAATATAAGTATTGGTTTAGCCTGGACTATGTAAAATAATATATTTCTAAAATTAAAGTCCCTGACGTTTACAGTCAGGGACTTTTTTATTTATTCCGTTACAGATTCAGGCTGAGTATTTCTTATTTTTGAGCAGCAAATAGAATGAAGAAAAATTCTACTAAATATGACGAAGCTTTTAACGAAGCTGTAGCCCGGCTTAACAAAGCCCAAAGAGAAGCTGTAGATGCAATTGAAGGGCCTGTGCTTGTAATTGCAGGGCCTGGCACGGGTAAAACCCAGATTCTGGCTACACGCATAGGTAAAATATTGCAGGACACCGATACGCCTCCTCATTCCATACTATGCCTTACCTATACCGACACCGGGAGGATTGAAATGCGCAACAGGCTCTTTACGCTTATTGGCCCTGCCGCTCATAGGGTTAATATACATACCTTCCATTCCTTTTGCAACGAAGTTATACAGGATAACCTCTCCTATTTCGGCAAACAGAACCTGGAGGCTATTTCAGAACTGGAAGAGGTGGAACTCTTTCAGAAACTGCTTGATTCATTGCCTAAGGAAAGTCCGCTCAAGAAATTTAAAGGAGATATTTCTTACGAAATTTTCAGGGTGAGAAACCTTTTCTCGCTTATGAAAAAAGAGGCCTGGAGTATTGAATTCCTTAATGACCGGATTGATGCCTATATAAATGAACTGCCTGCAAAAGATGGTTTCTTTTATAAAAGGAAATACAAAACTTTTAATGCCGGCGAGCCTAACATAGCCAGGATAAAGGACGAGACGGAGAATATGGAAAAGCTCCGCTCAGCCGTTAACCTATATCCCAAATATGTGGATATGATGAACGAAATATCCCGCTATACATTCGATGATATGATATTATGGGTATTGGCGGCTTTTAAGGAAAACAGCAATATGCTGCTTAATTACCAGGAGCGCTATCTCTATTTTTTGGTTGATGAATTCCAGGATACAAGCGGCTCACAAAACCTGTTATTAAATTACTTGATTGATTATTGGGATGTGCCCAATGTATTTGTTGTCGGCGACGATGACCAGTCTATATTCTCTTTCCAGGATGCCAACGTTGAAAACATACTTCACTTTGCCAAAAGGTATGAAAACGATATAAAGAAAATAGTTCTTACTGATAATTACCGTTCCACCCAGGTAATTTTGGATATTGCCAAAAAACTCATTGAGCATAACAAAGAAAGAATTGTAAACAATGATAAAAGCTTAGATAAAAACCTGGTATCGGCAAATAGTAAATTGCAATCTATAAATATAACGCCTGCAATAGTTGAATACCCCAATTCGGCGCACGAAGCAATTTGTGTGGCAAATGAAATAACGGGCCTGGTGGCAAGCGGGGTATCGGCCAAAGAAATCGCGGTAATTTACCGCAACCATAAACAGGTCGAAGATTTGATGACCTACCTGGAGCAGAAAAAAATAGGGGTCAATATTAAGCGCAATATCAACCTGCTGGAATTGCCTTTTATTCATAAAATTTTAAAAATATTGGAATTTATAGCCTCAGAGAATGATGTGGCATATAGCGGCGATGAATTGCTTTTTGAAATACTGCACTTCGATTTTTTTAATATCCCACCTATTGATATTGCCAAAATCAGCCTTGAAGTATCACAAAAGGGCTATAATAACAGAAAAGAAAAATATTCTATAAGGCGTGCCATAAATGAGCAAAGAGATGGAATATCGGACTTATTTACCCAGGCAGAAGTAAATGAAATAAAAAGAGCAAGCAGGGCGCTGGAATATTTAATAGGAAAGATGAATAACCTGACCCTGCAGGAATTATTCGAAGAGGTAGTGCGTGAGGCGGGAATACTGAACCATATAATAAATTCCCCCGAAAAACCCTGGCTGATGCAGGTGCTTACAGCTTTATTTAACTTTATAAAATCAGAAACGCGCAAAGACCCAAACCTGTCGCTGCGGCGCTTGCTCGACATGATTAACACTATGGAAAATCATTCCATTCGCATAGAAATGCAAAAAATATCGGCGGTAGAAAACGGGGTTAACCTTATGACAGCGCACGGCTCAAAAGGAACCGAATTTGAACATGTTTATATCATTGGCTGCAACAGCAATGTCTGGGATGAAAAAAACTCAGGCGGTTCACGCACTTTCAGGTTGCCCGATAATTTTTCAGCTAATAAATACGAAGTGGATGAACTGGAAGAATCAAGAAGGTTGTTTTATGTCGGTATAACGAGGGCTAAAACGCACCTAACCATCTCCTACCCTGTTAAAGATGAAAAAGGTAAAAACCTGGAGCGTTCAGAATTTATAGGGGAATTAATAGAAGACAATAACCTTACTGAAGTAAAAAAGCAGGCAGAAGAAAACATGATGGTGGAGTTTCTTGAATTGCAATATACTGATAAAGTTGCCCCTGAAATAGAATTGGTTGACAGGCAATACATAAGCAAATTGCTTGAAAACTACTCCCTGAGCGTTACCCATTTAAATAATTACCTCTACTGTCCTATAAAATTCTATTACCAGAACCTTATCCGTGTACCTGCTGCTAAAAGTGATTCGATGGCATTTGGCAGCGCCATACACTTAACATTGCAGGCGCTGTTTGAGAAGATGAAAGAAAACGACAACATATTCCCTACTAAACAAACCCTGGTAAGCGATTTTATTTTTTTTATGAGAAAAAACAGGGAGTCGTTTACAAAAGAACAGTTTCAGCGCAGGTTGGAATATGGTGAAAAGATATTGCCTGCTTACTATGATTTTTATATTGACAAATGGAACAAAATAGTGAGCCTTGAGCTAAATATACGCAATGTGGAAGTGAAAGGTGTGCCACTTAACGGTAAGCTCGATAAGCTTGAATTTGACGGTAAAAAAGTAAATGTGGTAGACTATAAAACCGGCAGGTACGATAACGCGAGAAAGAAACTGAAGCCTCCCGGTGAAGGTGATTTGATTGGAGGCGATTATTGGAGGCAGGCAGTGTTTTACAAAATACTGTTAGATAACCAGCGGCGTTACGACTGGCAGGCTGAAAGTTCAGAATTTGATTTTGTAGAACCGGTAAAGAATGAATATAAAAAAGAAAAAATACTTATTACCGAACAGGATATTGAAATAGTAACAGGGCAAATAACCGATACATGGAATAAGATTCAAAATCATGAATTTAAGCAGGGATGCGGTAAAGAAGACTGCCATTGGTGCAATTTTGTAAAAGACAACCACCTGCACATTGCCTTGCACGAATTGGCCGATGAAGAGTAACATATACTCCCCCTGCCCTCATTATCTTTAGAGAGGGGAATGACAAATTCTTTCTACTTTTACTGCCCTTTTGGCTCTGTAGTACAACGGATAGTATGGAAGTTTCCGGAACTTCTGATCCAGGTTCGATTCCTGGCGGGGCCACCAGGCAACTTCATCAAATAACTTTAGCCCATCATTAACCTGGGCAATCTCTGCTTTATTAAGTGATGCAGAAAACCTGTAGGACCGCTTAACTGTGTTGGCGGGGAGTATTATTGGAATTACTTCTTTATTTGAGCCATTCACGTGCGTCATACTATGAATGGTAAATTCTCCCGTCGCCTGAACATACTCCGGTTTATAGATTTTCTCTCTACTGACATTTGTATGCTAAATAAATAACGTATAAAAAGTCAAATATAAGGGTGAGAAGCAGGAATTTATTCCTTCCTTTCAGGATAATTATCCTTATTCTTTTAGCTTTGGGATTGCATAAAAAATCAAGCTATTCGTTACCCTTCAAAAGAATACTGCATTACAAGAAAGAGTCAGGAATATTAGTATTGTAACATTTGCGATTTCATAGATGCTGAGGGGTGTAAATAATTCTGAATGAATCTATTTTCTTTCCTATCCCGGTTATATTTACATCTCTCCCCGCTTCCCCTCTCCCTACAGGAAGAGAGGGGAATGCGCGATATTTGAGGTTGCGGGGATGAGATTGTTTTCATTCAGCTATAATCTCAATCAGTATTTTTTGTAACTATGAATTTAAAGCAATTTCATTTGACAGAATTTTACTTTTACGTAACCTGAAAGGGTTAAATACAATAATATCTGTACTATATTTCCTGGAATATTTACTGATTAACCAGCTATTGGCACTCATATTTACTTTATATGCCCTCTTGTTATTTAATTGATTTTCCTTTTTCAACTGCATAAAATAAGTATTTTAGTATAATTCACAATCCGGAAACAATTACATTAAATTCAGCGGGACAAAAGTACACTGCTCAGTAATTAAAAAAAACAGTATAAATACGGGGGTATAGATTATAAAATACCCGTATTTATACGGGGGTATTATACCCGTCTAAATACGGGGGACTTGTAATAAAACTTTGCCTATTTTTGTTTTGTTATCTGGTTAATTATCTCTGATGTATAAACATCTTAAATTGGGTTAAATTTGCATTATCCGCATTTATATACTAATGCATAGTCACACATGAATACGAAGAAACTTAATCGCCCTGAAGATATTATTGTAGGAACAGACCCTATTGCAATTGATATTATTCAACAAATATATTCTTCCATAAAAGATAAAAACGAAAACGAACGCACTTTCCTTGAGCGATGCTGGGTTCTTGGAATTGAAAAAGCTTATAAAACTGAAACAAAAAAATTAGACCCTGTGCTCTGCACAAAACTGCTTGAACGAATTTATTACCACCTTGAACATAAAAAAATATGGGAAGCCAAGGAAGAGGAATTATCGGAGATTTTTGTTAAAATTGTTTCATTGCAAACACTCAGGGATAGCCGGCAAAATGAAATCTTTACCAACCTGGAGAATGCCGTAAGTAATGTGCTGCAACTCGATTTTTCACACAAGTTAACATTAAATGATTATTTAAGCGACAAGAGAAATATTTTCAATTATATAGTGCTTTTTTTTAACAGCATTATTGAAAAAATAGAATCATCAATGGTTTCGGCTAAAGCCATTAATGCCTTTTTTTCAGTTTACCCGGAACTGATTTTAATAGTAACTAATGATAAAGGTAAAGTGCGATTTATTAACCAGGCAGGGCTAAAGCTATTGATGCCAAATGCAGACGAGGGGTTTTTAGGATTACATATAAAAGATATTTTGCCGAACTCAACAAAACTTATTGCCAGGCTTCACACAGAAAATAAGGTAGTTGACTTCAAAACCAGTTTCATTTCACAAGATGAGAACAGGCTGCCAATTACAGTAACGGTAACTATACCTGAAATAGCTAAGGACAGGAGTGAAATAGATGAATTGGTGTTTATTATTAAGCCCGAATTATAATGTTTTAACAAAATATATAAATAGGGGTACGGAACTTCGTACCCCTATTTTTTTGTCAGGCTAAATAGCAATGTCCATTTCTTTATTGGCAATTGTTGCAATTAAAGAAGCATTATAACTATCCTTTGACTGAACATACATCATGTTCTTAACAACTTTCGCACCAAATTTCCGCTTATTCTGAGAGGCTGTTACTCCCATATTTACTATATTTAAACCAAGCTGCTTTGCTCTTTTAATTGTCTGCCATAATGTTTGAGCATATACATTGTAATTTTCAAGAAAATCATAATCAATTCCTGTTATTAAAAAAGAATAATGATTGTTGGTTTTATAGCTTATGGCTATTCCAACTGCTTTCCTTTCAGGCCTTGAATCAAAACCGGGTTTCAATTTTATTTCCAAGACATCCCAATGTGGGTGATTTACAGCATTTTCAAAAAATTCCCTGTTAAGTTCAAATCCCATAACCTCATAACTCTTGTCACTAACATTTTTATATAGCCGATGGTAATGATCTATATCCTGGGCAGATGCATTATTAATTATATTCACATCATAACAGTTTTCATAATTAAATACCCTTTTACGGACATAGTACTTTTTTTCCCTATTGATAGAATGCAAAAACCCATCGCTGTTATTCCAAGATGAACAGTCAATAATGTGCGAATCAGGAATGTCTAAAGCTATAAATCCCTGATCCATGAAAAACTCCTTAAGTTCCTTGTCTTCAGGGTTAAAATCCCTGAGGCTAAGAACGGAGGCGCCTTCTTCTTCCTGGTCAGCCCAAACCCTGTCCAATAGCAGCATTAATATTTTCTTCCAGTCTTTTTGAGCGCGGTCAATCCATATATGTTCGCCAATAGATAAAAGGCAACCCATGGTAAAAATCTTTGATGTAAGATAATACTTATCGCTTTTTCTCATTTGTTCCAACTGCTTTGATACAGCAGCCGGTGAGAACATGTCATCCATTGCGATTGTGGCAGTAAAATAAGTCGCCAATACAGGTTTCCCTAAGGCATCACGTATTATATAGTAATGAAAGTTCCAGTTATGTTCAGGTAATTCGTTGCCAGAAAATGTCTGCTCAAAAAACAGCATTTGCTGCCAATCATTTGCGCCTTTACTCCCTATAAGTTCATTCCATAATCTTTCATCAATATTCTTTATAGTACGTTCGTGTTGCAAAGTATATCCGCTTAAAAGCTCATTTAAAACTGGAGCACCCGGCTCTTCTGTTTCTTTAAATGTGGCTACTTTTCTGAAAGCGCGGTAAACATCTTTGAGTGTTCTTCCCTCATCAGCAAGGGCTTTTGGGAAATGATAGGCTAATCTTTCGGCCAATTTATCAATATCCTCAAATGTATGATGCAGGGTTATCGTAAACCTGAGGCCTGTACATGCTTCCGGTACGGCAGGGAATATGGCAAGATTGGTAAAGAACCCATCGTTTTTCATTCTTTGAGCCATATTATATCCTACCCTTGTGAGCCCTAATCCTATAAATGTAATGGGGGCTTCTGGGTTTGATATTACCGGCAAGTTGTATTTATTTACCAGTAAATCATGGCAGTATTTCAGCCTGTCGCAAAGCGCCTCCTGCCTGATTGTTATTTCGGATGAAAGATGAATTTTGGCCGAAGCTATTCCGGCTGCAATAGATGGAATTTGATGCGGGCCTGAAAAAATCATCGAGCCCCCGCAGCTTTTAACCTTTTGAGCCAATTCCCCGGAAGGAAAAACAAATACTCCCCCTCCCGCGGCAAATGCTTTGTTCAATGAAGTTGCCAATATCATCTTTTTATGCAGGTCTATCTGGCTCAAAACCACTCCTCTGCCATTTTTCCCGGCAATACTCATTCCATGCGCATCATCGGCATACAAGTAAAATGATTTGTATTTATCAAGCAGCTTTACAATTTCTTTAACCGGGGCGTAATCTCCATACATAGAATATACACCATCAATAACATACCATACACGGTTATGCTTTATTGACAGTTCCTGTATCTTATTCTCCAATTCATCAATCCGGCTATGCCTGACTATGGTGACGGTACACCCCCTTAACTGCATGCGCTGGGCCGCCTCCTGCATACTGGCATGTGCCTGCTGGTCAAGGATAATGGCATCACCCTCCTCCATTACAACGGGGATAACAGCATGGTGTCCTAACGATACAGAGGTTGATAAAACCACCGGTGCGCTAAATATTTCGCTTACCAGCTCTTCCCACTCAGAATAAAGTGTACATGCCAGATAGGTACGGGACGAGGAAAACTGTACACCATATTTCTTAATAGCTTCAATGGCAGCGCTTTTAATCCTCTCATCTGTGTCCAGTCCAAGGTAACTGCAAGAACCAAAATTGATAAGCTTCTTGTTATCAATGGTTATTACCCTTCCATCATAAAACTTGTCCTCGGTATACTGTAGTAGGACGCCACGTTCCTTACCGAGACTGATAATATCGTTGACTGTGTCAACAATATTAATGGCTTTCTTCTTCTTGTCCATGTTGTTAGTTTGTATTTTTAGATTATTTTTGAAAGCTATACTAAACAATCATACATACCCCCCGTATAAATACGCCCGTATAAATACGGGGGTGGACAAAAACTCCGAGATATGAAAGAGCATTACATTGACCATGAATTTTTTGAAATTTGGCTGGAAAACGGCATAGTATATGAGATTTTCAAGAAAAACTCTATACTCGATTTACCTTTAGCCAGGCAAGTCGTCCAGGAGCGTCTTAAGGTTTCAAATTGTAACTATACTCCTATATTTATTGATCTCAGGAATATTTTTTACACGGATACAAAAGCAAGAAAATATCTGGCTACCCAGGAGGCTGTAAATTATATAACTGCCGGGGCTATGTTGCTCGATAATGAGATTATGAAACTGGCGGGCAATATTTTTATTAAAATTGATAAACCATTAATCCCGACTAAATTATTTACTGATAGAGATAAAGCCCTGTTATGGCTCCAATCTTATAAACACTCCCAATAATGCAACCAACTATTTTTGAAACAAAATATGCTGACTACCAGATAGAAGATGGTATAATGATAGTTACTTTTGCATCTAACCTGGTAATTTCACTCGACATTGCAAAAAAAATGATGGAAGACAGGGTTGGATTTTCTAATGGTATTACCATGCCTTTCCTGGTTGACATAAGGGGCCTTGCATCAATTGATACAATTTCAAGAAAATATTTCACTTCCGAAAAAGCTCTTTTATACGGTTCTGCAAGTGCCCTCCTGGTTGAATCAGAAATATCAAAACTTGCAGGAAAGATTTATATATCGGTTGATAAACCACGATTGCCTGTAAAGCTTTTTACGGATAAAAAAAGGGCTATTAAATGGTTAAATAAATTTAAAAAATAATATCTGCCGGGAGTGATTTTAGGTCTTTTGCGTTGTTAGTTCAATGGCAGCTTTAACCAAGCCTGCCGTATTATTCACATTCAGCTTAATCATGAGATGCTCCCTGTGCCAGTCAACAGTTCTTTTTCCTATTGCCAATTTATTTGCAATTTCTTTATTGGTTAATTCTTCAGCAATAAGTTTCAGAACATCCATTTCTCTTTTGGTAATGTTGCTATGAAGTGAAACCTGGTCTTTAATCCGGCTAATAACAGGGAGCGGCTTATTTTCATTGCTTAATAATGTCAAAGCAATATCATTTGAATAGTAATTTTTATTTGCCAAAACAGTTTCAACAGCCTTTATTAATTCTTCGGGCCCTATACTTTTTAATAAATATCCCTTTATTTTTGCTTCATTTATCATTTTATCAACATACATATATTCACTGTAATTTGATAATGCCAGTATCTTTGATTCCGGTTTTTTATGCATGATTATTTGCGCAGCTTCGGCGCCATTTATTCCTCCAAGCTGGTAATCAATTATTATAATATCATACGATTTACGGATTGCTTTTTCAATCCCGGCTTCCCCGCTGTCAGCCTCATCAATAACAAAGTTGTATTTATCCTGCTGCATTTCAAGTAATACCCTTAAGCCTTCACGTATCATTTTATGATCGTCAATGATCAGTATTTTTACTTTTCTCATAGTTTTTCAATATTATTAACAGGTATAGTTATTTCATATGAAGTGCCTTTACCCACATTGCTTTTTATAGAAAGTGTTCCTTCACAGGCATCTATTCGTGACTTTACATTCATTATGCCCATGCCTGAAAAAGTACCTTTTTTATTTAAATCACAACCCTTACCATTATCTGTAAGCCATATACTAACCTTTCCTTGCCCACTTTTTTTATGGCTTTTATGATATTCAATTTTTATAATTACCTGTTTTGCCTTTCCATGTTTAAGCGAATTACTTATAAATTCCTGTATTATCCTGAAAATATTTATTTCTAATGTTTTATCCAATGCTGGAAATTCAGGAGAGGTAATAACATCTATGGCAATTCTTTTTGAAATTCTTATTTTATTGGCAAGTTCTTCAATTCCGAATAAAAGTCCATATACATTTAAACTTACGGGCATTAAGTTATAACAAATATTTGAAAGCTCAGCGGCCGCTTCATCTACCGCAAGAATTGATTTTGAAATTAATGCACGATATTGGGCTGACTCCGCACCATTAGGAACAATTTTTAATGCCCCAAGGTATAGCTTAATAGCAGATAGTTGCTGGCCTATACTGTCATGTAAATCTTTTGCAATACGGTGTCGTTCAGCTTCTTCAGCATCTGTTTTTCTCTTCCTGTTTCCCATCTACGTAATTTCTGATATTTTAAATTCAGATAAGAACTTCTCAAAAATAGTCAAATTATAAAAATACTTGAATGTTTACCTAATCGGCTTAGGTCTATTTTCCCATTAAGAATATTTAATTCACTTACTCATGACCATCCTGCCATTTATTTTCACTACCCGGTTTAAAATGGCAAGTGGCTATCCTAATGCCACAGGAGAAGCTATCCTTAAATTAGCCGATGCTGAAAATCCTCCTTTAAGAATGTTCCTTGGAGCTATGCCTTTTGAGGTAATTGAGCCAATCTATAAAAAGAGGTTCGAAACCTGGAAAGTATGGCAAAAGGTATCAGAAGAAGCACAGCATTTAAAAGTTGTGCCGGTATAATAAAATAGCGTCCATTATCATTGGCAAGTTACAAGCTTAACCAGGATTTCGCAAAAAGACAAGGTCTTAGAGGGGTTCACTTCACGGATTTCAATTTTTTTATCATTTCATAGAAAATACAGGCATAATTATTTAGCTATGCCTGTATTTTCCATTTTTAATATCTTATGTTATGGTTAATATTTAGGTCATAGTGAAACCATAAAAAAATCTAAACGTAAAATTGAATAATCGGCGTTTATTTTCGGATAGCCTTGAACAAATTCTGAATCCTTTTAATCACTGGTAATATGGATTAATACTAACAATTTAAAATATACTCACCATGAAAACACTAACTTACAACTTCAGTCTGCTCAGAATCAGATTTATCGCGATAGTTTTACTTTGTTTATTCATGACCAGGGTATCTTACGCACAGAATACGTATAATTATAAGCAATACATATTCCCAGGTTCAGCACTGTTCCTGTCAGGTATGATTGACGGTACCATTGAAAGTATTAGCTTCCATTATGAGGGTTTCAAGCATTGCTTTCCCAATGCTAACGACCAATATTGGAATCCTGCATTAAGCTGGACGAATAAATACAAAGACGGCAATCCAAGCTTTGGCCCTAAGTTTATGGGCAGTACCGGCACTTTTGTATGCTTTACCGATGCATACCACGGATTAAGAACCTGTAAGAACATTATTAATACAGGTACAATTGCCTTCTATCTCAACCGTGTACGTTGCTCATCTGAAAAAGTAAAAATGCGCAAAGTGATAATAGATGCCCTTATACTGACTGCCATACGCAATATTGGCTTTTATACAACCTATTCCTTGCTTTTCAGAACTACCGGTAATAATTAAATGAAAAAAGAAAAGGCTAATTACTGTCCCTTTTACCTAATATTGACTCAAGGTCTTCCTTAAAAACCACCTCTTTTTCCTGCAATAGTTTGGCAAGTTTGTCAAGTTTATCTTTTTTTTCTTCTAAGATTTTCTTTGTCTTTGTGTATGCCTCGCTAACCATTTTACGCACTTCCTCATCAATCATTTGCCCCGTTGCTTCACTATATGGCTTTTGAAAGGTCTGGTCCTGCAAACCTGTAGAGTCATAGTAACTTATGTTGCCAACCTTGTCATTCAAGCCAAGTATGGTAACCATGGAATAAGCCTGCTTGGTAACTTTTTCCAAATCGTCAACTGCTCCCGAAGATATTTCATGGAATTGTATATCTTCTGCTGCTCTGCCTCCAAGAGAGGCGCACAATTCATCGTAAAACTTTGCTCTGGTAATAATCTTTTTCTCTTCCGGAAGATACCAGGAACTACCCAGCGATTTCCCTCTCGGAATAATGGAAACTTTAATCAGCGGGTCCACATTTTTAAGCATCCACCCTACTATTGCATGTCCCGCTTCGTGGTATGAAATAATCCTCTTTTCTTCAGGGGTAATAGCCATTGTTTTCTTTTCAGTTCCGGCAACAACCTTATCAATTGCTTCATTAAAGTCCTTGGCATCAATAAGCTTTTTCTTCAGCCTTGCGGCAATCAGTGCAGCCTCATTGCAAACATTAGCTATATCCGCGCCGGAAAATCCCGGAGTTTCCGCTGCCAGTAATTCTACATTTACTGAACCTGCATCATATTTCAATGGCTGCATGTGTACTTTAAAAATAGCCTCACGCTCTTTCTTGTTAGGCAGTTCAAGGTAAATATGCCTGTCAAAGCGGCCTGGGCGCACCAAGGCAGGGTCAAGAATATCGGCTCTGTTAGTGGCTGCCAGTACAATAACACCTGTTGACTCGTCAAATCCATCCATTTCAGACAATAACTGGTTAAGGGTGCTTTCACGCTCATCATCCGTCTGCAACGATATAGCCCTTCCACGCCTTCGACCAATAGTATCTATTTCATCTATAAATATTATGCTGGGGGCTTTTTGCTTCGCTTTCTCAAAAAGGTCGCGTACGCGGGAAGCGCCGACACCCACAAACATCTCAATAAACTCTGGCCCCGAAAGAGAAAAGAACGGGACATTTGCTTCGCCTGCAACTGCCTTTGCCATTAAGGTTTTACCGGTCCCCGGAGGGCCAATCAGTAAAACCCCGCGAAGTATTTTTGCCCCCAGGCTGGTAAAATCTTCCGGCTTTTTAAGAAAATCAACTATTTCCATCACTTCAACCTTAGCCTCATCATACCCTGCAACATCCTTAAATGTAATCTGGCTTTTGGCGCCTTTATCAACCATAACAGCCCGTGTCTTTCCAAAATTAAATATAGAAGAACCGGCATTGCCGATATTGGTACCTATCCTCCGGAACAAAAACTGCCAGAAAACAATCAGTAAAATAATGGGAAGTATCCACCCCAGGCTATCTATGAACCAGTTCTCCTGTTTTACGTATTTTACAGGTATCCGTTGCGCTTCAGGAATATTTACCTGGGCGTCATCCAGTTTCTTTTCAAGCACATCAACCGAACCGATGCGGAGAAAATATTGCGGCCCGTTATTGGCAATATTCACAAATTTCTTTTCCGTTATCTTTTTGAATTTATCCTTCTTTAAGCTTTCCGGCTTAATATATACCTGCGCAATTTCATTATTTACCACTTCTATTCTGTCAACATCATTTGTTTGCAGCATGTTTTGCTCAAAATTCTGCCATGTAATTTCCTGGGCATTATTGGATAGGGAAGGATAAAAGAAAAAAAATCCCAAAACAAGAATAAAGCCAAGATATATCCAGTTTATTAACGATATTCCCTTTCTCGGATTTTCCGTATCATTCTTATTAGGAGGTATTTTTTTGGAATTATTTTCAGCCATGCTATTTTAAAGAAACCTGGAAGCCTATGCGCACTTCTTGTTTATACATAGCCAAAAGTATTATACCCTGTAATTTGATTCAATGCATTTAATCAGGTTATTTTATGATACTCCTCATCTGTTATGCTGATAATGATAAATATCATATGTTCCGGTGATGCTTTGCATGGTTTAACCAATGAATATAAATGAATTTAGCAGCATTAAATACGATATTATGATTAAGAGGATTATCTGCCCTGTCAATTTTTCAGATGCATCCGTAAATGCAACGGAATACGCTGCCAAGCTTGCACAGGTATTTAACGTACCCCTGGTGTTGGTGAATGTTGAAAAAATAGCCCCTGTTACAGCGGCTGTAAGCTTAGGCGAGGGCATTGGAGCCAATATAAGAGAAAATTCACTCCTCGCTTCCAAACGGTTGAGCGAATCTGCTGTCCAGATAAACAAGATGTTCAAAATATCCGTTGATTATGAAGTAGATATTACCACCAAATCACTTGCAAAAACCATTGCTTCACTGGGAAGTGAAAGCACTATGATAGTAATGGGTACCAATGGAGCCGATGATATGATGCAATTTTTCTTCGGAACCAACACGTATAACGTAATTAAAAAATCTGAATGCCCTGTATTGCTGGTACCGGAAAATTTTACCTATAAAACGTACGAGAATATTTTGTTTGCAATACCTTACCGGGAGAAATCGCCCAATGCCCTGGAACCCTTTTATGAATTTGCCGATAAATTTACTGCCCATATTACTATACTTCATATCAGTGAGAAGGATTCTGATATAAGCCGTGATGTATTTAATAAAGATAAAAATGAACTGGAGGCTATTTTCAATGGCAAACATAAATTAACTTTCAAAAGGGCATTCTCGGCAGATATTGCCGATGCAATTGAAGGCTATATCAGCACAAATTCAACTGACTTGCTTGTTATGCCCTCACATCACCGAAACCCTGCTGAAATTCTCTTCCGGCAGAAAGCAGTGAAAACTCTCAGCGATTTCCCGCTTTGCCCCATGCTGGTGGTACACGTATAAGTTTCTCATCTTTTTGCGGCAATGAATTCTGCGCAGTTATTCATAAACTATCAAATATTTTCTTCTGGTGATTAATACTTTCCATATGTATCGCCTCTAAGTATTTGATAATAAATTCTTCGCTTAAGCCTAATTTTGCTGCTTGCCTGGTGGCGCGCTCCAGAACTCTCTGCCAGCGCTTGGTTTGTAAAATGGTAATATTATTTTCTTTCTTACACTCGCCGATTTGTTCTGCTATCTTCATGCGTTGGCCTAATATTTGCAGCAATTCATCATCGAGGTAGTCAATATTCCGGCGAAGTTTCTCCAAAGCCGTTTGGTATTCAACTGACAATACGTTTTCCTTACGCCATATTATATTATCGAGCATTTCTGCCAGGCGCGCCGGTGTTACCTGTTGTTCAGCGTCGCTTAAAGCATTATCCGGGTCAATATGGCTTTCAATCATTAACCCGTCAAAGCCAAAATCTATCGCTTTTTGCGCAGTTTCCAATAATATATCCCTGCGTCCACATATATGTGATGGGTCATTAATGAATAATACTCCCGGGTTTCTCCTTTTCATTTCAATGGCAAGATGCCACATAGGCGCGTTTCTATATTCCGTATCTCCGTATGAAGAAAAGCCCCTGTGTATCAAACCTATTCTCTTTATTCCCGATTTTGCAATTCTTTCTATCGCCCCGCACCACAACTCAATATCCGGGTTAACCGGGTTTTTAATAAAAACCGGTATTTCAACACCCCTTAATGCATCTGATATCTCCTGCACGCTGAATGGATTGACTGTAGTTCTTGCGCCTATCCATACCATATCTACTTCAAATGATAATGCATCTTCTACTTGTTTTGCCGTAGCTACTTCAATCATTACGGGTAACCCTGTCAATGCTTTTGCTTTTCCAAGCCATGGCAGGGCTTCAACACCCTTACCTTCAAACATTCCCGGCCTGGTACGCGGTTTCCATATTCCGGCCCGCAGCACATCAATTTTCCCGGTCGCAGCCAATTGAGTTGCCGTCTCTACCAATTGTGTCTCGGTTTCAGCGCTGCATGGACCGCTGATTATAAGCGGGCGTTTATTCCATATTCTTTCCAGGTTGTCAATCTTCTTCATAAAATATTTGCCATTAATGCGATAATACCTTATTTATCCTGATTACCCTGACAGGACAATGCAATTCTACTAATTTATCCAAATCGTAATCTTCATCATGAGTAAGCAGGGAAAAAAATCCATTCTTTTCTCTTCCCCCAATCAAGTTGCTTTTACCGTCTTTCCGCGAAATCCGCCAGCGTGCGGGCGCCATTTCCGAACAGGCATTGCAGCCTATGCACTTCTGGCGATATAGTATTATGCGGACCATGCTTCCGGAATAAGTTTATAAAGTTTATCACCCCTGCGTACCGGTTTAAGCACCCTGAAAGTTACATGCTGCCCTCTCTTCGCTTCTTCAGCAGGAGTCTCATCTACCCATAGTTCATCCGCTTTCATTTCAACAACCCCGGTACGCTGGCCGGTAATAAGCATGGTTTCGCCGTTTTTTAAAACAGTAGTTTCTATTTTGAATTCGGCCACGCTTATAGCAGGGTAATACTTTAAAGCTGTACCCAGAAAAAGCTTTTTCCGCGTTGCTTTTGAACCATATTCCCGGTGCCATTCCCCCATTTTCCTCCCAAGGTAATAGCCATCCCAGAAACCCCGATTGAAAACAGTAGCCAGGCGGTTTTCCCAATCTTTTATCTTCTCCGCGGTATATTCATTCTTCGTAAGGGAGTCAAGAGCCTCACGGTAGCATATAGTTACCGTATGAACATAATTGGCTGAACGGCCACGGCCTTCAATCTTCAACATGCCTATGCCGGTTTCCAGTATTTTATCGAGAAAGGAAATTGTACTCAGGTCTTTGGCCGACATAATATATTCATTCTCTACCTCAAACTCATCTTCGCTTTCTTTATCTTTCACAATATATGACCTGCGGCAATTCTGAATACAGGCCCCCCGGTTGGCTGACGCATACTGGGTATGCAGGCTCAGGTAACATTTTCCTGAAACAGCCATGCATAGGGCTCCATGGGCAAATATTTCAATCTTCACCGGCTTGCCTGAGGGGCCCTTTATGCCTCTTCGCTTTATTTCCCTCACGATATGCCCCACCTGGCTCAGGCTCAGTTCACGGGAAAGAACCATTGCGTCAGCCCAGGTTGCGTAAAACTCAACAGTATCTATGTTAGTAATATTCGCCTGGGTGGAAATATGCACAGGCACTTTCTTTTTTGCACAATAGGCAATGGCTGCATGGTCGGTGGCAATGATGGCTGAAATACCTGCTTTGGCGGCCGCATCAACAATAGTTTTCATAAGGTTAATGTCGTTGTCGTAAAGTATGGTATTAAGCGTGAGGTAAGGCTTTACCCCATTTTGCCGGCAACGTGAAACAATAACAGGAAGGTCTTCGAGGGTAAAATTATTGGATGAGCGGGCCCGCATATTTAACTGCTCAATGCCAAAGTAAACCGAATCTGCTCCCGCCTTGCAGGCTGCCATAAGCGCTTCCCAGGAGCCCGCCGGCGCCATAAGCTCTGTCCGCCTTTTCCTTTCCCTCATTCTATCTTGTTTTTGACAAAAATAAGTAATTGAAAGAGTATAAAATATGATATCGGCCCTGTTCTATAAATTCAGAACAGGGAAAAACAGCCATTTAATTTGAGAAATACAGATGAACTTACGTTGGTTGTACTTCAGTGATGGCTGGAAAACACATCCATGATGATGTTTTTATACATGCGGCCAAAAGTAGAAAGGCACCAGGTTTTCAATGATAACTTTTCATCGGTTTTAATCCGGTTTATGGCTTTCATGAGTTCTTTCCGGAACAACTTTTTGTCAAAACTTACACCCGAAAGTATTTTTTTACTTAATTCAAACATACCCGTCAATTTTAATCTTGTTTTCAAACTTTCACCCTGAATATGCGATGAATAGGAATTTGCATACCCGCATTCAACACAACGCCGGTATCGGTTACGGCACGAATGGCAGTTTCAACCTGTTTTACACCTTCATCGTCCTTGAAAATTATCATCACATTGGTTTTGTATGTTTTCCCGGGAACGGTGCTCATATATGTATTACCCAGGATCATAGCTTTTTCGGCATCGGCTTTTCTTTGTCTTTTTTCATTCTTTGAATGAAGAACATCTTTCCCCGGAAAATGCAAATTGACGATGGTTTCCTTTTTAATGAGATGAGGTACATAGTAATTTGTAATCATGTGGAATTGATTTAAAGAATTAACATATTTTTACGGGCAAAATTTGATTTTGTTTCCTGATGTTCATCAATAAGAAACATTGATGCCTATCACATTGATTATCAAATCCGGCAATATCTGCCATAATATAAAATTACACCTTAAAACATCTGAATAATGGCTGAAGCGATTCATGCAAAAGAAACAGTAAAAAGAACCCTGGTGAAAACCATTACCTATAGAGTTTTTATTATGATTTTAGATTTCACTTCCATATACTTATTTACCGGCAAGGTAAAAGTTGCAGTAGGGTTTATGATAGCAAGTAATATATATACGACCCTGGGGTATTTTATCCACGAAAGAATCTGGGATAGAATAAAATGGGGCCGGCAACTGCAATTGTTTCAGAAAGAAACCGGGAAATGATTATTTGCCTGATATCTTCATGGCTAACCGGACAGCTTTAGCAGCATTTATAATCCCCCCGCTGGCGCATAAATCGGTGTAGCTAACCATTTTGTCATTGTTACCCGGCAGCGGCACTTTAAAATCAATTTTTGTTACCGATTTCATCAATATTTTTTTAACCTGTTTTGCGCTAAGGTTGGGAAAATATTCACGGATGATGGCAGCCACGCCGGCAACACAAGGCGCCGCCATACTTGTGCCATTATAATGGGCGTAACTGCTATCTGGTATGGTGCTATAAATGCGAACACCGGGTGCAAAAAGGTCAACTGTCTTTTTCCCGTAATTACTGAAAGAGCCGGGGTACCCCTTTGAATCAGAAGCGCCCACTTCAATCCAGTTTTTAGCATGTTTATGTGTGCCTTCATACCTTGGGTTAGGGTAATCAGTAACTGAATCATTGTCGTTATGGTCATTTCCTGACGCATGAACCAGCAGCACATCATGGGCCTCAGCATATTTAACGGCGGCATCAACTGCTTTTTTGTTGTATGAATAGCCCTTGCCAAAACTCATATTAATGACTTTTGCGCCATTATCAACCGCATAACGTATGGCATTGGCAACGTCCTTGTCGCGCTCATCGCCATCGGGCACAGCGCGGACAACCAATATTTTTACATTATCGGCAATACCTTCCTGCGCGCCCGGCTTACCTGTGCGCACAGCGGCAATTATTCCGCTGACATGCGTACCATGTGCATCGGTTGGCCCTATTACATCATTGTTTCCGTAATAGCGCTCTGTCGCATCGGCATAATTATCGCCGACTATAAAACGGGGGTCAAAATCAACATTATATTGGTATTTAAGTGCAACATTAAGGTGATCTGATCCAGGTTGCAGTAACCTGATAATACTATCGGCAGTTGCCCCTTTCATAAAAAACCGGAACCTGTTAAAATTCCTCATTACCCTTCTTTTGGCTTTAACCATTGCACTGTCAGAAGGACTGTAACTTTCCAGGTCTTCTTTGGTAAAATCATTTTTGCCCAATGCCACTTTTATCATGCCTATAGTATCTATAAATCCTTTCAGGTTATCGTACTGCTGTTCCGTTGCATTTTTTTTGCTTTCATACTCCTTTTTAACTGCCAGGTATTTGTTGTATTCGGCTTTATCATCCTTCGATACCTTATCAGCGGTTGTATTGGCATATTTTTTGCCCAAATCCCTGTAAAGGCGGGTCAGTTCTAAATTATCCTGCCTTACATCGCTGTCTTTACCGCCTATAAAATCCCAGCCATGCACATCGTCAACATAGCCATTGTGTTCATCATCAATCCTGTTACCCGGAATTTCTTTAGGGTTTACCCAGATATTCGCCTTTAATGCAGGGTGGTTAATGTAAACTCCCCCGTCAATTACCGCGACTATTACAGTCGTAGATTTCCTGCCTTTTAAAAAATTGAGAGCCCTGTCAGAACCGGTACCATAAACACTGTCCTGCTCAATGCTTTCATTTTGCCAGTTATTGGCAGGCGTAGTATGCATTTGTGATGACTGGCCCGACACATTAAATGAGAACGTTACCCAAATAAAAAGCAGGGAAAATAGGCGAAGATGCTGTTTCATATGTATGCAATATTACGAAAATCAATGCATATATCTGTATAGCCGTTACACATTTATTCCATTCTCGGATCGGGTTTTATGGGTAGCTTTACCATACTTTTCACTTCAATAGCGGCATACCCAAACTCTTCGGTAACCTTGCCCTCAATAAGATAGACTCCCCAGCCTTTAAACGGATATTGTTTCAGGCTTTGCGGAAAGTTGACGGTATCAAAAAACGTACCATCCCCATCTATAAACGTACCAAAAGCCATGCGGTCATTTCTTATGGTCAGTACATGTTTATATGCCACATAATTACCCATAATGAGTATTGTATTACCGACATGCCTTATTAAATCCTTTGCTCTCATATCATACCCCTGGTCTGTTTTCAGCATTTCAAATTCATTCATGGAAACAGGAAACTCGAGCAGTTCCATTTCATCATATACATCCTCCAGCTTATTTTCCGATAAAGGAGGTATTTCCCAATGGGGCTGAGGTAAAGCGAACATGCTGCCTGCCGAAGCATATTTAACAGCCTTTTCTTTATTGCACACCATATGCGCCTCCCATAACAATTGCCTTTTGTTCATGCCTGTAAAACGAAGCGCGTCAATACGTATAAGTATCCGCAACTGTTCCAGGCTTATGCCTGTGCGGAGTATGAAATTTTCCAGTGAAACATAGGCGCCGTTCCTCTTTCTTTCAAGTTCTATATTCTGCGCCACATCTTTCTCCAGGGTTTTTATGTGAATGAATCCCAGGTACACATCTGTTCCATGTAATGTGGTGTAATAATTGCTTTTATTTACACACGGCAGGCAAATGGTTCCCCCTGCTTTACGCGCCTCATTTACATATATCCTTGTATTATAAAACCCGCCGAAGTTATTTATAACCGCTACCATAAATTCCAGGGGGTAATGCACTTTTAAATAGAGGCTCTGGTAGCTTTCCACTGCATAGCTTGCCGAATGCGCTTTACTGAAGCTGTACCCTGCAAATGATTTTAACTGCCGCCATACTTCATCTGTTATTTCCTTGCTATGTCCGCGTTCCCGGCAGTTGTCCATAAATTTCCCTGTCAGTTCATCCAACTGTTTCTGCCTGCGCCCTTTGCCGCTCATTATTCTTCGCAATACATCCGCATCGGCCAAATCAAGCCCCGCAAAATGATGCACCACCTTCAGCACATCTTCCTGGTAAACCATTACCCCGTATGTTTCTTTCAGTTGTTCTTCCATTACCGGGTGCAGGTATGTAAACCCGCCAGGGTTATGAAAACGGTATATATATTCTCTCATCATTCCGCTGCGCGCCACACCGGGGCGTATAATGGAGCTGGCAGCCACCAGCGACAGGTAGTTATCACATTTCAGTTTCTTGAGCAATCCGCGCATAGCAGGGCTTTCAATATAAAAACAGCCTATGTTATCATTGGCTTTTAAATGTTCCGCAATATTCTTATCCGTTTTGAATTTCTTCACATCGTGTATATCTATTTTAGTTCCCCTGTTCCTTTGTATTATTTCCACCGCCTCGTTTATGTGGCCAATCCCTCTCTGGCTTAATATATCCAGTTTATCCAGATTTATATCCTCGGCAGTGTACATATCAAATTGCGCGGTGGGCATGCCTTTGGGCGGCAAATCAAGGGCGGTATAACAGGTAACGGGCTCTTCGGTTATTAAAATTCCCCCGGCATGTATGCTGCGCACATTAGGGAACTCCTTTATGGATTCGTAATGCGCCAATACTTTTCCGCATATCTCACTCTTATTCAAAGGAGAGTTAGGTTCTTTAATAAGCCTGTCTATATCTTCTTTAGGCAAACCATAAACTTTTCCCATCTCACGAATGATGGAACGGTCAGAAAAAGTGGACATGGCGCCAAGCAAGGCGGTATGCCTGTGCCCATAACGTTTAAAAATATATTCCAGCACATCATCGCGTTCTTTCCACGAATAATCTATATCAAAATCCGGCGGCGATTTGCGTTTGGGGTTTAAGAAACGCTCAAAATACAAATCAAGCTCTATGGGGCACACATCGGTAATCCGCAGGCAATAGGCAACTATGCTGTTGGCTCCGCTGCCGCGCCCTACATGGTAATATCCCTTTTGCATGCTATACCGTATAACATCCCATGCAATAAGAAAATACGCGGCGAACTGCAGGTTAACAATTATCTCCAGTTCCTTTCTTACCCGCTCCGCAGCCATTTTATTGTTCTTCCCGTAGCGGTATTCCAGGCCGTCGAATGCCAGTTTCTCCAGCAGCAATTGGTCGTCGTAGGCGCTTCCGGTATATGTCTTCTTATTCCTGGATGCTTTAAAATCGAACGTAAACCAGCAATCGTGAATAATTTTTTTTGTGCTTTCAATTATATGGGGACAAGGTTGAAACCGTTCCAATAGTTTTTCCTGTGGTACTAAGTGTTCATCTGTACCCGCTACCTGGTGCGGCTGAAGCTGGGAAAGAAGCAGGTTATTATTTACGGCACGCAGCTTTTTATGTATTTCGTATCCTTGCCTGTCTTTATAGGTTACGGCATAGCGTATAACATATTTGGGGTGCTGGTTTTTCTCAAAAGCTATCCTCTTCATTTGAGAAGGGCGCACGCCTATATATTCATTATCTCTCAACTTCCATGTTAAGGCTTTGCCATAGGGATATATTACATAGCAATCTGAAAAATCGGGGCGCTCAGGCAATTTTGCTGCAAATAAATTATGGCTTGTCATAAGCTCGTTTATCTCCCTGAAACCTTCATTATTTCTTGCAATGGCTACAAATAATAATTCGTCTCCATCCCTGAACTCCATGCCCGCAATGGGTTTTATCCCCGCTTCCCCGCATACTTTTACAAAGTCCAGCACCCCGGTAGAGTTATTTATATCGGTAATGGCAATAGCATCGTAATTATTTTTCTTTGCTGTTTGCACCAATTCGTTTACAGAGAATACCCCGTAACGCAGGCTGTTATTTGAATGGGCGTTTAATATCATACGGTTTCTTTTGATTAGGCTCAACAAATGTTGCCCTCAGAAGCGATTTATCTCCATAGCGCAGGCGAATCCTGTCCATAGCCTGGTAGAGCCTTATTTTTTCCTCCGAATCATCAAATAAATCTACCTGGTAATTGCCTGAAACGAGGTTGGTAAACTTCACGCCTATTAAACGGATAAGCACCCTGCGCGAATAGTTTTTCCTGAACAGTTCCAGCACCTTTTCAAGCAATATATGGTCGGCTGCAGTATAGGGTATGCGCGACTGGAACGTATGCGTCTGGAAATCGGAATAGCGGAGTTTAAGTGTAACGCAGGCTGTAAGTTTCCTTGCTTTACGCAAATCAAAAGCCAGGCCATCCACCATACCTATCAATATGTCTTTCAGCTTGACTATATCCGTTGTATCTTTATCAAATGTGGTTTCGGTGCTCATGCTCTTTTGTTCGCTGTATGGCTCAACGGGCGTATTATCAATGCCATTTGCTTTTTTCCATATAACCTGCCCGCTTTCGCCAAGCACCCTGCCCATAAGCTCTATGGGCATTTGCTGTATGGTCTGCACTTTTTCTACTCCCATATTCCGCAGCAGCGCGTAGGTCTTATCGCCTATGCCGGGTATCTTTCGTATGGAAAGCGGGGCGAGGAAAGGTTTTTCCAATCCCGTTGCCACCTGCCTTTCTCCATTGGGTTTGGCTTCGTTGGTAGCTACCTTGGAAACCGTTTTATTTACAGACAGGCCGAAAGAAATAGGCAAGCCTGTTTCGTAGGTTATATACTCCCGCAACTCATGGGTAAACATCATACTTTCCTTTATATATCTATCCATGCCTGTAACATCAAGGTAGTGTTCGTCAATAGATGCCTTCTCTACCACAGGAGCCCGTTCTCTTATTATATCGGTAACCATGCCCGAGTACCTGGAATACTCATCCATGTCGCCTTTTACAAATATGGCGTGAGGGCATAATTGCCTGGCCATTTTTGAGGGCATGGCCGAATGCACCCCGAACTGCCTCGCTTCATAGCTGCACGAGGCCACCACACCCCTGTCGGACGTGCCGCCGATTATGACCGCCTTGCCTTTAAGAGACTTATCCTTCAGGCATTCTACCGAAACGAAGAATGAATCTAAGTCCATGTGAACTATCCTGCGTTCCATAATTTTTAAATATCGCATTGCAATAATATAATATTTTTACATATATTTGTGTAATATTTTTACACTATGAAAAAAATAGCAAGCAATATCAGGCACTTAAGAGGGTTAAAAAAATTAACCATGCAACAACTTGCAGATAGCCTTGGCATTACCAAGGAACGCCTTGCTTCTTATGAACAGGGAAGGGCGGAGCCATCCATTGAAATGCTCATTGAATTCTCCGATTACTTCCGTTTAAGCATGGATGCCCTTATACGTACCGACTTATCGCTGCTGAATGAATATAGCCTGAAAGAGATGGAAAGAGGTTTTAACAGGGATATAGAAGGTAAAAGCCTCCGGGTATTGCATTCGACAGTAGATGCGTATGGAAAAGAAAACATTGAAGTAGTGCCCGTTAAATCGAAGGCGGGATATACGGCAGGATACAATGACCCTGAATACATCAGCGGCCTGCCTGCTTTCCAGCTTCCTTTTTTATTGAAGGACAGGAAATACAGGTCATTCCAGTTAGACGGAGATTCTATGCTGCCCATACCCGATAAAGCCTATGTTATTGGCGAATATGTCCACAACCTCTCCATGCTTAAAGACGGCGAAGCCTATATAATTGTTACGCTCGATGACGGCATAGTTTTTAAAGTGGTTTACAATCAAATAAGGAAACGGAAGAAATTACTCCTCCGTTCACTTAATCCTGCCTACCAGCCCTATGAAATTGAAATAGAGAAAGTACTGGAAGCATGGAAATTCACCAACTACTTTACCTCAGAAATACCTGATTATTACGGTGAACTGGCTACCCTGAAAAATGAGTTTAAAGCCATGTCGGAGAAACTGGAAAAAATGGCGTTGTAAGTACAAAAGATTCACTCTTCCAATTTTTATATATTTACTGAATAAAATTAAACCTTATTCCCATGAAAAAATTTATTATCGCATCATTTGTCGGAGCCCTCATTATTTTTGCCTGGTCATTACTGTCCTGGATGTTTTTGCCCGTGCATATACATTCGTTCCACTATACGCCAAAGCAGGACACCATACTGAGCGCCCTCAACAACTCTTCATTGGAAAGCGGCGCCTATATGCTGCCAACTCCCGATAACCGCAGCCTGGGAATGATGAAGGATGAAAAATATGTTAACGAAATGAAAGAAATGGAGAAGAAATATGCGGGCAAACCTTATGCCCTGGTTTTTTATAGCAAAGAAGGAGTTAAAATGTCTCCCTTTCAGCCTGTAATAGGCATACTGCTCAACCTGTTCGCGGTTATGGGCGCGGTAATATTATTGGCCATGTCGAAAGACAAGCTTAAAACATTTTTTATGCGCTGGTGGGCTGTTATGCTCATTGGTTTTATTGTGGCGCTCAACTCATACCTTCTTGAATGGAACTGGATGCAATTTCCCTGGCATTTTATAAAAGGAGAAGTGATTGATACCTTTATGGAATGGGGGCTATGCGGAGTATGGCTGGCATGGTATTTCAGGGAGGCATAGAAAAGAACGCCATTTGCCAATTCATATTAGTTTTCCCGGTATATATATATTTGAGATTTATTAATTCAAGTGACTATTACCACGAATAAAAGCCTTTTATGTAACCATAGGTTCTGGTATTATTTCATAATGTCGGTTTTTGCGGTAATTTATTTTACTACTGCCATAGGGAACCACTATTTTTTCCGCACCGCCGCATTTGATTATGGCACATACAATTTTGCCTTCTGGGATTATGCTCATTTTCATGTAAGCAAGTGCCCTGTTTACTTCCAGAATATGAACTTTCTGCAGGACCATTTTTCATTGACATTAATGTATTTTGTTCCACTTTACTGGGTACTGAACTGGCTTACCGGCACTTACACATTATGCCTCATACAGGTTACCATGCTTTTAGTGGGCGGCTGGGCTACATACCGGCTTATCATTCTTAAAACCTCTGATGTTTGGCTTGGCATTGCCGCCCTGCTCTATTATTTTTTGCTCCAGGGCCATTTCAGCGCTTTTGCCGGAGAATGTAACGTGGCCGTAATATCAGCAGCTTTTATTCCCATGTTCCTATATTATTTTGAACTGAAAAAATATGTTGCCGCCGCCGTTATTTTTGTTTTAGCCATATTTTCACGGGAGAATATGCCCCTGTGGTTTGTTTCGATACTGCCTGTAGTAATGTTATGGCATCGCAAGGACAAAAACATATTGATTATATGCACTGCTTACATTATAGTTTCACTGTTCTACTTTGCTCTTTTATTTAAAGTTATAATACCACACCTTGAAACAGCAGATAAAAAATACAGTCTTTTTAACTACTCCGCATTAGGCGCTTCTCCATTTGAAGCCTTTAAATTTGTTTTACATCATCCCCTTCATACATTGAAACTGTTTTTTATTAACCATACCGGGGATACCCAATATGACGGAATAAAAGCGGAATTCTATATAGTCTATTTCATTTCGGGAGGCTTTATACTCTTTTGGCGCCCGCAATATTTTATCTGGTTTATACCCCTGATAGCCCAAAAAATGCTGAATGATGAGCCCAACAGGTGGAGCATTATGTGGCACTATGTAATTGAAGTCGCTACCATGCTGCCCATAGCAGTATTTATAATTATATCCTCGCTGAAAAATAAAAAAATCATGTACGCTCTTTCTGCCCTAATATGCATGATGACATCAGGAGTAACATGGTATAAAATGAATGACGCTACCCGGGCTGTACGCTGGTCAGGGACAGAAAGGGAGATTCTGTTTGCTAAAGGTTTTTTCAGCCCCGATTATGATGTGGATAAGATTAATAAAACATTATCGCTTATTCCCCCCGATGCCAGCGTATCGGCTTCTGCATCCATATTGCCTCACCTTGCACAACGGAAAGCAATTTATGTATTCCCAAAAGTTAATGACACTCTGTATGGCGAAGCCAGCTACATTGCGGCTTTTTCATTTTTTGATTATGCTGAAGCAAAAGTTACCGTGAGCGATTATAACTATGATTTTTACAAATACGTTTTCAGCCCTGCGTGGACAATCATTGCCGATGATTATCCATTCGTTTTATTTAAAAAGGAACCGAAGAAAACGGTACCAAAGTTCGACAGCATTACCTGTAATAATGAAGTCATCAGCGACGATAAAAAATATCTAGTGGCCTCGGATGGGGAAATGGTTTCAGGCACTGATACGAGGGACAGCAGCAAAGCAAGGCATGGAAAATATTCGTGCAGGCTTACTAAAGATAAGCCTTTTGGTATGACGTTAAATGACAGTACTTTCAGCGCAGGAACCATACTTGCAGTGAGTATATGGCGCTATTCCGATAATAATGACGGAGCGCTTGTCATATCCTGCGGCAAAGATTTTTACCAGACTTCCAATGTTCCACAGGTTAAAGATTCGTTAGGCTGGCAGCAATTATTCCTCTATGTGGTTGTTCCGCCTGACCATAGTAATTTCCGCATTTATACATGGAATACAGGCGATACTCCTGTATGGTTTGACGATTTAAAGATTTTAAAATGCAGAGATAAATTACTATAAAGCAATACTTTTACTCCCAATAGACTCATTCATGGTTTTAGAGAAAACAGGCATCCGGAAACTTTCAACCATTATATTTATAATAGTATCTGCTATTGTATTTATAATTGCGGGCATAAGGTGTGCTACCGTTCCCTTTAACCACGATGAAACAGCCACGTTCTTTTATTACATACAATCGGGCGATTTTTTGCCTTTTCTGTCTCATGTTGATGCCAACAACCATATTTTAAACAGCGGCTTAGGCTGGGTATGTTATAAGTTATTTGGCGATTCGCCCTTTTCACTCAGGTTACCGAATTTATTGGCGCTCCTTATTCTTATAATTGCCACATCGAGAATCTCGAAGCAGCTAACCCAGACGTCTTCAAAATTAGTGTTGATGGCCGGGTTTCTGTTGTCATTTCATTGGCTTAGTTTTTTTTCCACCTGCAGGGGCTATGGGCTATACATGGCATTTCTTGTCCTGGCAGTTTCTTATTTAATTGAGTATTTTAATTCAAAAGAGCTTAAAAAACTGTTCCTTTTTTACCTGTTTATACATATTGCCATCAGCGCTATTCTTATTCTTATAATTGTCGCGGTAATATTAACTTTTGCCATTATTCTATTCCAGGTTTCACAAAAAGAATTGCTGAAAAAACAGAACATTATAGCCCTTCTTATTCATGTCATGCTTATTATTTTCTGGATTAAATACTCCTTCTTTTTGCAGGACAAAAACGCGCTTTATGCCGGTGTGGGCATAAGTTATTGGAAAGTCACCTTTATTTCATTAATACAATTGCTTACGGGAAGCCATAATAAATATGTACCCTTCCTTATCTTATTCTGCTTTATCGCCCTGGTTATTGCAGCATTAGCCAGAAACTTCAAACAAACAACAAAAAATATCAGCCATGTATTTACCCCATCGCTGTTTTATACCCTTATACTGATATGCCTTATTGCGGCATTTTACGCAATGAAAATATTTTTAAACATTAATTATCCCGAAGACCGTACAGCTTTATTTTTCTATGCTTTTTTTGTTATTGCCCTTGCTTTTACACTCGATATGTTTATTGGCAGATTTTCTGAAACCATAGCCTACCTGATAACTTCAGCGGCAATGATTCACTTCGTTTTCAATGTTAATTTCCATAAACATTCAGTGTCAAGTTATGAAACTATCCCGGAGAGATTTTATACATATTTACTGAATGAACAGAAATCAAATCCCGAAAGGATTACCATTGAAGGCCACAGGTTGCGTGAATTTATTTATGATTTCCTGAACTACCGCCATGGCGGGGCGCTGAACCTTATTGACGCGCCGGAGGAAACCCACATGAATTGCGACTATGCAATTGCCTGGAAAAAGCAGGAACAATATTACAAACCATATTATGATGAAGTGGATATAGACAAAGACTGGGGAATAACCTTGTTGAAGCGAAAAGAAAAAATCAAAAGAGATTTATTATTCACTGTAGATACCCTCAAAACTATGCAGGGTAACTGGGAATATTACGACTTATACGGAGCAAAAGATTCAGGCTTCAGGAGCCGGAACCCTCTTTTGGTAGAATTTAACCTGGGGTGGATTCAAGGTGAAATGCCGGTTAAATCGTGGTTGGTGGTGGAAGTTGACACAGCCGATGGCCAGGATGTGTATTATAAAAGGATACCTCTTAACTGGCTGAGATACGATTGGGCCAATGTAAAGGACCAGGAATTATGTTTAGTAACGGGGCAACTTCCGGCTAAATTTCACAGGCTGAAGTGCTATTTATGGAACCTGGAAAAAAAGGATATAAAATTCAAAATGAATTCAGTAAAGATATACCAGCTTGAGGGCGATGGGGTTAATGTTACAGCCCCGCCACCTTATTGATATTATTTATATAATACATATATTACCAGATTGAAAGTGGAAACAGGCAACGATAATCCGTTTAATAAAGACCTGAAAGAAGGCGAAGACTTTTATTATACTGTGGAAGGGTATAAAGTGTTTACAGCAACTTACCTTCTGAAACGTGGCTATTGCTGCCAGAATGGTTGCAGGCATTGCCCATATGGGTTCCACGATAAACAAAAACATAAAAAAAATCAAGATTGAAATTATTTGCCCCTGTACTTTGCTTCGGCAGAAAATACATGAGCCAATATGTCTCTTTCCACCTTATCGAACTTTTTATGCCTGCGTTCAAAAACACGCCCGGCAGTATCGCAAGCTTTGTCAAGCTGGTAAGTAGCAAAACCCTCTGCCCCGCCCCAGCTAAATGAAGGAATAAACTTAGGAGGGAAACCGCTTCCAAAAATATTGGCGCTTACTCCCACAACAGTGCCAGTATTGAACATGGTATTTATACCGCATTTTGAATGGTCGCCCATAATAAGGCCGCAAAAAGTAAGTTTGGTAGGTACGGGCTCACCTTCAGCATAATCCCAAAGGTTTACTTCGGAGTAATTATTCTTCAGGTTAGAATTATTGGTGTCGGCGCCCAAATTACACCACTCCCCTATTACCGAATTACCCATGAAACCATCGTGCGCTTTATTGGAATAGCCGAAAATGACAGAATTATTTATTTCTCCTCCTGCTTTGGAATGAGGCCCGATGGTGGTTGGCCCATAAATTTTTGCCCCTGCTTTTATTACACTCTCTTCACCCAAAGCTATAGGGCCTTTAAGTATGGCGCCCTCCATAACCCCGGCATTTTTACCGATATATATGGGTCCCGATGTGGAATTTAAAATGGCGCATTCCAATTTCGCTCCCTTTTCAATAAATATCCTTTTACCTATCAGCACATTGGTTGCCGATACCTTTGCTGATTTCCTGCCTTTTGTCAAGCGGGCAAAATCTTCTTCCAGCGCTTCTCCATTTTTCGAAAAAATATCCCAAAGCCTTTCAATCCTTGTTATCTTACCGCTCATTTCTTTGCCAATATAGATGCGTGGAAATTCAGTAATCACTTCTTGCCCAGAGTTATGGGCTATAAAAGCTCTGTTGCATAACAAAGACTCACCTGTTTTCAATTTCCTGATGCTCTTTATTAATTCAGATGTTGGCAATACAGAACCATTAATCCATATGTTGTCTTCCTTCTTTGAAATTTTCAGAGGATATTTTTCTGAGAGGTATCCTTCTGTCATTACCGAAATCTTTTGTCCAGATTCATGTTCCCACTTTTCACGAATGGTAAGGATGCCTATCCGGATATCACATACAGGCCTGGTAAAAGTAAGAGGCAATAAATGCTTTCTTATCGAGGTATCGTCACAAAGAATGTAATTCATCAAAACGCTTTATTATAAAGGCAAAAATACGGTTTATTATCTAAAAGATGCTGCTGGCTTTATTTTTGATCGCAACTATAAAGCTTAACATCAAAATCATCAATCCATATATACTGGCTTTTATCGTTGAGTATGTATATTCTCAACAGAACATTTTTCCTGCCCGCAACCGGTATTTTCTCTTCAGCAAATACCTGTTCCCATTCATTTTTGTCATTTACGTAATTTTTCAAACTTCTTGCTTTCCAAAAGAAGCATCCATTAGTATCATTCATCTGAATCACCAAAACCCCGTTGGCATTTCCGGAAAGTTTAAACCATGCAGATGCATCTATCATAAGAGAGGCAGAATCTTTTATTAAATCATTAATTGGAATAGAAAAGACAGATGAATACATGTCATGGGCATCCATCCGCTCAGATTTTTTCCCGCTCAGGGATTTTTCTCTGGTTATAGAAGAATCATTGTATGACCAGTGTTCATACCGGCTCTCGAAATCATTCAATGATTGGAAAACCAATTTTTCAGCCGGACGTTCATCTTCCATGAACAGCCGGTAAGCAGTTCTGAATTTCCCATCATATTCATTGTCCTTATTTGCCTTAGCAGGAAGATCATGCCGGTTAATTATATCGGTTACATCCCACGCAACATTAATTTTATCCTGCATTAGTTTTGTATTAGAACAGGTAAACCTTACCTCTTCAACGATTGAATAAGGGACATTATATTTATCAAGATTATTTACAAAAAGAGGGTTTATCCACAGTCCCCGCCTGGCATTTTCAGGAATAATACGGTATTTAACCACATTCCCATTGGCGAGTTTGCATTCCATATAAAATTCTTCATCCTTATATAATAGCGATTTGACAAACCTTAATAAATTTCCGTGGCACGTCATCCGGGCTCTTAAAATACCGTCATCAACCCCCGGCACTTTTATCCATTGATTCCATGTTGCTGATTCGGAAGCAATTTCCTTTGGAGGAGCAAGGTTTCTTCCGTTTTCCTTTTTAAACAGAATGAAGGTTGAATTTTTATAAATGGCGCTGTAATGATTTAATAGCTGGTATAGTGCATTGGGTTCATCATTCAATGCATAACGGTTGTCAATTTCACCAAAATTATTTTCACCCCAGCGGTCAGAAGAATACTCCCACAAAATAAATTGTGAACTGCTGTCCGACGCAAAATATTGCGCATCCCGGTTATCGAGCCATTCAGTATATGCATTATAACTTTGTATAATTGGCCTGGGTTTCCAGTTTAATTTATTGGCTGCGACATAACTTAATTCATTCGGGTAAAAGTCAATGGTTTTATTGCCAACCATATTCAGGACTTCATCGGGAAGTTTTTTTGATTCCACATTTTCTTCCGATGTGGTTAAAGTTTTTTCAGCAAAGCCTTTATAATTAAAAAGAATTTCGGAAAAATTGCTGAATTTGTTCAACGAAACCCTGTCATCAATATGATATCTTCCTGTCAGTTGCATATTACTATATATCCCAATGCAAGAAAGCGCTATAAGGAAAACATGCCGGATTTTTATGTTATCCACATAAATAAAAAACAGCAGAAAAAATAAAATAAGATAATCATAAAACTGGCTGAGATGGAGTTCTTCCTCCCTTGAATAACTATGCTTCCAGGCAGCGAATACCGAAAGAAAAAACAGGGCATAGAATACGCGCACTTTTTTATCTTTATCTATAAGCGGTATTACAGAAAAAGACAAAAGCCCAATTCCAATCAGCCACCAATGATTTTCCGGGTAGGCGGATATTGCTGAAGAATATTCTTTGGTAAGCTGATATGTTGACCACAAATATCCCAGGCTGCCTCCAAAATTCCTGTAAATACAAAACCAGAAAATAAAATATAATAGTGCGGAGCTTCCTGTAATTTTCAATACCTTTCTAAAGTCATGTGACATAAACCAATAGATTGCGCAATAGGAAACCAGCAGTAAAAAACAGGATATGCCGACAGAAGGTTTTATATACAGCCCGAATAAAGATGTAATTACCGCGAGGGCCATCCATTTCCATTTTGGAGTTTCGAGATAGAGAAGGATTGAAATTGCCGTAATACCTGCAAGCATATCTTCTATAAAAAAAAGCTGGCAAGCCAGGAAAGCTATACCCAGGTGTAACAACCATTTTCCGCGATTAATAACCTGTCCCAAGGTAAGAATGGTATAACTGAAAGTAACAAATACAAGAGAGATAATAATAAGGCTTATCGCCAAATTATTTCCAAGCGGGGCAGGCATGTCAATAAATACAAGGGGCCCGTAAGTACAGAAAACGTCGCGTCCGAATTGAATTTTTGAGTTAACAAAATAATTCATCGCATAATAATATGATGGGTCTAACCCGATTGTATAAGTAGCATCAATTTGGGGAAAAGCCAAAACTAAAATCAAAATAGAGAGGAAAACTTTACCGCTGCTTTTCAGAGGATTTAACACAGATTGCAGTAACTTAAAATGTTTCACTAATACTCTGATGTTTCCTTATTAAGGCATTAAATGAATGGCAAAAAGCTCAACAAATATATAAATATATTGTACTTTGCCCGCTTTAAAAGAGCAATGCTCAATACGGAAGATTATTCCATCTGAAACTTATTTTATTGCATGCACATACTAAAACCATCAATTATCTGTTATTTTTGTACACCAATATTACAATGAGGTCAATTTATATATGTTTTCTTGCTTTATTATTAGCCTGTTTAACTGTAAATGGGCAAAATGTTCCTTTAGGAGGCTGGAAGGATTATTTATCATACAGCAATGCACTTACTGTAACAAGCGGACAGAATGTAATTTATTGCGCTGCCAGCACCGGTTTGTTTTCCTATAATACATCGGATAACGCGATTGAAAAACTGAATAAAGTAACAGGCCTTTCTGACGTAAACCCTACCGTTGCCCGTTTTAACTCAGCCGACAATGTCCTTGTAATCGGGTATTCGGATGGAAATATGGATTTTATACGCAATAAAACCATTACCAATCTTCCTGTTCTTAATACCAGTTCAGTACAAGGCAGTAAAGCAATAAACTGTATTTGTTTTTACAACAGCAATGGCAATTATTATGCATATATTGGTTGCGGGCAGGGAATAATGCAGGTTGACCTTACCCAGGATGTTATTTTAAATACGTATTATTTGGGAGTAAATGCCACTGCACTTAATGTTCGCGATATTACAATAACCAATACTGATACTATTTTTGCCGCTACAGACAAAGGCATATTTAAAGCATCAATTAATGATCCTAACCTTAATTATTATGCTGAATGGCAGAAGGTTCCCACCTCTATTTTGCCTCTTGGGAAAGGTTATTATTATAATGCGATAGTAGCCATAGGCGATTCGGTGTATGCGAACTATACTGCAGGGCTCTGGACCCAGGATACTATATATGTTTATAGCAATGGGCAGTGGAGTAAATGTACTTTCATACCATATTCGGGTAATTACTGCAGTTCGCTAAAATTATCACAGGTAGGCTCTAAAAACTACCTGGTGGCATCTACTTTATATGGACTTTTCACCATTAATATGCAAAATCCTCAGCCCGGTGGTGCTACCGATGTAAATAATTATGGATGGAGCGGATCCAATAGCATGACCGCCAATGATGCCTTGCTTGATGCAAACATGAATGCCTGGGTAGCCGATAACAATTTTGGACTCGTCAAAGTCAAAGATGTTCCCGGTTCTGTTGGCACTAATTTTACCCCTTCCGGGCCATTTAATAACCAGGTTTTCAATATGGCTATCAGCAATGGTGATTTATGGATTGCCCCCGCCGAATACCTCACATATAATGCCACCGGACCTTCTATTCTTGAAAACGGAAATTGGAGCTATATAAATCAGTTTCTTAAATACGGGCAAGAGGACCTTAACTGTGTAGCCATTGACCCATTTAATCCAATGCACGGCTTTATTGGCTGCTACGAAGGAGGATTGCTTGAAATTCTTAATAACTCGGTTGTAAACCTGTGGAATGCAAGTAACAGCACCTTACAAAATATATCGGGTACACCTTCGGGCTCATACAGCTCCCGCATAGGTGGAGTTGCCTTCGACACCCTTGGAAATCTATGGGTAACCAATTCTATCCCATCAGGTGCAATATATATGTCGGTATATAAAACAAATCAATCCTGGGAGTATTTTAATTTTAACGTTCTTGGTTCAGCCTTGCCCCAATCTTCGGTGGTAAACAACGTATTTATTACCCAATCACAGGCTAAATGGCTGCTGTTCAATAACACAGCCATAGTGGCATACCAGGATAATGGCACCGCATATACTCCAAATGCTCCGTTTGCGGCCCCAACTACCGGTAATACGCAGGTTATTACTACTACTCCGGGAGACGGTGGTCTTCCTGATTTGAATGTGAATTGCATGGCCGAGGACCAGAATGGCTCTATCTGGGTGGGCCTCGATGTGCAGGTTGTTGTTTTTTATTCGCCCGATAATGTATTTGACGGCAACCACGATTGGGATGCACAGCCGGTATATGTAACCCAAAACGGATATACTCAATACCTGATGCAAAACCAATCAACCACTGCCATAGCTATTGACGGAGCCAACCGCAAGTGGATTGGCACGCAAGGTGGAGGCGTCTTTCTTATGTCGGCAGACGGAACCCAGCAGATACTTAACTTTACTTCATCCAACAGCCCTCTGCTCTCAAACAATATTCAATCCATAGTTATTAACCCTATTAATGGTGAAGTATTTATTGGCACCGATAAAGGAATTGTTTCTTACCGCGGGTCAGCTACAGAAGGGTTATCAACATTCGGAAATGTATATGCTTTCCCTGACCCTGTGCCACATGATTACAGCGGCCCTATTACCATAACAAACCTGGTTACCAATGCCGATGTAAGAATTACGACAGTAAACGGCGAATTGGTTTACCATACCATTGCGCTTGGCGGACAAGCTATATGGAATGGAGTTAATTTTGACGGAAGGCGCGTACAAACAGGTGTTTATCTTGTATTTTGCGCCAGCCCTGACGGCAGCCAGACTAAAGTTGCCAAACTTCTCTTCATAAACTAACCCATGTATCATACAACCGAAGCTATTGTCCTGCAATTATATCCATACAAAGACAACAACGCGGTGGTAAAACTATATAGCAGGAATATGGGCATTATTTCCTGCTGGGCTGCATCGGTGCATAAAAAAACGTCGAAAACAAAAGCGAGTTTATTGCAACCCCTTTCCATTATAAAAGCGGAATTAAGCAGCAAAGGCTCCGACAACCTGGTTCAATTAAAGGAAATTGAAACTTCTTTTCACACTCCCGGAATAGCCCTTAATATTGAGAAAAGCACCATTGCCATTTTTCTTTCCGAATTACTGTTAAAAACGCTGAAAGAATCTTCTCCCGACGATTCACTCTATGAATTTATAAGGCATTCTGTTTTATTGCTCGATAAAACGAATGAAAAATGCACCTGTTTTCACTTGTTGTTCATTATCCGGCTTTCCGATTACTTTGGATTGCTGCCTAAAGGTAATTACTCATCTTCGGAATCTTATTTTAACTTAAAAGAAGGCCGGTACCAGTCAAGGGCGCCGCTGCATCCCCACTATCTTAATCCCACCGAAAGCGAATGGCTGAGCAAGCTGTCCTCCCAAAGCCTTGAGAATTTTCATGAAACTCATATTGCCCCCTCATCACGTAAACTTTTATTAAAAGGGTTACTGGAATATTTTGAACTTCACCTTGCCATGAGCCCGGTAAAGTCTCATCTTATTCTTGAAGAGGTGTTCTGAGATTACTTTGGCGTAGCGCGTATCATAAAGAAAGCGAGGATGCCGAAGAGGAAATTAGGTATCCATACGGAAATTAACGGTGAAATAAGCCCGCTCTCGGCAAAGGTGGTTGATATCTTCATAAATAATATAAATGAAAATGCTATAAGAAGCCCGATACCGAGATGTAAACCGGTACCACCTCTCACCTTCCGGCTCGACAGAGAAATGGCTATAATGGTCAGAATGAAAGTGGCGAAAGGGAATGCGGTGCGCTGCTGTTTTTCCACTTCATCAAAAGACACATTGTTTGAACCCTCCATTTTTTGCAAGGCTATAAATTGATTCAATTCAGAATAATTCATGGCTGCCACATCCGTAAGCTTTTCAGTAAAATCGGAAGGATAAAATGATAACGCCGAATCCTTTTCCATACCTGAAGAAGTAACCACCTTCCCATCCGGGTAAATCTTGCGGATAAAATAATTGTAAATCTTCCAGCGTTGCTTCGTACTGTCCCATATAATATTTTCAGACATAAGCTTGTAATGAAGTTGCTGGTTATCTATTTTATCGAGCGCAAACTTTCTTCCCTGGTTCCTTGTAACATCAAAATCATGCACATAAATAAATACTCCCGGGCTTATCCGTTTATGAATATTTACAGAAAGGTTATAGTAAGTATCGCGAACATATTTATCTTCAAACCTTATACGCGTTTTATTGGCATCAGGTATTACTATATGATTAAGGTACAATGAAAAACCTGCAATTAACGCAGCTCCTGCCATGTAAGGCGCAAGTAATCTCCAGAAACTCACTCCTCCGCTTAATATGGCGACAATTTCACTGCGCGCCGCAAGGCGTGAAGTAAAAAACACCACGGCAATGAAAGTGAAAAGCGGGCTGTACTGGTTTACAAGATATGGAACAAAATTCACATAGTAATCAAAGACAATGCTCCTGAATGAGGCATGCCTTTTAATAAACGCGTCGAGTTTTTCTGAAATATCGAAAATGATTATTATAACGCTTATCAGGCTTATGGCATATATGAAAGTGCCGATAAATTTGCGAAGGATATATAAATCCAGCTTTTTCATATTACCCTTACGGTAATGAAATTATGATAATTTTTCAGGTCGCCTTCTATAATAACTACTTTCTCTATCACAGCCAGGGGAGGCCCTATATGGCACCATTCAACGAATTTTTGCAGGCTTTCCTCATCGCCTTCAGCCTCAATGTACACCGTGCCGTCTGTTTCATTACGGGCAAAACCGTAAACACTGTATAAATGAGCCTTATCTACAGCGGTAGCCCTGAAATATACTCCCTGCACCTTACCTTTTATATATATCTTCAAATGTTTCTTCATATTTTTTTATAAGCGGTTAGTTACCCGTTTTACCATGTCCTTCTTCCATAACGCAAAATCTCCCTCAATTATATGTTTGCGGGCCTCTTTCATAAGCCAGACATAAAACGCTAAGTTATGAATACTGCTTATCTGGGGGCCAAGTATTTCCCGCGAATGGTGTAAATGCCTCACATAAGCCTTTGAATAATATGAATCTACATACGATGTTCCTTCAGGGTCCAGGGCCGAAAAATCATCTTTCCATTTACTGTTCATAAGGTTGACTACCCCGTTGCTCGTGAAGAGCCATCCGTTACGTCCATTCCGGGTGGGCATTACACAATCGAACATATCTATACCCAATGCGACAGATTCCAATAAATTCTCAGGCGTACCCACTCCCATCAGGTAACGCGGTTTATCTTCCGGCAGAAGGGCGCAAACCCGCTCTGTCATTTCATACATCTCTTCGGCAGGCTCCCCGACAGATAAACCACCGATTGCATTGCCGTCCAGGTCCATATCTACAATTTCCTTTGCCGACTCTTCACGCAAATCAGCATAAACACCACCCTGCACAATGCCAAAATGCAGTTGCCCTGTATTGTTTTCTTTATTGCTCCTGAAATGGCTGGCGCTGCGTTTAAGCCACCGGTGTGTAAGCTTGATTGATTCCTTTACATAACTGTAATCCGAAGGATAGGGAGTGCATTCATCAAGGGGCATCATAATATCGGAACCTATTATCCTCTGTATGTCTATAACTTTCTCCGGAGTAAAGAAATGTTTAGAACCGTCAAGGTAAGATGTAAATTCCACTCCTTCCTCGGTAATACGGCGCGTGGGAGAGAGTGAATATACCTGGAAACCTCCGCTATCGGTAAGTATCGGGAGGTTACAATTCATGAATTTATGCAAGCCACCGGCTTTACCCATGGTATCCATGCCCGGTCGTATATAAAGATGGTAGGTATTGCCTAAAATTATCCCCGCTTTTATGTCGGCCACCAAATCCTGCTGGTTAACTGCCTTAACCGACCCGATAGTGCCTACAGGCATAAAAACCGGCGTTTCAAAAACGCCATGAGCCGTATAAACAGTGCCCGCCCGTGCAGATGATTGTGTATCTTTGTATGTTAGCTTAAATGACAAGTTATGTTAATTATTCTGTTGAAATGATGCCAAAATTAGCAGGATTCCGCCTCCCAGATACAGGTAGCTTTGTATAAACAAAAAATACTATGCCTGCTACAGCCATTAACATACTGTTGATTTCATTTGGTATATGCTTCCTTATCCAATTGATATTCCTGCTTTTTGTCTATTCGGGTTTTGCCTTTAAAAAGAAAAACAAAAACGCCGGTGGAATAGGGTTCCCGTCTGTATCGGTAATAATTTGTGCCAAAGACGAAGAAAAATTCATTAAAAAGAATTTATCGCATGTGCTTGAACAGGACTATCCCAATTTTGAGGTAATAGTGGTTAACGATTGTTCGACAGATGGTACGCAGGAAATACTGGATGAAATGCAAAAGAGCCATCCCAACCTGCGCAGCCTTATTATACACGAAGGCAATGTTTATAAGCACGGTAAAAAACTTCCGCTGACCATCGGAATAAAAAACGCGCAATATGAATACCTGGTATTTACCGATGCCGATTGCCGCCCTGCCAGCAAGGAATGGTTAAAAGATATTATTAATGCTTTTGATACGGAAACTGAAATTGTATTGGGTTATGGCGCTTATGCCCGGACAGGAGGAATAATCAATTCCCTTATCCGCATGGATACCTTCCAGATCGGGATGCAATATATGTCACTGGCTATGGCAGGTATGCCTTATATGGGCGTAGGCAGGAATTTAGCCTATAAGAAATCGCTTTTTGTGCGTCAAAAAGGGTTTGCCCCATACAGCCATGTACCTTCGGGTGATGATGATTTATTTATAAATAAAGCCGCGAGCCGTTTCAATACCCGTATTGCCGCCTGCCCCGATTGCGTAACCATATCGGAGCCAAAGTCAAGCCTGAAGGAATGGGTACGCCAAAAACGCAGGCATGTATCCACCGCAAAATATTATAAAGCCTCTACATTGCTTATGTTGGGCACCATTACCCTGAGCCAGTATTTATTCTGGTTTAGCTTCATAGCCCTGCTCTTTACTCCCTGGTGGAACATAGCTGTAGCACTGTTCAGCATACGGTTGGTTATGCAAATGTTAATTTACAATAAAGCCATGAAGAAACTTGGGGAAAGAGATTTATTAGTATATTCGCCTGTTATAGAGGGATTGCTGCTCTTTGCCTTTTACCCCGGAGTAGCCATTTCCAATATACTGTTTAAGAAAGTACAATGGAAGACCTAGAACATTTATCGGCTAAGGCATATCACGACTTCGAGCTTGTTAAGCGGGCTATAGGTGGTGACCAAAAAGCCTATTCAGAGCTGATGAAACGGTACTTCGATTCCATTTACTATATGATGCTTAAAATGGTCAAAAACCAGGATGATGCCGATGACCTGACCATGGAAGCTTTTGGCAAGGCATTTAAAGGCCTTGCTCACTATACCCCCGATTTCGCCTTCAGCACCTGGTTATTTAAAATTGCCACCAACAATTGCATTGACTACATGCGGAAGCAGAAGATAAAACCGCTTTCTATTGATAAAGCTTATGAAAATGATGATGGAGATGAGATGACTATAGAGGTAAAATCGCAATACCTTGACCCGGAAGAAAAATTCATAAAGAAACAGAAAATAAAAATAATGCATGAAATTGTGGGAAAACTGAAACCACGCTACCGTGCCCTGGTTGAACTTCGCTACTTTAAAGAATGGTCGTACGAAGAGATAGCTGAACACCTTGATATGCCTATAGGCACTGTAAAAGGACAGTTGTTCAGGGCAAAGGAGATTATGCTGCATATCCTCAAAAATTCAAAAGACAAAATTTAATCCCTGAACATATATGGCAGATGGAGAAGATATATCTCTTTTGCTCAAGTATTTTTCTTTATCAGAATCCCAGAAAGCGCAGTTTATTGAGTTGGGTAAGCTTTACCATGACTGGAACCAGAAAATAAATCTCATTTCGCGTAAAGATATGGAGCAATTATACCTGCACCATATCCTTCATTCACTAAGCATTGCAAAACTTATACAGTTTAAACCAGGTACCCGTATTATAGATGTAGGGACAGGAGGCGGGTTGCCCGGCCTGCCTCTTGCTATTATGTTTCCCGAAAGCGCTTTTCTGCTGATTGATTCTACCGGGAAAAAAATAATGGTAGTGCAGGATATCATTCAAAAACTCGGATTGGATAATGCTGCAGCAGAACAGGCCCGTGCAGAGGAAATAAGGGAGCAGGCAGACTTTGTTACGGGTAGGGCGGTTAGCGATATACAGGAGTTTTATAATAATGTAAGGGGATTATTGCGTAGAAATGACATGTACAACAGTAGAGACGTCATGCATCGTGGTAGAGACGCCATGCATGGCGTCTCTACCATAACCAACGGAATAATTTACCTGAAAGGAGGGGATATTAAAACTGAATTAGGGCGCCTGGCAGGAAAAGCCCGCATCTACCCTATCAGCAAATGGTTTAGCGAAAGCTATTTTGAAAGCAAAATGATTGTGTATATACGCATATAATCGGGAAAAGTCCGGAGAATTTGAATATCAGTAGCCCCCGATTTCATCGGGGGCTACTGATATTCAACCCTAACGGGTTCCTTATAAGAAAGCTACTTAACAGTATCCCTTACTGCTTTCACATCAGCAGCAGTAATGGTAAATCCGTTATTGCCGAAAGAATGGTAAACATAATTGAGCACTGCGGCAATTTCATCATCTTTCAAATTACCACCCTGGGGAGGCATAAGGCTGTGAAACGTTTTTCCGTTCACTTTAATTTCGCCGGAAGAGCCCTTTAATACCTGGTGTATGGCCCTGTTTTTATCGGCCAATAAATAATCTGATTGGGCGAGCGGAGGATAAATGCCTGTCACTCCTGCTCCATCGGGCTGGTGACAGACAACACAGGTTGTCTGGTACACTTTTTTGCCTGGTGCTAATGGGGAATTGTCATTTTCTTCGGAAGGCTGACCGCCATTATTACAAGCAATCAAAAAACAGAATATCGAATATCGAATAATGAATAATGAATTTCGAACCAGGTAGTTCTTAGGAGTTTTAATATTATTAGACATTTAACTATTAATTTCTATGTTATTTACTTCGACATTCGATATTTTCATTTCATCCCTGGTCATAATCTACTATAACTACAGGGGTAATAGGGTGCGACTGGCAGGTAAGTATATAGCCCGATTCCACTTCCTCATCGGTGAGGGCATAGTTCAAACTCATGCTTACCTTGCCCTCTTTAAGTTTAGCCCTGCAAGTGGCACATACCGCGCCTTTGCATGAATACGGGGCATCAACACCCGCGCTGATGGCTGCATCAAGTATTGCGCTTCCATTATTAGAGAGGCTGAAAGTCGTTTCCCTTCCATCCATTATAACTGTAACCTCGCTTATTACTGCCGGGCCTGATGTATCTTTTTTCACCTCTTCCACTACCGAAGTGAAATATTCTATATGTATAAAGTGCTTGTTTACATTGCCATTTTCAAGCACTTCTTTTACATTGTCCATCATCGGGCCGGGGCCGCAGATAAAGTATTCAATAACCGGGTTTCTTTCAACGTACTTAGAGAGCAATACCTTTACCATGTCTTTGGTCATCCTGCCGGTCAATTCCTTTGGAAAGCCCGGAGCCTGGGGTTGCTCAAAGACATAGTGAACCACAAGGCGGCCCCCGTTCGCAGCTATAAGTTCATCCAATTCTTTTTTAAATATGGTTGAGGGCTCATTGAAGTTTCCATAAAAGAGGGTGAGTTTGCTTCCCTGCTCTGCAATAAGTGTGGTGCGGATGATGGACAACATCGGAGTTATGCCGCTTCCACCAGCAAAAAGGACATAATGCTTGCGGTTGGTACTTTTCAACTCGGTGTGAAAATTGCCCATAGGGGCCATTATTTCAATAGCATCGCCTTTCTTGACCTTTTCATTTATATAGTTTGAGCCCAGGCCGCCCTTCACCCTTTTAACGGCAATGCGGATTTTTTCCTTAACCAAGGGGCTACTGCAAATTGAATAGGAACGCCTTACTTCCTTACCATCAATATTCAGCTTCAGGGTAAGGTGTTGTCCCTGAATATAGGTAAAGTCCTTTTGCATATCTGAAGGAATGTCAAATGCTATGGAAACGCAATCGGGCGTTTCGGGCTTAACCTCAGAAACAACCAGTTTATGGAATTTAGTCACAATTTTTATGTTTAAAATTTGAAAGCCCCCAAAATTAGAATTTTTAGCAATAGCTATTCAATTTGATTTTCAGGTCTTGCAATTTCTGTAAATAATATGGCAGAGTTACATTTCACTGATAAAACTGTGATTTTAATTACAAACCGCAAAAACTTAAAAAATTGTACAATTTATAAGCTGAATAATTTATATTTGTAACACAGATAAACTCCAGAAATAATGTCAAATCTTTCAGTAAAAGAGTTGGAAACAAAATTCCAGCAGAAGATAGATGCCAATGAATATATAGAGCCAAAGGATTGGATGGTGGAAAAATACCGCTATAACCTCATCCGCCAGATATCGCAGCACGCACATTCTGAAGTGGTAGGTATGTTGCCTGAAGCCAATTGGATAACCCGCGCGCCCAACCTGCGCCGCAAAGCAGCTTTGTTAGCCAAAATACAGGATGAAGCCGGCCATGGGCTCTATCTTTATTCGGCTGCAGAGACCCTGGGTATTACCCGCGAGGAAATGCTTGAACAACTGTTAACGGGCAAAGCCAAGTACTCGAATATATTTAACTACCCTACCCTTACCTGGGCTGATATAGGGGCTATTGGCTGGCTGGTTGACGGGGCGGCTATTATTAACCAGGTAATGCTTCAAAGGGCATCATACGGGCCTTATGCAAGGGCTATGGTACGCATTTGCAGGGAAGAAAGCTTTCACCAAAGGCAGGGGTTTGAAATAATGCTTACCCTTTGCAGGGGAACAGCCGGACAAAAAGCTATGGCACAGGATGCCTTAAACCGTTGGTGGTGGCCATCTATGATGATGTTCGGGCCACATGATAAAGATTCTGCGCATTCAACCGATATGGCCAAATGGAGAGTAAAGCGCGAAAGCAATGATGAACTCCGCCAGCGTTTTGTTGACAGGGTTGTGCCGCAAGCCGACTTTTTGGGTATAAAAGTGCCCGATGATAAACTGAAATGGAACGCCTCCGCACAGCATTATGATTTCGGCGAGATTAACTGGGATGAATTTAATGCCGTTATTAGTGGTCACGGCCCATGTAACAGGGAAAGAATGAATGCCCGCCTACAGGCCCATGAAGATGGCCAATGGGTAAGGGATGCCGCAACAGCTTATGCCAATAAAAAAGTCCGTAAAGTTCATAAAGTAAAAGCTGATAAATAAAAATCAAAAACTTTATAAACTTTAAGAACTTTACAAACTTTATGAACTAATACAGAATTATGGAAAAGAAAGATAATCAATGGCCTCTGTGGGAGGTATTTATACAGTCTAAATCGGGGCAGCCATTCAGGCATGCCGGAAGTGTGCATGCAGCAGACAAGGAACTTGCTTTGCTGAATGCAAGGGATGTTTATACACGACGTAACGAAGGAACCGCTATCTGGGTTGTTCCGGCAGACTGTATCGTAGCATCTACCCCGGAAGAAGTAGGGCCGTTTTTTGACCCCGCTAACGATAAAGTCTATCGCCACCCTACCTTTTACGAAGTGCCTGAAGGAGTTAAGTATTTGTAGCCTTTGCAGGCTCAAGGCTCCACTGGTGGATTACAAAAATAACCGATGCAAGCAGCAGGAATGCCCCTGTCTGGTGAAGTACGCCCAATACAACCGGAACTGAATTGATAAGGGTAAATACTCCCAATAAAAACTGGATAAAAACCATTCCGAGTAAAAAGTTAATCCCGTTGCGTTGAGTGGGCAGCAGTTTTAATTTACGCGCCTTAAACCAGACTAAAAGCACAAGCACAGTTACTATGTATGCATTGTACCTGTGTATGAACTGGACACCGGCAATACCATCGAAAAAATTACGCCAGACGGGAGAAAGAGCAGTTATTTCAGGTGCTATCCAGTTTTCACCCATTTTAGGCCAGGTAGGATCGAACTGCCCTGCCCTGAGGCCTGAGGTGAATGCCCCGTACATAATTTGAATGGCTGTGAAAAACAGCAATACATAACTCCATCTTTTTATTGAAGAATACAGTCCGGCTTGTGCCTGGCGGGGATATATTAAATCGAGTGCAACCCAAAAAGTGAAACTGAATGAAAGAAGGGCAGTCATTAAATGTGCGGCAAGGCGGTAATGGCTTACATGAGGCTCGTTAATAAGGCCGCTTTTGACCATATACCATCCGAGCAAACCCTGCAGGCCACCCAATAAAAAAACACCCACAAGTTTTACCATAAGCGGTTTTGAAATCCTCCGCCTGATGAGAAAATAGATGAATGGAATAATAAAAACCACCCCAATAATATTGCCTATGGCACGATGAATGTATTCCCACCAATAAATAGACTTATAATCATCAATGGAAAAATAGCTGTTAATCAGTTTGAACTCAGGCGATGCCTTGTAATGGTCAAATGCCTGCTGCCATTGCTCGGGGGTATGAGGAGGGAAGCCGCCTACAAAAGACCACGTGGTAATTGACAGCCCTGAATGGGTCAGCCGGGTAATACCGCCAACAATTACCATAGCCCAGATAAGAATACAGCCGGTAAACAGCCAAATTACTATGCCTTTATCGAAAGATTTCATAAACGGGGCGAAATTACTAAAAAGTATAAGCATTATTTATACATGTAAATAATTGCAATATGAATCATGAATAAGCACTTATGTGATGGAGCAAGAATTAGAATGACATGGTAATTTCTTAAGGTACTGTTGGTTTTTATTTTTACTTTGTGGCAGTTATCCGGTCAGAAAAGAGACTTTCACGGGCAATAAAACCAGCGATGATGATTGAAAATGCAAGTGTTACTGACAAGCTTAAAAACAAGTATATATTGCTTGCTTCCGGTCTTGTGGCGCTTGTATATATAGCCCTTGCGGCAAAAAGGCATGAAGACTTTTATATTTACTTGCTTGCGGCAAAAGATTTATTTGCATGGAAAGATATATATACCCTTAAATATGTGGATGGTTATCATTATTACTATTCCGTTCTTTTTGCATGCCTTATATACCCCCTGAGTTATCTGCCAGTATATCTTGCAAATTTTATATGGTTGTCGCTCAATTTCTTTTTCTTTACGAGGATAATAAAAATCATTGGAAGCTATTTTAATCTCCGCGCCCTCCCGGCAAAACAGCAATGGATATTTTTAGGGCTATGTACTGTTTCTTGCTTAAAATTGGTTACAGAGAACCTGGACTGCCAGCAAATAACCATTTGCATACTTTATCTTACGCTGGAAGGATTGGAGAGAATATGGAAAGGAAATAAATTAACAGGAGCGTTACTGATTGCTCTTGCCATAAATTTTAAACTATTACCCATCCTTTTAATTCCTTATTTAATTTACCGCCGCGAGTTTCTCGCGTCATTTTTAATTTTTCTCTTTTACAGTATTTTACTTGAAATTCCTGTGGTTATTATAGGCGCTGCGCAAAATAATTTTTTATTATCGAGCTGGTGGAACCTGGTAAACCCCACTAACCAAAAACATATACTCGATACCGAAGAAGGCGGGTTTAACAGCATAACAACCTGGCTTGCGACCCTGCTTGTTTACCAGGAACCCGCATCAAATGAGCCGCACCTGAGAAGGAATATTGCCAACATTACCTTCACCCAGCTTGAATATGCAATCAATATTACCCGGCTGGCATTCTTCACATTCTCATTGTACTTTTTAAGAACATGGCCCTTTGTTAAAAAGGTAGGTAAAATGCACAGGTATTGGGAAGTTTCCTATTTTTTACTCATTACACCCCTTCTCTTTCCGCACCAGCAATTTTATTCATTTTTATTGGTTGCTCCGGCTTTGTGCTATATCTATTATCACTTTCTGAGGAATTATGCCTCCATGTCAAAACTAAAGTACAGGCTGGTAATATCTGTTATGATACTTTCCTTTTTATTATGCAATTCAAGTTTTATTCTTGGTGAGTTTAATGCTTATTATTCTTATTTCAAAACGCTTATATATGGCATATTGCTTATAGTTCCTCTATTGGCAATCAGTGTTCCGCACTATGAGAAAAACGGGCAGATTAACGCCGTACCTTAAAACGCCAGCAGTTCCTCGTAAAGTTCTTTCATGGGCAGGCCCATTACATTGGTATAGGAGCCCACTATCTTTTCAATGCCAATCAGCCCAATCCATTCCTGTATGCCATACGAGCCCGATTTATCATAGGGCTTATACTTCTTCACATAATATTGCCTTTCTTCAAGCGATAATGGTTTAAAATAAACATCGGTAAGCACATGGAACACTTTCTTTTTATGGGCCGAACGAAGGCAAACGCCGGTTGCAACCCTGTGCATTTTACCCGATAATTTCCCAAGCATATTTATGGCATCCTGTTCATCGGTTGGTTTTAACAACGATTGCCCTTCATGCCATACGATTGTATCGGCGGTTATTAAGACAAACCCTTCGGGCAATTCTTCATTTGAAAATGCATCCGATTTCTTTTCACAGATATATTTTACCACATCCTCACATTCCAGCCTTGCAGGACACGATTCATCAACGTCTTTTATGCGCAATTCAAATTTCAAGCCTATTTCTTCGAGAAGCTGTCTTCGCCTTAATGATTGTGAGGCAAGCACAACCTTCATTTTGCCTGATATAAAGTCGGTGAAGTTCATAAAGTTGTAGAGTTCATAAAGTTTATAAAGTAATACTGTTGCCCGATTGTTTAATGCAGGCAAACGTAAGCGAATACAAATAAATAAGAAATTCCTGAAACCATAAGAAATTTTAACCCATTGCTTATTTTATGAAAACCAGGCTTTGAATTGGCTTTATTTAAACCAAAAGCAAGTACCAGCAACGGAAGCTCTATAAAACCCGATATGTACGCAACTGAAAGCCATCCTTTCGCATTCCAGCACTTGAGCAATAGAATGGAAACAAGGGAAAAGAGCATAAGCAGAATAAAAAGAGTAAAAATCTTGCATGCTTTTATGCCCAAAACTATTGGAAGAGTGCGGCAACCTGCTTTGGCATCTCCCTCCATATCCTCCATATCTTTAACTATTTCACGGGCAAAGGTTACCAGGAATGCAAAAACAGATATAGCCTCAATGGCCTTTAAAACAGAAGAAAAATCAACATCGGCATTGATTTGCATTGCCTGCTGTATTCCGGCATACAGTTCAACAAAGCCCGCTGTCAGCGGAACAAGCCCGATGAAAAGCGATACCAGGATATTCCCTAATAAAAATATATACTTAAACGTGGTGGAATAAAACCACAAACCTGTAGCATAGAAAAAAAATAATAAACCAAGGCCGGGCAGCCCTATTTTGGCTGATGACCAGCTTCCCATTGCCAAGCCGACAATACAAAAAATCCAATAAAACCATAGAGCTATGCCCCGTGAAACAGTATTACCTATAAATACTTTACCGGGTTTATTTATTTTATCAGCCTCCACATCATAATAATCATTAATAATATAGCCGCTTGCCGCCATAAACACAAATGCCAGAGAAAAGACAAGAAATACCGGCTCACTCAACTGCAACGAAAAACCCTGTATTTTGAAGTATGGATACAAAAAAGCAAACCTTATCATATACTGTGTAAACAATATTATTATAAGATTGGGAAGCCGGATGAGCTTTATTAGCGGAAAGTTCATAAAGTTCTTAAAGTTTGTAAAGTTCTTAAAGTTTTTCCTACTTCCAACTTTATAAACTTTCTGCTTTATAAACTTTTAACTCATTACGCTTGTGCAGTGGGCCCGCCAAAGTTCATGGGTATGGCATTTACCTCGGTATCTTCCACCGTTCCATGTATGGATTCGAATTTAGCCATATTATCTTTTAATGCCTTGAGCAGCCTTTTGGCATGTTGCGGTGTAAGCAATATCCTCGATTTTACTTTTGCCTTTGGTACACCGGGCATGATACGTATAAAATCAATTATAAACTCAGAATTGGAATGGGTTATAATTGCAAGGTTTGAATAAATGCCTTCGGCAACTTCTTCGGGCAATTCAATATTAATATTTACCTGTGTGGGCTTATTTATATCTTCCATTGTTGTATATAATTACGAATTAAAAATTAAAAATTACGAATAGCAAAGGTAGGTATTTATAGAATTAGTGTAGTGACTTATGAAATTCAAGAAAATTTCATAATGCATAATAACCACAGTAAACAACATCTGAACTTTAAATTTCGGGTAATAATTATTCCAATATAGCTATCAATTTATTTTCATTACATTTACAGAATATTAAATACAAAAATCAAGAACAATGAAAAAAATCGCTTTCTTATTTTCTATCGCATTAGTTGGCCTTATGGGCTGCAGTAAAGACGGTGCTACAGGCCCGGCAGGGCCAACAGGCGCTACAGGAGCAACCGGCCCTGCCGGAACTTCAGGTATTAAGGACACCATATTTATTGTACCCACTTCAGCCTGGGGTTCAGTTTCCGCATATCAATTTGTTAACCTTACTGACCATCAAATTACCTCATCTATTGATTCAACGGGCCAGGTTACAATCTTCTGGGGCACCGATGGTAAAGGCTGGGATATTTTGAATTGGTCATCTGTTAACCCTGTTGGCTATACGTTGGACTACCATTATAGCCAAGGCACTATACTTATAGCATTTGCCGGCCCAAGTGGTAGTAACAATGGAAACCCTAATACTGTATTTGGCGGTACCGATTGTTATTTCAGGGTAGTATGTACGCCATCCGGTGTAATAAAGCAGCATCCCAATACCAATTGGAAGGACATTAACCAGGTGCAGGCTATAATTGATGCGCAAAAAAACAACAAGAATTAGCGCTTAATTAGTATATTAATTATTTTATTGGCAATTATAAGAATGGCGCCCCAATGGGCGCCATTCTTTATTCCAAATTATTTAAGAAACTCCCCGTCAATAATCAATAATTTGACTCCATTTTCTGAGACGGAACGATGGGAGCTTAAATTATCAGAGACTATATAGGTCATTCCTTTTGTTAAATGAAATTCCTTGCCGCCTTCAAGTTCACTTGTAAAACTGCCTTCGAGGCAATGAACAATGTGCCCTTTCTGGCACCAATGGTCAGCCAGGTAGCCGCCTGAATATTCCACTATTCGCACCCTTAGGCCTGCAAATTGAATTGTTTGCCAGAATGATGTTCCCGTTTCTCCTTTATGCTCTGTTCTTTCTATTTTATTCCAGTCTATTGCCTGGAAGGGTATTTTATTCATTATTAGAGTTTATATCGAATTAATTATGTTTAAAAGTTTCTCGCAGAGTCCCGCCGGGTTTTACGCAAAGTTCCGCAAATTTAATTATTTTCTCTGCGGGAATCAGCGTGTTAATCTGCGAAAATCAGCGAGACCATTATTTGATAATATTTGTTTCTTATTCAATATAAACTCTATTTTATTGGAATGAATTTGCAGTTTATTTAACCACTAAAATATGCATTATTTATTTGCCGCTGGTTGATATATAACCTGTTTATAAAATTTAACTTTTTATTTACTATATTCTAAATAATTTGTTTAATTTTGCATTCAATTAATAATTAACAATGAAAGGTACTTTTATCTGTGAATCTGTGGCAAGTTTTTGTGATTATGTTATAAAATCAAGGGGGGGTATTAATTACGAATTATTCGTATATCTATTATTT